>JANXAQ010000329.1 GCA_025062105.1 Thermoguttaceae bacterium
TCTGCAAAACCCTGAACATATAGTGAACTTCATGAACTTCTGATTCGGTAGGCATTTGGCTCCCGCATCCAAACACCTACCATATATAGCGTGTTAGCAGGGCTAGCACCCTATATATTGGGCCAGATATGATGGGAAAAAATAGTATAAAAAATATATGCTCTGAATTATGCAGAGGTTCCTATAGATAAAATAGGTTTCGATCCCGGAAAACCAGCTTTGCATAACACCTTCCCGATAGAAAACCCCCTTTCCTTCCCTTTTTGCTTCGAAGATAGGGGGCTACCACCTTCAAATGCCTCTTGGCCTGTAGTACCTACTTAGGGGGAACGGTTCGATGCTGGAGGCTACCTATTTTCATCCACTTCCCTAAATTGACCACAAAACATCAGCCACACTCTAGGCGCTTCCCATGCCTAGAAAAATGTTCGGAAAATGGGAATAAGAAGGATTGGAATAGAAAAAGTACCAACTACTCCCTTCGAGGGGGTATAAAAAGCTCATTTTGTTAGAGACACTTTGTGAATTTGTAACATATAGAGAATCTAGGGAAAAATTGTGGGGGCTGCTGTGCTTTAACATTCGGAAGTTTCTATTTATTGACCAGAATAGTTACGGGAGGATTTCCACCAGAGCTTCTACTTCGACGGCAGCCCCTAACGGCAGGGACGAGGCACCAATGGCAGAGCGGACTCCAATCCCTGCTTCGGTGCCGAACAGATCGGCCAACAGTTGACTACAGCCGTTTAGCACTGCCGGGTGCTGCTGGAAGTCCGGCGTCGATTGGATAAAACCGGTTAGTTTTACCACCCGCCGGACCTGGTCCAGGCTACCCAGAGCTTGCCGAAGGGAGGCTAGAAGATTCAGTCCTGCCCATCGGGCAGCCTGTTGCCCTGCCTCTATATTGATATCCGCTCCTAGACGGCCAGTGAGCAGCCGGCCCTCGGCATCCATGGATAAATGTCCCGATGTAAATGCCCACTGACCTACAATCACCACCGGCCGATACAATCCCTTCGCCTCCGGAGCCGGCGGTAACAGCAATCCTAGCTCCTGAAGTCGCTTTTCTGCACTCATCAGAACCGGCTTTCCTAGAAAGGAACCCAACAGCTTTAGGATCGCCCTCAACAGGCGGTCCAGCCTCATCTTACCACCGTTCGATCAAAGAAAAAGGGAGACCTGCTCTCTGGTGAGCAAGCCTCCCCAATATTTTTGGAAAAATGGCACCGGACAATCAACCGGTTAGGCCAATTCGTTAATTAGTTTCACCTTGGCCAATCGACAGAACCGCTCTAGGTCTTTGACAATATCGCCCAGCACTGTGGAGCGATGCAGGCCGTAGTCCCAGTTCCGCCAGAGCTTTTCTACATCACCATCGACGCGGACAACAATCTTCGTTCGGCAACCGCGTGGCAGATCTGGGGCATCGATGATCTCACCGGTAAAATAGACGATGGTATTCGGATCGACCAGCCAGGCCTGGGTAACCCGTTCCCCTTTTGGCATGAACACCTGTAGGGTAACACCCTCTTGTCGCTCCATAACGGTTCGGATTTGGTAGGGCAGATCGGGTGTGTTAGGCCCGGCCATTTTCACCGATCCCATACAATGGGCCAGGATGATTGCGTTATTGGATTGGTCCACAGTCGGATCACTGATAAAACCGGGGCGACCTACCAAGCCCTGGAAAATAATATGCGTCATCGCACTGCGAAGATCCGATTCGCAAATGCCACCCAGACCGATGCTATTGAGCCGTGAGAAGCCCAAGCAAGGATACGCCGGTAGCTTAATCGTCTTGTCCCACATCGTGCCGTAGCAATCAACCGTCAGTACAGTGGCATCTTCTTCGGCTAGCAGCCGCTCGAAGGCCAAGGCCAGTTTGCACGAGCGGAAAATATCTTCTCGGCTGGGTTCTACGACCTTTTTAGCCCCGCCGATCCACCGTTGGGTTTCTGCCTCAGCCTCTTGATCAGAAACCTTTTCATAAGCAGCTACCACAGGCTCTAAACCGATATGTTTGATTTCGGTGCCAAACTTCTCTTTGATCTGGTCGTGGAATGGCGTAGTGGGGCGGGTGGTGACATTGATGATCTTGGCTTCACGCAGATGATGGAGCGCTCGAATGGGCCGGATGGCTACAGCTAAGTCTTTCTTGTCCGCACTTAAAATAACATCACACCGCGGTGGTTCTGACTGCCGAAGCATTGCACCCCACCCAGACCATTCATGGCCGGAGTATGGCGCGGCAAAAATCATGGTGGGCCGACCAGTAGCTAACAATGCCCCTATAATCCCTTGGACCCCCATGCTCAGATGGATTGCTAGGATGCCGTCGCACTGGCCAATCTGTTCTTTAAGAGGCTCGATCTGCTTGGGCTCAGTGACCAATTCATCGACGGCAAAATCCACATCCGCCACTTGATCGGCCATACTCTGGAAAGCTTCCAGATACGAACGTCGCTCTGCTTCCAAGTCCATGGTAGGATCTGGCCAATGGGCACCAGGTCGCCCCATGAAAATCCGTGCAATTTTCACTTTGGACCGACGGCAGCCAGGGCTCACTAATTTGGTGATCACTGGCGCACCTGATGCCTCGGCCCCAAAACTCCATCGGCGCATACCAGCTAGCGCCACACCAGCCAAACTCAACTGCAAAAACTCCCGCCGCTCCAAATGTAGTGCCATCGTTTATCCTCCAAAAATCCACAAAACCACCTCAACCTACAAACAAAAACTCATCATTATTTTACACCACGGTGGCAGCCAGTCAAGCATTTCGGAGGCAGAATCCCCGCCACTGAGTGCAGAAATTAAAGCGTTTTTATGTTTACCTGGATTGTTTGGAATTTCAGGCTATCTCGAGTTTTGCCATTGTTCGCCTGGTCCTATAATCCCAACTGGCTCTGTTGAAAAACCTTTCCGGTCGGAGGCCTAAACCCACTAAAACTTAAGCAAACCCGACCAGTATGGGCCAAATCTCCCCAGAGTGCGGACAGCCTTTCAACAGATCCACCCCAATTCTTAGTTGCTGCTGGAGTTAAGAAATTAGGTGAACAAATGATAATTACATCTTAACTCCTGGCAGCAAAGCAATTTAGCAGAGATGGTCAAAGTCGCTCTTTGGATTCCCGCTTTCAGGAGAATTAAAGACATAGTTCTTGCAAAACGTAGGGGGCGGCAGCAGCTGAAGTCTTCCCCAAGAAAAAACCGGAGGTCGCTTTGCCCAGGCGAGTGCTTGGCGGGATGGAAGAGGAGACTATTCTGAGGCGGGAAGGCGCCGAACCGTCGTCGCCGTTCGGGACTACCAGTTCCAGCGCCAAGGTCTTCTACCTTTCCCTCGATGGGCAAGGCGCCTCCGGAGATGTCTTTATTGAATGTTGAAGATACTCTGCAATCGGCTCCAGGGCAATCCCCCCTGACGGACTATCCAAAATAGCCGACGCCTCCAGGGCTACCACCACCAATTGAGCCTGGTTAGCCTGCCGGAGAAATTGGTCGTGTTCCACCAAGATGGTACGATGGGCTTCCACAGCCAGCACTGCTCCGCCGGCCGATCGGATGCTTTCTAAGGTGCCTAAGCCAATCGTCGGCACATCGAATCGCATATCCTGCTGGGGTTTGGCAACCTTGACGACGGTAAATCCCCCGGCCGGACAAAGGGAACCTGCACGCCGGATACAGGCGTCGGTACCTTCGATGGCTTCGACGGCCAAGACGGCTTGGTCTTTAACGACCACCGTCTGGCCGATATCCAAGGCACCTATATGTTTCGCTATGCGCCACCCAAACTGAATATCTTTCCATTGCCAAGGGGTGGGCGCCCGATCCGTCAGTTGACCCGGTCCCAAAAGCAGCTCAGGCACCAACTCGGTAGGGGGCCGGATCTGAATCCCTTCGGCGGCAAAAGCATCCACAATGGCTCGCAGGATCGTGTCATCCCGACAATCCTTCCGGCGAGTAAGCAGGTGGGGAATGAACAAGCGGATCGTATGCCAATCGGGAAAATGCCGGACCCAGGCCCATGGCTGGAACAGATGAGTCTTATGGACTTTGCCAGCCATCAGGACCTGCCGGACGCCGTACTGCTGGAAGAAACGGATCGCTTGGCCGAGTTTACCTAATCCGATCCACTGAAACTTTTTACATTTCTCTGCAAGCCCCGGATCCGCCTCCCCCCAGACACCCACACAATAGACCTCGTAACCATCCCGCCGGAGGGCCTCGGCCAAAAAGACCGGATAACGCCCCCAACCGGCCACTAAACCCAGTGGTCCGCTGGTACCGGTAGATTTAAAACCCGTTGCTCCATTTGCCGTTTGAGCCATCGTCGTTCGCTTGGCCTTGCTTCCGGAAGGGGGTAGTGGTGAGGATTGGGTTCTTCTGGCCCGTGAGAAGTTGGCCTGAAACTGGAATTTTGAGGTTTCCTTCGAGGGATAATCGACGGACCACTTCTTCTATCGACAGTCCTAGAAAATAACACGTTGGAGATTCTAGGGAATTCAGGAAAGTGGCCCTGTGTGTGTAAATCCCATTTCAGCACAGCCTTTTAGCTCGACTTTTGCTATTTTCTCTAACTTATTTTCGGTTCTCCTAGTTATGGCGAAATCTGCTTTTGTCCACCCGACTTCCTAACTCCAATAGTTTACAAGAACTCAGAGCATGGCTCTTCCAGGGCAAGTTTTGCCATTTTTGTGGGCTCCGGCCCAAAGGAGAAAGCTCTAACCCCTTGTAATTATTAGAGTTAGGAAATTTGGTGAACAAAGAGATAAAATTACTGTAACTCCAAGAGACCAACCAAGTTAGGAAATATGGCAAAAGTCGCACTTAGGCCACAGCTCGATCCGAATCCGTGGGTTTTTGGTTCAATCGTTGATGAAGGAGTTCCAATTGTTCACTAAGCCGGGCCACCGTCGCCTGTAGCCGCTTAAACTCCTGCCGCATTTCGGGTAACTTGGTCCAGGCCACCTGTTTGAGTCGTTGTTCCCATTCCGGTGTGGCTGGGATGCCCACCATGCGGGCGCCAGGCGGCACATCTGCAATTACTCCCGACATGGCCCCTAGCACCGCTCCATCGCCAATCTGAACATGATCTTTGACACCTACCTGTCCGGCCATAATCACATGATCACCAGTCGTCGAGCTCCCTGCAATCCCCACTTGGGCGCAGATCATATTATGCCGACCAATCCGGCAATTGTGAGCAATCATTACCAAATTGTCAATCTTCGTACCTTCGCCGATGACCGTTGAACCGTAGGTGCCACGGTCAATCGTCGTGCAAGCACCGATTTCTACCTCCGGCCCTAAGACTACATTGCCCAGCTGCGCTGCCAGCCGATATCGCCCCTGCTGGCACACATAACCAAATCCATAGGCGCCAATGACCGCCCCGGCATGGATAATGCAACGTGGGCCAACGACGGTATTTTCATACAAAACGGCATTCGGAAAGATAGTAACCTCTGGCCCTATCTTGACGCCGTCCATGATCCGCACACCCGCATGAATCGTCGTGCCCGGACCGATCTCCACCTCTTCGCCGATGGTGACATAAGGACCAATTTCTACATCCTCTGCCAACCGAGCACTAGGAGCAATGACCGCTGTGGGATGAATCCCCCGCCGAACCGACTGCCGAGGAGGCCGAAAGTAGCAAATAATCTTCGCAAACGCCGTATGAGGATCCGCAACCACCAGAAGCGGTAACCGCTCTGACGAAAGCCCCTCCGGTGCCACAGCAGCTGCTGCTCCAGATTGCAGCGCCGCTTCCGCTCGCTCCGGTCTATCTACTAGAGTAATCTGTCCTGGTCCCGCCTCAGCCAAAGGAGCTGCCCCAGAAATCATCAGCTTCCCAGGATCAATCCCACAGGCCGATTCCACCCGGCCTCCGACCAACTCAGCCAGCTCTAATAAACAAGTAGCCCGACCACCGGCCTCCACTGCCATACTCTTGCTCCTAGGTGGTTGCTTCCAGTTTGGGCCAACACTTCAAGCCACTCGTCTCCTAAATATATCAGCGGAATAGCTCCGGTCCTTCTCTTCCCAGTAAAAGCAAGCTTCCAGGTTGTTACGATTCTCCCAGACTGACAATTTTGCCAAAAACCTGGAAGAACCTCCTATAATTCAAAGATGATTTTTTACACTATTTTGGCCCTTCACATCTACCCCAATATAGAGGGTTGCCACCACTCCCAGAAACCTACGTAGACTCGCTTTTTGAATGGGGCTCAATCCCTATCGAATCAAAGGTTCATAAAGTTTACTGTAGGTTCGGATTTGGCAGAGGTTTCCCAGGGGCTCCTTCGCTCCACGGAATGGTTCCCCTCCTTCATACGGCTAATGCCTCGTGAAAACAAAAAAGTTGCTTCCGTCTTAGCTCGACTTTTGCCAATTTTAGCTTCCTGCCGGAGGGGAAAAGTTCTAACTTCTTGTAACTATTGGACTTAGGAAATTCGGTGAACAAAAGGATGTTTCGGCGTAACTCTTGGAAGAAAAAGCAGTTAGGAAAAATGGCAAAAGTCGAGCTTAGAGGCTCTCCTAAAAAGCATTTTCTATGATAAAAGGAGTTTTCCTTCCTTAATTTCCCAGCATCCCCAAAATCCCTGTTTTTAAGCAGTCTGAAGGATAGGAGCCGGTCGGCCAAAACCGATTGGAAACCAAGCCCAATCCCCATCTTAGGACAGCCTCTTAGACTATAAGCCTTCAGCCGAATAGAATAAGCTTATTTTTGCTTCCTCCCCTGGGCACCAGAAGGTAACTGACAAGGAAAACATACGGGCAGGGGCTTTTTTGGCCCATTCCCGGGGCTAACCAATTTGGCTAGTCGATCCCTTCCTCAGAAGGTGGCTCGATGTTCTACACAAGTTAGCGTTGAAGTGCTTGGATATCAGTCTAGGGAAATCCCGAAAGCTCGTTGAAAAACACAGAATGGATAAAACAGGCAATATAGCCAAAACAGTTTCTGAAAACATCCTGCTGCGGATCTTCCAACTGATCTTTCCTACCTAAAGTATGCCATTTCTCCAATAGCTTCTTTCAGGTTCGTTTCCCCCTATTTTGGGTGATCACCCGCGACCTTTGGGATGATAAATATGTCCCACAGATGGGTATACCAGCGAACAGAGGGCGGAGCAGGTTTCTCCACTCGGCTGAAATCTTACGCAGATTTTTAGGAATCTATCCAATCCTTCCGGGTCCAGCAAGAGCATCTGGTTTTTTCCAAACAGAACCTATTTAGCCGAATGAAGGCCCTATTTAAGCCCGACTTTTGCCATTTTTTCCTAACATATTTGGTCTCTTGGAGCTACGACGACGTCCTCTATTTGGGCACCCAATTTCCTAACACCAACAATCCCAAAGAGTTAGAGCTTTTCCCTTGGGCAGGCGGCCCAAAACGGCAAAAGTCGAAATGAAGGAACCTCTGCATAATTCAAAGATTCAAAGGAGATTTTTTGGACCCATCCTCTCTGACCCAATATATAGGGTTGTCAGCACTGCTAACATCCCACATATAGTAGGTGTCCTAGTAGGTGTCCGAATGAGGCAGCCATTACCTGGGGAATTAAAGGTTCACATTGTTCACTGTGTGGCAGGATTTTGCAGAGGCTCCATAAATTGAGAAATCCGGAAAATTAGTAAGAAATGGTTCGAATTTTCAGGCCTCCCTAGATTTCCCGGTTTTTCAATTTTCTCCAAATAGAGAACTTCGGAGGCTCTTTCTACATGGGTTTTTTAACCAAACAAAACTCTACGTGTTAGGAGGCCAGAAAAATCCGGTTCAGAGCATTTTCGATATATTCGGTGAATGTGTTAAAACTTGTGTAAATACCCTTTTGGGGGGTTCCGTAGAGAAATCCTCGAAAAATCTCCGAAAATTTTTGGGTGTTCAACAGTTGGGTGTAAAAAACAAACCTTGGGCAATCCCTATCGGGTGAGGCCATTCTTTTAATTTCCCGGCGATCTTTACTGCAACCAAGGTCTTCAAAATTAAACGTGGAAATCCGGCAGGAAGTAATCTTAACTGATAAAGTAACTTTTTGGCGGGAAAGGTTTGAGTGTGTGTTTTTCGATCAGTGGTTTAGTGCCGGTGCGAAATGCACAAGCTAACTTAGAACCTGCCCTCCTCTGCCTTCTGGAAAACTTAGTGGAATTAACCCAATCGGTGGAACTGATCGTGGTAGATGATGGTTCTACGGATGCCACTATTGAGATATTAGCCGAGATGACGGTGGCATACCCCCAAATTAAGGTGTTTCATTTTGGACAACCGAAGGGATGGAGTGAGGCTATTCGCACCGCCCTTGCTGAGAGTAAGGGGCAGATGCTTTTTTTCGAGGAACCCGGCTGCCTGTTGCCTTGGGATCAACTGTGCTTGTTGTGGGCTGCAACGGCCAAGCATCCGGTGGTCATAGGTCGGCCTACGGGCCATGGTTGGCAGCGGGCTAGCCCCTGGCCAAACGACCCTGCTTGCCCAGCCGGTGGCGCTGCTGGGCTTGGCACTTATCAACTGGTTCGCCGATCCACCCTACTTCGGCTGGCACCTCGGCTTCAGGACGGCCTTTCTTTCCGGCAACTACTTTTGCAAGAGGGCATCGCTTGGCAAGAACGGATACTTTCCGCCCGGCCTCGCCGACAGCAACTGGTCTTGTACCCGCCGTTCCACGCCCCAGAATCACTGCTTGGCCGAATGGATCAACCCCAAGGACAAACAACCCCACCTAACTACCTGGTCCATCTGCACGAAGACAAAATCTCCCCACCTCTTTGCCAAAACCTGAACATGTAGGGAGATTTCCGAGCTTTGGTTTTGGATAGCCCCGAGGCTGGGTTGCCAAACTGCTGGTATCTGTTGGGGTTGCTATCTGTGTTAGCTCAACTTTTGCCATTTTCTGCTAACGTAGTTTGCATCTGGTAGTTACGGCGCACTCGTTTTATTCGCACAGTTTCCTAACTCCAATATTTACAAAGAGTTAGGGCATTCGTCTTTTAGAGCGTGGCCCAAAATGGCAAAAGGCCAGATTAATGGCTGGCCTGAAAAAGAATCGGAGCGTTTTCAGAAGGGTTTGATGGTCATCATTACATCCAGCAAAACGGGGTAAAATAGGAGCTTTTAACAGAATGAGTTTGGCCACCATGTCCGAAGGGGGCAGCTGGCCCTTCAGCTCGACTTTGCCATTTTTAGTTTCCTCCCGGAGGGAAAAAGTTCTACCTTCTTGTAACTATTGGTTGTAACTATTGGACTTGGGAAATTGGGTGAACAAAAGGATGTTTCGGCGTAACTCTTGGAAGCAAAAGCAGTTAGGAAAAATCGCCAAAGTCGGGCTTCAGAACCACAATAAGAACCTCTGCATAATTCAAGGGTGATATTTTTATACCTTTTCGGCTTCTCCTCCCCTAACTCAACATATAGGGTCGCTAGCATTGGTAGCAACCAATGGATAGTAGGTGTTCGGCCAGGAGAATGGTAGGGCCTAAGAATCAAAAGTTCATTAAATTCACTATATGTTCAGGATTTTGCAGAGGTTCCCATATCTTTCCTTTGAAACAGGAAATGGGCCTTCGCATATTTTTCCCTAGCAAACCGAACGCCATCCCGGACAAGGAGCAAAGCTTACAAGGTGCCGAGCGCCATGCTGAGGTTGGCCAGGATGCTGCGGAGCTTGTGTTCAACCCGGGGCGTAGGAGAAGTAGCGTCGGCCGAAGGGCTCCTTCCGGGCAAAGGCCCGGTGTCCTCGTATGGTTTGCACCTGTTAGCGAAGCCCGGCTACATCTTTTCGAAAACGCCGGATTTTTTCGCATTCTGACTCCCAGCGCCTAAAAAGGAGGCGTTTGCTTGGGGTGGGGCTGATTTTTGTGGTGGAATTTAGGACGGATGGGGAGGGGGGTAGTGCTTACTGAATCGAACGGCTTCTTGCTGGTATCTCTAGCAAACAAGGGGACTGTATTCAAGATTCTTTGGGGGATTATGAGCTCGCTGGAAGGAGCTTCGGCCTCTGCGGAGTTTAGGTTTCTATCTCCTGAAAACAGCCAGGTGTTAGGCAAACCTGGATCTGCAGGGGGGGCAGGCGTATTTTGCTTAATCCCCATTTTTCCTAATTGCTCTAGAATTTCAGCCACACCCGGAATTCTCAACGGGTTGTATAAGATAGGGTCCTTTTTGCCCAAATTGTGTGTTTTGCTCATTTTCTCACAATAGGGGCAGTATCTGCAGAACTCCTCCTCCAAATAGCCCCCAGGAACGACGGCATAATCCTGAACATATAGTGAACTTTATGAAATTTTCTTCGGTAGTCTTTAGCTGTCCACCAAATGCCTACTATATCTAGAGTGCTAGCAGT
Source organism: Thermoguttaceae bacterium (assembly GCA_025062105.1). GTDB lineage: Bacteria > Planctomycetota > Planctomycetia > Pirellulales > Thermoguttaceae > JANXAQ01. The sequence goes on from JANXAQ010000329.1 coordinate 10,341, forward strand.
ATTAACAACCCTATATATTGGAGCAGACGTGGATACCACCAAAATGCTATCAAAATATCTCCCTCGAATAATGGCTTGCTGTAATAACACATCTTTCGGCTGGAGTTCCCCTCACAACGGCAGCAAATCATTGCACCCAATACCTGGATAACAAACTTTTAAAAAAGCTACTCATTGTGTTACCTTGGATGATATGAAAGATCCCTCGCAAGACAGGGCAGAAAATATTTTGGCCAGATTGCCTATTTTATCTATTCTGCGTTTTTCTGCGAGCTTTCAGGATTTGCGCACAGTTAGCTGACCAACCACGTTAACTCTAACTTGTGGATAACAGCGAACCATTAATGAAGAGGTTCCCCGTTCAACATAGGCCCCTAAACAAAGGATCTAAGGGATATTTGGAGTTTTCTACTTCGTCCGAAACCTCGCAAAGCGACATTGTATTCAATCTGGTCTTATTACTAAAATGTGTCCCCTTAAATCAATGGTGCTCAAGTTATGCCCATCCGGGGGCTTTGGGCTCCGGGAGAAAAAATCCTTCCGGTAACCCTTCGGCCGACCGCAGAAACTGGCCTTAGCTTCCTAGCAAAAGCAGGGCTGCCGATCAACAACACTGCAGAGGTCAGAAGCTCGGCTTTTGCCATTTTTGGCTCCTGCGGAAAGGGGAAAGCTCTGACTTGCAATTCTCTGGAATTAGGAAATTGCGTGGATGTAAGCAGAATTTGTCCTAACTTCTGTAGGCAAAGGCAATTAGGAAAAATGGCAAAACTCGAGCTGAACACACCTCTGAAAAATTTTGAACATTGGAAACGTAATGAACTTTTAATTTTATAGCTGTTTGATTCTGCTAGTTCTGAATCGCTACTATTTAGCAATGCTAGTGGGTTAGAGAGGGAGGAACCCCAAAATGGTACAAAAATAGCCACGTTAAATTATGGAGAGCGGCCTAAACTCGACTTTTGCCATTTTCCCTAACTCTTTTTGTTTCCAGTAGTTACGACGAGAGTTCCTTTTGTTCACACAATGTCCTAAGTCCAATAGTTACAAGGAGTTAGAGTTTTCCCCTTCCGAGAGGAGGTCTAAAATGACAAAAGTCGAGCCAAAAGGGATGAGCGAGCCGCTGAACTCAGGTTGGGAACCTCTGCATAAGTGAAAGGAGATATTTTCCGGCCCCAATATATTGGGTTACTGGGGTTGCTAGCCTCTACATATAGTGGGTATTTGGATGGGGTAGGTAAAACCTACAGAATCAGAAGTTCATAAAAATCACTATGTTCAGGATTATACGGAGATTTTTTACTGTGTACTAACAGCGGATCTACAGAGGGAGTGGCGGATTTGTTCATTTGGCTGAAGTGTTAGGAAAACCGTTTTTTGCGTGGGGGAAAGGAGATGGCCGCCCATTTGGCTGGCGGCATGGAGCTTAATGGTTTTAGGATTTTCCGATCCGGGGTTGTGGGAGCGGGGATGCTCTGCGCCGAAAGAACCTTCGGGCGATGGTCAAAAAAGCTGCTATGTGCCTGGGCAGTCGGCATGGGGTTCCTGATGGGGCAAGCTGATTGGCCAGAAGCCTGGGGAGGTCTGCCCCGGATTGATCCGAGCGGAGAGCGGATTTTTTTGCCCCCGGCGGAGCGAACCGACACTGACGGCAGCATCCTCCACTCGGAGAACGTTGCTCTTTATCTTAACCCTCAGGAAGTGGTGGCACCGATTGGCAGCGAGGTGATTTTGGTAGCTACTGTAGTGGGGCCGGACCGTTATACCAGCACCAACGAACGAGTGGAATGGTCGATTGCAGCCGGTAGTGTAGGCGAATTTGTACAGATAGGCAAGGGTAGTTGGTTGAACTGGTTGGTGTTGGATTTTACTCGGCCGAGAAAACTCTGCAACAGTTTTGCTGTCACCAGTACCCTGCGGCGGCCAGTGCGTCTTAGTCGAGGCACACCGGATCTAGGTGATGATCTGGTTGTACATCCGGGGCAGGCTTGGGTCTCGGTCAGTTCGCCGACAGAGGGGACTAGTTATGTATCGGCTTATGCGCCCAGCGTGGCTGTCTGGGGCCAGCGACGTCAGACAGCCAGGATCCATTGGGTGGATGCCCAGTGGACGTTTCCGTCGCCAGCCAATATTCCTGCTGGAACCAGGCATACCTTGACCACCACGCTGCTGGGGCGGTCCGACGGTCGGCCTCGCCGGGGCTGGCTGGTTCGGTATGAGATCGTGGATGGACCGGCAGCGGGTTTTGCTCCTGAGGGGGCAAAGCGGGTGGAAGTTGCCACGAATGAAGCAGGCCAAGCAAGCGTCGAACTGTTCCAGCCTCAACCTGCTCCGGGTACCAATCGGATCCAGATTCAGGTGCTTCGGCCCTTTGCAGGGGCTGGGCCCGAGGGGGGAGGGTTGGTGTTAGCCTCTGGAATGACCACTTGTACATGGTCAGCGCCTCAACTGGCCGTCCGAATCATCGGTCCCAGTCTAGTTGGGCTAAGCAGTTCGGCCCGATATACCATCGAGGTCTCCAATCCGGGAGATCTTTTGGTCGAAGGGGTTCGGCTGGCAGTCCGAATTCCGGAAGGTGCAGCCTTTTTAGGATCCACTCCTCCGGGGCAACTTACCGGCCTGACACTCCAATGGGATTTAGGTACTTTGGGGCCTGGCCAGATTCAGCGGCTAGAAATGAATCTGAGAGCAGATCGGGCCGGTGTATGGAACATTTGTGCGGAAGCCCTTTCCATCCGCGGGCTGCGCAGCCAACAGTGTACCAGTACGACAGTAACTCCAGACGCTCTTTCGACCACAGCCGCTAGTGCCAGGATACCGACTGGGCCGTCCAATCCCTCGGCTTCTGGGACAGGCTGTCCGGAGGTGGAACTTCGGGTCTTCGGCCCTAGTCAGGCGACGGTGGGTCAGCAGGTCAGGTATGACATTATTTTGAGCAACCGAACCAGCAAGACGATTTCAGGTTTAGTGATTCGGAATCGGTTTGGGCCGGGGCTTCGGCACGAGCAGGCCCCAGGAGGCCTGCTGGAACGAGCCTTAAGGGATCTGCCCCCTGGAGCCGAACAACACTTCTATCTGGTGTTTCAAGTTGTCCAGCCTGGCCAGGTGTGCTATACAGTAGAAATATATAGCAATGGTCAAATGATCCATAGTCGTCAACTCTATTTGACAGCCGAGGCTAACGCCACAACCCACGTTGGGCCGTTGACTGGGACCCCGTTGCCTTCCGGATCAATGGGAGGTTCACCGCCTGGTGGCAGTCAACCCCCTGGCTCCGGAAGCACCGCCGTCGAGACCAATCCGGGAGGAACGCTCCCAAAGACCACCCCGGCCCTGAAACTGCAAAGTCGACTAGAACCGGCTAAAGCGTCGGTCGGGCAGCAACTGCTTTTGACCAGCACGATTCAAAACACCACCCTCGTGCCGCTTTCTCAGCTGCTAGTGCAGATCCGGCACGATGCCCAATTGATACCCAAGCAGGCTACTCAAGGCGCCCGTTGGACAGGCCAAGAAGTAGAATGGCTGGTTAGCACAATCCCCCCTGGCGAATATGTAACCCTGCAGGTCCAATATCTCTGTAAAGAGCCAGGAACTAAAGTATGTACCTATACCTACGTTACGGCAGGCCATGAAAAAGCCAGCGCCGAAGCTTGCCTGAGCATAGAACCCGCACCAGCATCTGCTGTTCTGCATCCGCCCGAATTGGTCGTAACCGTTACCGATCTCAAAGACTCAGCCAGCCAAGGGGATACCGTAACCTATGTCGTTTCGCTCCACAATCAAGGCCAAAGACCGGATCTCCAGGTGGTGGTTACCGCCAAGGTATCCAACCACCTCCTTGTCAACCACCTGGGCACCAGTGGACCAGCTCCCTACGAGATCCAAGGCCAACAGATCCGTTTTCGGCCTGTCGGACAGATTCGACCTGGGGAAAAGCTGACCTATCGGATTGTTACGTTAGCCCATCGTCCTGGAGAAGCGGAACTTACTGTAAACATCCAAAGTCAATCGCTCCCCACGCCCAAGGTAGCCACAGAAAAGACCCACATTAAGCCCAAAGGCAGATAAAAGGGGCATTGCCTGAGTTTAAGTTTTCCCATTTTTCATAGCTGCTTTTTCCTCCAGGAGTTAGGCTGAACCCTGCTTTTGCCACCACCATTTCCTAACTCCAATAATTCCAGTAGGTTAGAGCTTCCCTCCTTCGGCAGGAGGCAAAATTGGCAAAAGTCGAGCTAAGAGCTGTCCCCAAAACATTTTCTATAATGAAAGGAGGTTTCCTCCCCTTCCTCAATGTCCCAGAATCACCAAAATCCCTGTTTTTAATGAGTCTGAAGGGTAGGAGCCGGTCGGCCAAAACCCATGGGAAACCGCCCAACTCTCAAATTCAGGACAGCCTTTAAGCCTATTCTTGCGCCTCGGGAAGCCAAAACCACAAAAAGGAACCTGACTTCCTGATGCCAGAGGAAGCCGAGCTCCGGCACCAGGCTGAAGAAAAGATTCCCTTCAGGATGGATGCACAGGCTTTCTGCTATGGCGGGGAGGGACACAGCGGCTCTTCAACTCTATTGATGAAACATTACCGAAATCTTACCGATCGAAATCGTGCTCAATGGGTGGCATTCCTAAGCGAACAGTCAGACTTGTCCAGTGGAACTTGGCTTGATCGATCAAGTTTTTTGGTTCCGGGAAATATTTTTTCATTTCCTGGAGGATCTGATCGGCGACGTCGGCCTGGTTACGGCGGGCATGGCGGGAAATCAGCAGCATATAATACTGGCCCGGCGCCGGTAATTGGACAAGGAAGCTGCCTTCCGGGCTAGTTCGGGCATAGGCGCCGCCGAAGCGATTGATGGCTTGAATGGTAGGATTGGAAGACTCGGGCGGCGGGTCTTGGGGCCGAAGCCCTATGGTGATAAACCGTTCTTCTGGTGCCCGATCTGCTGGTAAAAAAATAGCCACTGCCCCTTCATCCGGAACCACTCGCAAAGGTTCTGGCCGATAAAAAAGCCGACCCTCTAAGAATACCGGTCCCATAGGTTTTTCTGGTTCCGGGGGAGAAGACCGAGCAGGATTGTCCGCCCTGCCCAACCAATAGCCCAACCCAAACCCTCCTGCCCCCACTAGAAAAATCAATAGGGCCTGTAAATACAAGCTACGTCGGGAAATCCAGATCTGTTCTTTTGTGGGGCTGGTAAGGCTAGCCTGTGGGGAGGGGGCCGGCGATAATCCTACCGGGCTGGGGGCGGAAGCATAGCCGACGGCCCCCATCTGACCACCCCCAGACTCGGAAGAAACCAGGCTGCCCGAGTCCGTCCAACTCTCTTCTTCTAAATCCTCATCGAAAATGAAGATGCCAGTGGGCGTCGAGGGGCTGGTTTGGGTGCGGGCTGCCGCTTCGGCAGCCAAAGCGGCGGCTGCCTCCTCCGGGCTAGGCACAAGCTGCGAACGGCCGCATTTGGGACACTGAATCTCTGTACCCGCCTTCCGCCGCCCAATGCTCAGCAACTGCCGACATGCCACGCAGCGAAATCGAATCGGCATCCGGCTTTATCCTCTTAAAACCATCCCGAATGAGCTGTCTGGCCCTTACGCTTATACTCGGCCACCTCCCTAAATAGTTGAGGACGCCAAAGTGTGTTTCCCACCTAAAAGGTTGCGGGTTTAGGATGGACTGTAGGCTTTTAGAGTTTCTGAGGCTCTTTTAAAACCCTTTCCGCTCGGAGGCCTGTACATGCCACAACTGAAACAAAACTGCCCAGTATGGGCAAGACCTCCACCGACTGCAGACAGCTTTTCCACGGAACCAGCTTCTAACAAAATGAGCGGGCTTACGCCTTTATAAGCGCCAATAAGAGCTCTTACTTTCTACAGTTTCATTTTGTTCGATGCTGGCACTGTTGAAACCCTTTCCGGTCGGAGGCCTAAACCCACTAAAACTTAAGCAAAACCGACCAGTAGAGGTGAAATCTACTCCAGCTGCAGACAACCTTTCCACAGAGCCTTAGACACTCTTCCTATCTCGACGTTTGCCATTTTCCTAACTTGCTTTATTATCAGGGGTTACGATGAACCGACCTTTTGTTCACGTAATTCCTGAATCCTATAACCCCAACGAGTAAGCACTTTGGTCTTTCGGTACGAAACTAAGAATGGTAAGAGTCGAGTTAGTATAAAACCTGGCCTCTATTTAAAAGAATACGTTGCCATTGCCCGTTTGAAAAGCTCTCCAGAGAGAGAGCCTTTCCTGGATTTTCTACTACCTATCGTCCAAGGGGCCGGGTGCAGGGGATCGGTGCTGGCCGGATTCCAGATAGGCGGTCAAGAGGATTTGGGCTGCCAATTTATCGACTTTTTGGCGGCGTTTTTCGCCCCGGAGACCGGCTTGGCGCAAGGTTTGTTCGGCCCATTGGGTAGAAAAACGTTCGTCGAAAAAATGCACCGGCACCCCGGTTACTTCCTGCAGCCATTGGCCAAACTCCCGGGCTGCTCGGGAAAGTTGGCTCTCGCTGCCGTCAGCATGTAGGGGCAGCCCTACCACAAAAAGCCGAATCTCCTGCTCCTGAACCAGCCGACGAAACCACTCGGCGTCCTCGCTCCGAGTGCGTCGCTGGTAGGTTTGATAAGGGCTGGCAATACGTCGGCCCGGATCAGTTATAGCCACGCCGATCCGGACCCGGCCAAAATCAATCCCAGCCACTCGTCCCGCACCGCTTACTCCAGATTCCGGGCTCATCAAAGCCGCCTACTGGACCACGATATTCACCATCCGCCCTGGCACCACAATGACCTTTTTAATCTGTTTACCGGCCAATAGCTGGCAGATCCGAGGCTCATTGCGGGCGGCAGTTTCTAGGGTTTGGGCGTCGGCCTCGGCAGGTACCCGAACCCGACTTCGTACTTTGCCGTTGATCTGCACCGGAACTTCAATGGTTTCTTGTTTGATCCACTGTTCATCATAGGTGGGCCAAGGTTCATAAGCCAACGTCTGCTGATGGCCCAACGCCTGCCAGAGTTCCTCCGCTATATGCGGGGCAAACGGCGATAGGAGCAACACAAACTGCTCCATCGCCCGGCGAGGCCGAACCGACTGCTTAGTGAAAAAGTTCGTAAACTCCATCATCCGGGCAATGGCCGTGTTGAAAGCCATTTGCTCAATATCCTCGGTAACCGCCTTTATGGTCCGGTGGAGAATGCGGTTTTGCTCTGGGGTAGGTTCGACATCTTGGACCGCCGGATGAAGCTGTATGTGCTCGCTACGTTCATCGATGAGCATCCGCCAGACCCGATCCAGGAAGTTTCGGACCCCACTGACGCCTTCCATGCTCCAGGGTTTGACGGCCTCCAGCGGCCCCATGAACATTTCATACAGCCGAAGGGTGTCCGCCCCGTAATTAGCCACAATGTCGTCCGGATTGATCACATTGCCCCGGCTTTTGGACATTTTATACGCTCGAGCATCCACCCGGATATGCGGCGCTTCTTTTAGCACAAAGATGTTGTCCTGTTTTTCCACCTGGCTGGGATCCAGTTTGATCCGGCGGACGGGTTGGCCGTCTGTTTTCCGCGTGGCCTGATGACCGGTCTCCGGATCATCGACCTCCGAGGCGGAAATCCATTGGCCGTTGGCGTCCTGATAGCCGGTAAATTCCATCTCACCAAGGATCATCCCTTGGTTGACCAATTTCATGAAGGGTTCCGGCGTACTCACATAGCCACGATCGTAAAGCACCTTATGCCAGAAGCGTGCATAAAGCAGGTGTAAGACGGCATGTTCGGCCCCGCCCACATAAAGATCCACCGGCATCCATGCCCGTTCTATCTCTGGATCCACCATCGCCTTGTCGTTGCGCGGATCCAGAAACCGCAAATAATACCAGCAGGAACCGGCCCATTGGGGCATGGTATTGGTTTCCCGTTTATATCGTCGTCCGTTTCGGGTTACATAAAGCCATTCGGGCGGCGCCTTTTCTAACGGCGGCTCCGGTGTATCATGCTTAGCGTCAAACGGCATATTCGCCGGCAGGTCCAAAGGCAACTCGTCTGGGCTAAGCGGCACCACCCGGCCGGTAGGCCGACCCTGCTCATCTAACTCGTGCAACAGCGGGAAAGGTTCGCCCCAGAAATGCTGTCGGCTAAAGATCCAGTCCCGAAGCCGATAGTTGACGGCAAATCGGCCTAACCCCTTGGCCGCCAAATCTTCGGTGATTCTCTTCTTGAATTCAACAGTGGGCAGACCGTCATAGGGTCCAGAATTGATCGCTACGCCATCATCTACGTAGGCCAGCCGACCGGCCAAAACCTCCTGTCGCAGCGAACCATTTGCTTCCCCCGGGTCCACCACCGGTACGATCGGCAGCCCGTATTGGCGGGCAAATTCAAAGTCCCGGGTGTCATGGGCTGGAACTGCCATGATCGCCCCGGTCCCGTAGGTAGCTAACACATAGTCGGCCACCCAGATGGGAATGGCCTGATCGTTGACCGGATTAATCGCATACGAGCCGGTAAAGACCCCGGTTTTCACTTTGGCTAAGTCGGTTCGGTCAAGATCACTTTTGCGGGCCGCTTCGGCACAATAGGCTTCCACTGCCTCTCGGCGTTCCGGAGCCGTCAGTTTCCGCACTAACGGATGCTCCGGAGCAATAACCATGTAAGTAGCTCCAAACAGCGTGTCTGGCCGGGTGGTATAAATCCGAAGCACCGATTCATCCGGTTTGCGCGGGAAACCTGCCAGCTGGCGATCAAACCGCCACCCTTCGTATTCTTTCCGGGAGGGTTTACCGTCCGGCCCCAGAAACGTGCCAATAAAGAAATCCACCTCTGCACCGGTACTTCGGCCGATCCAGTTCCGTTGAAGGGTTTTAATGTTTTCCGGCCAATCCAATAGATCCAGGTCTTTGAGCAGCCGATCGGCATAGGCGGTAATGCGTAACATCCACTGGCGCAAAGGGATACGGATCACCGGATGCCCGCCTCGTTCGCTCAGGCCGCCGACGACTTCCTCATTGGCCAACACAGTACCCAAAGCCGGACACCAATTGACCGGCGCTTCCAATTGATAGGCTAGCCGGTGTTCGTCCCGATAACGTTCAATAGCATCTGGGCCTTCCTCAGCCACTTCCGGCGGAATGGGCAGTTCGCTAATCGCTCGGCCTCGCTCCTGCTGGGGATCATACCAGGTGTCATATAACACCAAAAAGATAAACTGCGTCCAGCGGAAGTACTCTAAATCCGTAGTGGCCAGCTCCCGGTCCCAATCGTAGCTAAACCCCAGCATCTTCAATTGGCGTCGGAAGGTAGCAATGTTTTTCTCCGTGGTAAGCCGGGGATGAATACCGGTCTTTTTAGCATGTTGCTCGGCCGGCAGTCCAAAAGCGTCCCAGCCCATCGGATGCATCACACAATAGCCCTTCATCCGTTTGTAGCGGGCTACGATGTCGGTTGCTGTATATCCCTCCGGATGGCCTACATGAAGTCCCTCCCCACTGGGATACGGAAACATATCCAAAATGTAAATTTTCTTCCCCACCGGAAGCCGGGGCGTGCGAAAAGTCTTATTCTCCTCCCAATACTTCTGCCATTTCGGTTCGATCACGGCCGGATTATAGCGTGGCATAGCAACAAATCCCTCAAACCTTACTTAGTTAAGAGCGTTATTCCCAGCAAAATAAAATCCTTTCTTATCCGTTACGTTTTTCCCCAAACGGTAAGCTTTTTATTCTACTTTACCGCCGTTATAACCGTAAAGCGGGTTTTAGGTTACAAGGGGGAAGGCTTGGAAGTTTTCGTATTGGTTTTGTGGGCCAATAGGCCTATAATC
>JANXAQ010000342.1 GCA_025062105.1 Thermoguttaceae bacterium
CGGGGAAAGCTGTCTGGGGGAGGAAGCGGGGAATTGGTTTTTCGAGTTTAGAGTGGAGTTCTTTTTACCAAATTGCCCATTTTCTCCATTTTCGTAAACTAGCCTTCGGCAGATTCTTTGTTCATCTGAGCTCATCTTTTACAGGAGAAAAACGATGGTTTCGGCATAATCTTTGCTCTCCTTCGCGGAGCGGGAGCTCTTCAGGAGGGCTCCTTGGATGTGGGTAAGTTGCCCAGGGTAAAAAAAAGCTGCAAGCCAAAAGCAGCCCCAAAAATGCTAGATCGAGAGAAACTTGACCGCTCAGATTTTCTACCCATATCCAGGAGCCTCCTTATGCCCCAGACTTACTTCTTACCCGAAGAGGTGCTCCAAGCCTATGAGCAACTCCGGAACGGCCGGGGATGTTTCCCGAAGGCAGTTTTTCTTTCGGGTACTTCTTTTCAGAATGCCTACCAAACTGTATGGCAATTTTTTCGACAATTTGTTTGCCGAACACTTTCTAAACAATCTTTCGGTTCGAAGGCCTTGTTGGCTCACAAAGGTTGTTGCCCCTTGGGGAAGGAAGATATTTGCCAAGAAAGTCTCGTTGCATTTTTACAAAACCTTCCCCTCATCGAAAGCCCACATAAGCTCTTGCCGTATTTAAATAAAGTTATATATCACAAAATCTGCGACGAAAATCGGCGGCGATATCGGAAGAAAGAAGTGCGGGGCGAGCAAAAAATTCGTTCCCTCCCACAGCCCGGTAGTAGCGCCCTAGATCGATTAATCGAGAACGAAGAGGAAAGGAAAAGAAAAACCGAAAAGGAAGTTTTAGAAAAGGCAATAGCCAAGCTTCCTGCTCATCTAGCAGAATGTTTCCGGATGTTCTACATGAAAGAATTAACAGTATCTCAAATTGCTCAGCTCTTGGGCCGGCCGGAAGGTACAGTAAAGCGCTGGCTCCATGAATGCCGTGAAAAAATAGGGGATCTGGCATTGACGCTCAACCCAGAGGTGAAAGAAAGCTGCAGGGGATAATAACCAGGAGCCCATCATGAGTGGGAGAAAAGGAGTTTTTTCCGATGCTCAGTGGCCGGAGAATCCGGAGGTGCTCCATTTGGCTCAGCGGAGCGATGCCTGCCGAGTGTTAGGGCCAGGACTGCGGGCGGTCTTGTGGGTGCAAGGGTGTCCATTTCGGTGTCCTGGTTGTGTGGCCCCAGAGATGCAACCATTTGCCGGGGGGCAGGAGGTAAAAGTATCTCAGCTTGCAGAACAGATCTGCCAACTGGCCGCCATTGAAGGAATAACCTTTTCCGGGGGGGAACCGATGGCCCAGGCAGCCGCTTTGGCCCATCTTGTGGACCTGATCCGGTCTGCTCGAGATTTGTCGGTCATGTGCTATACCGGTTATACACTGGAGCAGTTGCAGGCCCAGGGCACACCTACCCAAAAAGCCCTTTTAGAGCGGATAGATATTTTGGTGGATGGACCGTTTATTGCCAGTCGGCAAACCAACCTCCGCTGGCGAGGTTCAGATAACCAGAAGGTGCATTTTCTTACTCCTAGGTACCGACATTTGGCTGAGCAGGTGAATGAGCGAGGCTATTGGTTGGAGTTTGAGCAGAACCCAGACGGGACAATTCGTTGGATGGGGATTCCGCCGCCTGGTTTTCGGCAAGCCTTTGAACGGGCGATGGCCAGGCAGGGGGTGAAGTTACTCCAGCCGGAGACCTCGGTTGGAACTGCGCCCACCAGCCGGAGAAAAACCCCAATTGGACTGCCCCCCCGCAAGGGAGGCCCCTTGCCAGAACACTTTTATCACAGGAAAAGCAGAATTCGAAACACTTCGAAAGGGATGGTGTTCTTGAGCTTTGAATAACGAATTAGACTGAGCCTGTCCCAGAAAGCTGGCAAAATACGTGATCTGCCTGGCCAGAGGGGTGTATTTGGTACTTCAAACCCTTGGTGTCCAACTTCAAATCCAACGGGTGGACAACCAGCAAAACGCGGAAAAACGAGCAAATGGACCATGTCAACCGATCAGCCACCCCCTCGCCCAAGTACGTATCGGCAGGCTATCGGCCGTTGCATTGTCTTTCCTCAAGTTGGATTCCTGGTTGCGGAGCGATCACAAGAAAGGTTACCGATGCGGGGCAATTGGAGTTGGACATCGAGCCTTTGAATAACCAATTAAACAGATCCGAGCTCCGACACCTGGGAAAAGCCGGTTTTTGCCAGGTCGGATCGGTTTAATTAGTAATTCAAACACCAATAGTTTGTCGGCCAAGTGGTCCACGGCAAAGGAGGAGAGATCGTGAGCAACTCGCCAAAGTACACGAATTATCAAATCAGCGAAGAGGTTCGGCGGCGGCAGCGTGAGGAACGAGAGCGTCGGCGGCGGGAGCGGGCAGCGCAGCGTGCCGCTGAAGCTGAGCGCCGGCGCCGCGAGCGGCTCCAACGGCGCTACCAAGCCCTGCAAGCCCAGGTGAGCCAAATCCATCAGGAATTGTCTAAATTCGCCTCTTCCCCGGCTGGCAGCCATGTGGAGGCTGAGCTGACCCAGTTAAAGGATCGGCTTCAGCGAATCGCCGGACAACTTCAAGCTGAAGAAAAAGTCCTTGCCAATGCCGAAAAGGAATTGGACCGATCTTATCGGGAATTGCGGCAGGTCATTGCCGCCGGAGAGGCTGCTTATGAGGCCAAAATGCTCCAGCAACATGATGCTGCCCTTCTGGAACTTAAATATCAGCTTCGGGAAACCTGGACAAGCTCCTATCAATACAATCCGGAGGGGCTTCAAAGGCTCAGCGAGATGATTCGAGAGGTGGAAGAGGCCTTGTCAAAGCGCACATTGACCGAAGTTCAACAGCATCTTAAAGAGGCTCAGCAGTATTTCCAGCGGCATCGTCAGTTGGTGGAAGAACGGCAAGCCGAGTGGCTCCAGCGGCATCAGCAGGCGGAGGCTGCCCTAGCCCAACTTCAGGAAGAAATCGTCGGCCTCCTGGCGGATCCGCTCGCCCAACGTTGGGAGACGGTGGCTGTGCAGAAACTGGCTCAAGAGGCGGACCAGCTACATCGGCTGATCGAAAACGGCCAATTTGACCTCCTTTTAGCTCGGACCCAACAGCTTCGGCCAAAAGTTAAAGAGATCCTCCAGCGGGCCGAACAACGCCAAGAAGCTCAAGACCAAGAAGATTACCTTACCAAAAGCATCTTGGCGGCGGTGCAAGCCTGCGGCTTTCAGGTGGATGAAATAGCAGTGGGACCGGACGGTCAAAAAACCATCCGCACAAGTCGACCACAAACCGACCAACGCGTAACCCTCCAAATCCCCAAGCAAGGGGGCATTTACTGGTATGTGAACGGGTTTCCTATGGAGACGGTCCTCGGCAGCCAGGGGCAGCCAGCCCGCGTTTGCGACGAGGCAGTCACCCAAATCGAAGCCATTCAGGAACAATTGGCGCAATGGGGCATCGAAACCTCGGAACTTACCTGGCCCGGCAAAGATCCAAACTTGCCCCGGAAAGGCCAAACGCAAACTCGGCCCCGCTGCCAGCAAACCAAAACCCGCCATCGGTCCCAAAAATGAAAGACTCCCCCCGGTGGCTGCCAAAAACTTCGTTCCCTTCGCACGCTGACAGATTTTGAGAACCCAAAAAGAATAGACTCCCAACGCCTGCTACCAAAAACGGGCCGATTGGCCTCTGCCCAAACCAGTTGCCACCGCCAGAGGGCAAACAAACCCAATTCTAGAGGAGCCAATGATGGCCGAATGGCTACTGATTTTAAATTTGGTCATCGTGGTGGTCAATATGATTGGCCGTGGACTGATGCCTGTGGACACTGCTGTCGAAGTCTTGGTGATTCTGGGGATTTTGGTGGGGCTGGCCCGCGCGATAGGCAGCGGACTGGGCGTGACCGTTCTACGCACCGGCGCCACACTGCTAGGACTTTGGAGCTTGGCCCTGAACTATAGCAACGGAAATTGGGAAGAGGCCAAAGCCATTCTTGCAGGAGTGCTGACCATCGCCCTGATGGTATGGGTTTTGCATAAGATGATCTTCGCAGTTTTTGGGAGCAGTTCTGGCCAAAAGTAGCTGGGTTTGCTCGGTGCGGAAAGGAGATTTGTACCATGGCGATTGCCTTATCGCAGATAGATTGGGTACCACAGATTCCGATCCCGGTAGGGGTCACGGTAGTTTTTGCCATCGTTCTAGCGTTGGAGCTGCTGGTGTATAGCGCTTACTCAGTGTGGCTGCGGCGACAGCGCCAGATGTTGGAAGCTTTGGTGCGCCTTGGGCATCCGCCCGACCGAGCTTCGGAAAAATGGGCCAAAAACACCTGGGTGGACTGGGTGCTGGTCCGGCTGGAGGGCAAAGATTTTCTGCATGGCCGGTACACTCGAACCGATGCATTGGCCGCCTGGGACCATTGGCTAGAGTCGCACAGCGGATATCTCCTGCTGCAGCGGTTGGCGGTCATCGCCCCAGTGCTTGGCGTGCTTTTAACAGTCCTAGGAATTGCGAGTTTTCCGACCCCGGGCACTAATGGCGCTGTGGAGGGATTAGAAAATTTCAAAGGCTTAGTGTGGGGGGTGGGAGTTGGAGCTACGCTGGCACTGGTAGCTCAGGGGCTGTTGTACTTGGTCAGTAGGAAGCTGGAGAGTGCTCGGCAAGCAGGCTACCGATGGTTTGACGAGTGCATCTGGCACCATTTGCAGATCGGCCCTCAAGAATCTGCTCTAGATTTGGCCGACAGCTTCCAAAAAATGGGCGCTACCATCCGAGGATCTATCCAACAATATCACACGGCCACCGAAAAACTAAACCAGGCCTCCCAATTCTTGCACGATGCAACCACTAGTAGCCTGAACATTTACGAACAACTAGAGCGATTCCAACAGCAACTGGAAGAGGCCCAACGACAATGGGCAGATCGCCAAAAGCGTTTGCTGGACCAAACCGAGCAGTGGGGGACTCGTTTGGCTGGAAGAATGGAAGACCTGTTGGAGAACATCCAGCAAAGCAGTCTTCAATGGGCCCAGACGGCCCAAGAAATCCGTTCAGTTCCAACGGTATTCCAGCAGGCGGCAGCCCAGCATCAACAGGCTGCCGAGGCCCTAGGAACATCGATCAACCAGATCCGGACCGGAGCCGCCCACCTCACTCAATCGATCCAGCAATTGACGCAGATTGCCAACCAACAGACTGCTGTAGGGAATCAATGGCTCCAGTCGCTGCAAAATGAGGTTTTACCTGTACATAAAACCATATTAACGTTGGGCGGTCAGCTCCGGGATTCCTCCGCCCAACTGACTGCCAGCCAGCAAGCGTTTACAGCTGCGGTGGAGCAGATGGCAAGGGTCGGCCAAGGGCTGGACAAATTTATTCATGAGGGATTAGATCCAGCCACCCGCCGACTTGCTGACTTGAATAAAATTATCGCCGGAATACACCAAATAGCCGAACTGCTTCAGCAGATTCCCCAGATTCGGCAGGAGTTTTCGGCCTTTCGCCAGGCTCTGGAACAAACTACTCAGTCGCTCCAAAACCTTAACCTCCGTTTCTTTTCCCACAGCTATGACCAAAACCCCCCCTTTCCCCATCCCCAACCGCCGGGAGCAAACCGTTCGCTTTTCCGAAAATTGTTAGGATGGCTTTGGCCGAAGGATGAAAAAGGTTTTCCAACTACCCCAGAGTCCTTTGGAACTCATCTGGGATCGAATAAAACTCTCCCCTATGGCCCTACGGGCACCCGTCCATGGCCCCCAAAGGAGAACTGAGCGATGTACGCCTTTTCTAGGCGGTGCCAACCCGATACGGATTTGGCGATCGGCTGGATTTCCACGACAGATATGTTCTTGTTACTTTGGATGTTGACGGCAGGAGTAGTCTGGTATGTTTGGCACCAAGCCGACCAGCAGCGACTGGCCTTCCACCAGGCCCAGGCCAACTGGCAGAATGAAACCGCAGGCCTCCAAGAGCAGCTCCAACGGGTGCAAACCCAACAACAGCAGATTCTCCAAGAAAATCAACATCTCACCGAGAAAGCCAAAAAACTAGCTGAGTTGGCTACCATGTACCAAAAGACTTCTGCCCATTGGGCCCAACAGGCCCATACACTCACTGAGCAACTCCAGAAACTAAAAGAAGAACTTGCTACCAAGGCCACTTCGCAGGCGGCCCTGAAAAAACAACTGGAACAGGCCAATGACTTCGCCCGGAAGGCCCAACATCATTCCCAGAAGCTTGAGGAGGAAAACCGCTTTCTTCGGCAGCAACTGGCCACCGCCCAACAGGCCGCCGAAGAAGGAAAAATCCAACTGGCCACAGCCATCCAAAAATACCATGCCAGTCAACAACGCTTGAAAGACTATGAAGCCAAGAAGGAAGCCGAACCCGGCTTGCATAAAGCACTGGTCGGCTTGAAAGGTAACCTCGGACGAGTGGCATTCGTTGTGGATACGTCAGGCAGCATGGGATTTAGCGGACGATGGCAGCAGGCCCAAGAAGTAGTCGCCACTTGGCTTGAACATCTGGCCATCAGAGAATGCGTGCTCATCCTGTTCAGCGATGGTGTTCAAATCTTTCCGCAAGATGGCACTTTTCTCCCTGTCCATGGTCCAGACGGCCGGGCCAACCGACAGCGACTTTTGGAACAAATCCGAACCACCCAACCCGAGGGCCGAACAAATACCCTACTAGCTCTCCAGACCGCCTACCGCTACCCCGGCCTGGACACCATCATCCTGTTTACCGACGGCGAACCAAATCGGCCTACCAATACCACCCCCAGCGGCTTCGATCCTGAAGTAGCCGAAGAAATCTATCAGCTCGTCCAGAAGCATCGCCATATTCCCATCAATGCGGTAGGTCTGGGCGATTATTTTAAACCAGAGCTTTCTGGTTTTCTGTTGAAACTGGCCCAACAGACGAACGGTTGTTTTTTAGGCCGGTAAAAAGCTCTCCGGAAAAGCAATTTCGAGAAGCAAAGAAGGTTTCCCACTGGAATCTCCCATTGCAGTTTGTATTACCGTAGCTTTTCAGCCAAATGGCCGACTCTCTAATTCCTGCGCCAACAACAGTCTGGTGGGTTACCTGGTTATCTGTTCTGGATTTACATATCCGGGGGAATGACACGAGGGCATTCGCCCTAAAAAACAGAAGGAACCTCTGCAAAATCCTGAACATATAGTGAACTTCATGAACTTTCGTCTCTTAAGCTCTGCCGCTTCCCTAGTGGAACATCTACTATCTATTGGCTGCTACCAATGCTAGCAACCCTATATGTTGGGGTAAAAGGAGGACAAGCCAAAATAGTATAAAAATATCCTCCCTTGAATTATGCAGAGGTTCCAGACACCTACTTGACTCGAC
>JANXAQ010000030.1 GCA_025062105.1 Thermoguttaceae bacterium
TAACTCGACTTTTGCCATTTTAGGCCTTCTCCCGGAAGGGGAAAACTCTAAGTCCTTGTAACTATTGGAGTTAGGAAATTGGGTGAACAAAAGGAAGTCTCGTCGTAACTACTGGAAACAAAGGGACTTAGGAAAAATGGCAAAAGTCGAGTTTAGTAAAACCCGTTCCGGCACACAGTGGCCATGAGCTTATAAGGATTTTGGCGGACCAAAAAACCTATTTGACGCAAAAACCTTAGGGGTTCCTGTGGCCCTTTAGGGGATTTGTTATATCCGGAAAGGAAAGGTTGGACTGGACTTTTGGACAAAGGAGAGAAAGATGACGTGGAAGAAAGGAAGAGGAGTATGGTTGGGGATTTTAGGCACTTGGCTCATGGGGGCTGAAGTTGCCCGACTGGCAGAAGCCCAAGATTATCGCTCTGGAGATGTCCTGATTACCCGCACCACCGCCCCGGTAATGGACGAGGATCGGGTGATGACTACTATACCTGGGGGGAGCAAACTGGTGGCTGGGGAAATTCGATGGCCTTGGGTGCTGGTGGCTGTCAAAAAGGACCAAACCGACCAGGACAAGGATGAACATTGCCCGGAATGCGGGCAAAAGGATTGGACCCGCGGGCCTGGAATAGTTTTTTTCCGAGTCCAGGACGGTAAGTTAATCGTAGAAAACTTCGTAGAGAGCAGCGCAGCGTCTTCTCCATGGATTCGAGGTTGGGTACATGCTCGCTACTTGTACCGGCAACCTGATTGTGGTGAGTCCAGTATTACATTCCAGAACAATTCCGAGGCGGATGCATTGGTCCGCTTAGTCGGTCCACAACGGCGCCAAATAAACGTCCCGGCAGGCAAAAACCGGACCCTTTATAACGTGCGGGCTGGCCATTACTACATCCTGGTCCGCTATGACGACGGTCGCCGGGTGGCCGGCCAACATTTTAATGTGGAAGCTACTGCTACCACCTACTCCAAGATCACCATCACCCTGCATGGAGTGATCGGGGGTAACTATCCCACTCGAGGAATCTCCGAAAAGGTGTTTGATTCTTGGGGCGAGTCAGAATGATTCCTCAGGAAGTTGCCCGGGACTTGAATCTACGGAAATCTTCGGGTGATGGTTTTCCCAGGGCAACTACCGGTAGCCAGTTTTCCAGGTTTGGTTCCTCGTACCATTTAAGCCGAGTGGAGAAACTCGGGCGGTCCATCGCTCCAAAAAGAGGGCTTTGCCTTTGGCAATGCCCTTTACGGGGGCAAAAATTGGCCTTCTTTGCTCCGCATCCTTCCCCTTTTGGCCCCAGGGAGAGAGGAAAAATACATGGCTCTGCATTCGACGGAAGTGTTCTAGCTCGACTTTTGCCAATGTTGATCTTCTGCCGAATGGGAAAGTTCTAACTCCGGAGAATTAGGAGTAGAAAATTAATGTGGACAAAAGGAGGGTTCATTGTAACTCCGGCGCACAAAACAAGTTAAAGAAAATAGTAAAAGTCAAGTAGAGTAAAGGCTTTTGTGAGATCCACTTTGCCAATTTCCAGGGCGAGCCCATTCAGATGTTTTCAACCCTGGAAAATATTAGGGTAAGAAAAATCGCTGAACACCCACGTCTCTAAATATAACTCCCTGAAATAATTTACAAAAATCACCAAAGTGGAACTAAGAACTTCTAACAAAAATGAAAATCCTGATGGTTCTAAACTACTACCAGACTCTACTACCAGACTCTTGAAGATTTGATAGAGTCTCTAAGCCTATGTATGTTAGCTACTTTTCGGATAATTCACACAACTTGGAAAGGAGCAGAAGAATGAAAGCCGGAACCATGTTACCTCGCTCGGCTATGGTCTTCGTTATGGTTTGCACGATCGTTATCCCCAAGGTCTTTGGTCAGGTTTCGGTAGGAGGAAAACCAGTCGATGCGGACTTCTCTGAACTGGCCAAAAAGATGGGTTGGTGTGTGGAACGAGAAGGCAAGAAGTATTTCCGATTAGGCCAGAGGGTGGGTCGACAGGGTGAAAAACTCGTCCCAGTGTCGATCATCGGAGGCCTACCTTTTCCCATATCTTCACTTGCTGTGGAAGGGGAATTGCAATCACCCCTTACTATAAAAATCATTGGAGCTAAAATCATTGGCGATAAAGAAAGCGAGCTCATCCCTAGCGAAGACAGTCCTGTACCGGTTTATGAGCAATTCGATCCATTTATGGGAAAATTCGAAATTAAGTTTTATACCCAGGCGTTAAACGTGACTTGGCAGTTCATGAAGCCTGGAATTAAGTTCACCGCTGATGGAATTCTCTACGTGGTAGAGAAGGAGAAGGCCACGATCAGTTTCCGGAAAGATGGAATCCATTTAGAAGGAATTACCAAAAGAAAGCTAGAGGGTAAATCCAAGTCGGGCAAATGACGGGAAAGTCGCTTCCGAACCAACCCCCGCAATCCCAAACCGTTCTTAGGAAACATGATTGCAGTGGATAATAAAGATCACTATCTCGTGCTGCTAACCGACAAGATCGTCTGGGAACGAGAGCATATTGAAACAAATGTTCTGTTTCGGCACACAATCGTTCACTCCCATTCCGGGCATGGTCCTCGGTAAGCGCATTAATAGGAAGCAACATCGTTCTGGCAACCATAGTAGCAACAAAACATAGTCAAACGATCTCCCTACTATTCCGGAAGGGACCGAGATATTTTTATACCATTTTGCCTTCCCCTCCTTTAGATTGGTTATCCCAAAAGCCTGTCGGAAAACCCTAAACCCCATTTCGGAGCAGCCTGTTGGCTTGAGTTTTGCCAGTTTGGGTAACCTTTTTACTTCCGGTAGTTACGACGACACTTTACTTTGTTCACATAATTTCCTACCCCCCGAATAGTTACAAGCAGTTAGAACATTCTTCTTCGAAGGTGAAGTCCGAAACGGCAAAAGTCGAACTTAGAAGCGATAAAAGTATTTACAAATTCCAAGGAGTTTTTTTTATGCCTATTGAATTTCGTTGTTCAAACTGTAGGAGCTGGTTGCAGGTCCCAGACGGTGTTGCAGGACGCCAAGCCAAATGCCCAGCCTGCGGTCATGTGATGCCCGTTCCGGAGAGTTTTCCCCCGGTTTTAGGAGAGCCTGGGGGTTCTGGAGTTCCACCATCCGTGCCAGCTCCGTCCCCGGGGGTAGCCTCTCACAAGGCGCCCTCCGCAGAGAGTGTTTCTGGCTCTGCAATCGCTTCGGACGTCTCTGGCATACGGCCGCCTATGGTCGCCCCACAAAAGCCGGGGATAATAGGTCAAGAATGTAAAAATCATCCAGGGGTAAATGCTGTAAATAGATGCACTGGATGTGCGGAACCCTTTTGTGAGAATTGTTTAGTAACTATCCATGGACAGCCTTATTGCGGTTCTTGTAAAGTAATGGCTATTCAAGGCCTCCCGCCTATTGGGGTGGGACCTCGCAGGCCTTGTAAAGAAGCTGGCGAAGCATTGACCTATGCCATTATTGGACTTTTTTGTTGCGGGATTGTCTTTGAACCGCTAGCGATTGGAAAAGCGTTGGAAGCCAAGAGAAAAATAGCGGCAAATCCTCAACTTACGGGAGCAGGAAAAGCCCAAGCGGCCCTGGTCGTTGCAATTATTGCGTTAGTACTGTGGGGGTTAGGAATCCTGGCGCGGTTTGCCGAACTATCCAGAATGTAGCGAGTAATCCGACGAATCAACATCCATAAAGAACTTCTGTAAAATTCTGAACATATAGTGAACGCTGGGAAGCGTTGATTCGAGAGGTATGGACCCGGCCCATCCAAACACCTACTTTATAGAGAATGTGCTAGGAGTGCCGGCAACCTTATATATTGGCTCAGTGGTGATGGGAAACAAAATGGTATAAAAATATTCTTTGAATTATGGAGGTTCCATAAGAAGAGGTTCTTGTATAATATACTTTTGTTTCTTCTTAATCCCACCAGCCGAAACTCTGTGTTGGTAAATGTGTTACCTCTAATTTGTTGTCCAGAGGAAACTTCCAAGCAGAGGGGCTGAAAAACGCTGGCAACAGAATCCGCTTCTGGGGAAAGGAAGGAGTAGCATGGAGATGTTATGTCCTGACTGTGAAAGTGTGCTGCAGGTACGGGGAGTGGATACGGCGTGGTGCCCTGTTCATGGCGGGCCATATCAAATCCTCTTTTGGGAAAAACGGATTTATACGCCGTTGCAAGCCGGTGTTGCTCCGGACCAAGCGTCTAAGGACTCTTCAGTTCATGAGCAGAAATGTTTCCATCATCCAGCAGTGGCGGCGACGGCAAGATGTGCTAATTGCGGCAGGCCAATATGTCAAACCTGCTGCGTCAGCTTGAAAAATAACCAATCTTTTTGCCCGGAATGTATTAGTTCCTCGGCTGGAGCAGATGGTGTGGCACCTCTGTCGGTCCTGCTAGGCATTGGTCTCATGTGTGCCCTCCATCCCCGTCTGGAGGCCATTGCTCGCTGCGAAGTCTGCAAGACGCCGATCTGCCAGACGTGTTGTTTTACGTTTCCCGGCAACCTCCGGCTTTGCCCTGCTTGTGCCACTGCCAAGCCTGGACGCCTTTCTAAGTCTCGCAAAAACTTAGTGGCAGGGTCATTAGTGTCGGCTGGGTGGGTAACGCTTGCTTTGGTGTGGATGTTGGCCGGCGGATTGAATGCGGTACCTCCGCAAGACCGGGATCTCCTAGACATAGGGATTGGTTTCTTGGTGGTCTTACCCGCTCTTATCGGCGCCGCGCTGAGTATCAGTGCGTATGAATCCCGAAGCCCTAATCCCCCTATTGTCTGGGTAGGCATAGTTTGGAATCTCCTTCTCCTAGGTGGTCTGCTGTTAACGAGTATTGTTGGCATCTTGTGTTGAAAATGGGGGGTGGTATGAGGTTAAAAATTACGGAAGGCGGTTTTGTAACGAAACGATGGTTAAAGTTGGATTCCTCAGGGATAATTTTTTGTGAGCATGCTGTGTTCACAAAACGGTACAGAGCAGCTTTTGGAGACGTCATTTGTATTCTAATGTCACCCGATCACCGACTATCCATTCAGCTACCTGATAATATTTTTACCATTGCTACCAAGCCCCATAAACAACAACACCAAGAGACTATCAAAGCGTTGGTTCGGGAGGTCTACCGTGCGCATCTGGAAAAACTTCAAAGACTTCAGAATCCTACTTCTCCGACCGTTTCTCCCCAGCCAAAAACTCCGCCTATCGAGCAGAAGAATCAGGAACTCTGGTAAGAGTAGATTCACTTTAAGGTTGTGCTAGGAGAACCATCCAGATGAGACCCGTTCATGTGTACGTGATGGATGTAACTGGTAGTCGGCGGCGGGAGGTAGAGGCGCCGTCCGATGTAGCGGTTAATCGCATCATCGCCTTGCTCGTAGAAAAGATGAACCTGCCGTTGAACAGCCCAGACGGACAGATTATGAGCTATAAGCTCCATCTGCGACGCACCGGGCAACAATTGCTTGATAATCAAACGTTTGGCGAGATTGGCGTCATGGATGGAGATGAACTACGGCTTCAGCCGGAAATCACAGCAGGATAGGGGATGGGGGTTTCAAAAAACCAAAAGCCCACCTCCCCCTGGAACCAGACGACCTTCGTCTCATCATCGTAGGGGAAGTTGGATAGGTTATGGAGAGGCAGGAGGTTTTATCGTTGGTTGAAGGCCGGTTTGCCCGTCTGACGGCCATCCAGTGGTGGGATCATCAACGGGTAGCTGGCGCCCGGGTTCTGGTCATTGGCGCTGGGGCGCTGGGGAACGAAGTAGTCAAAAATCTTGCTCTTCTGGGCGTGGGACATTTGGTGATTGTGGATCGCGACTGTGTGGAAATGAGCAATCTGACGCGTTCGGTCCTTTTTCGAGAGTCGGATACCGGCCGTCCAAAAGCATCCTGCGCCGCCCAGGCCGCCCAAGAGATTTATCCGGCCCTTCGTGTCCAGGCCATTACGGGTAATGTGTTGGCTGATGTGGGATTAGGCTATTTTCGTTGGGCCGATGTAGTCGTGGGCGCTTTGGATAACCGAGAGGCTCGTGTATTTGTCAATAGCGCCTGTGCTCGGGTAGGTCGGGTCTGGATCGACGGCGGCATTGAGGTGATGCATGGTCTGGTGCGAGGATTTGCCCCGCCCAAAACCGCCTGCTATGAGTGCACGATGAGTCAAGTGGATTGGCAGCTCTTGAACCAGCGTCGATCCTGTTTGCAGCTTGCCCGTCGGGCAGTGGCCGCCGGTGGCACACCAACCACCCCCATCACCGCCTCCGTCATCGGCGCCTTACAGGCCCAAGAGGTAATCAAGTTCGTTCATGGAATGGACAGCCTTCTGGGCCGAGGTTGGTTTTTTGACGGCGCCTCGTATGACTGCTATCCGGTGAGCTATCCTATCAATCCTGATTGCCCCTGGCACTTCCCGCCTCCGCCCATTGAGCCTGTTGCTTCTTTCACCGCGAATACCCCCCTGCAAACCATTGCCGATTATGCCGCCCAACGCTTAGGAGGATTGGACGCTTTGGATTTTGCTCGCGAGCTAGTCGAGCGGCTCCAATGTCCCTCCTGCGGTCAGGAGCAGTTCGTTTGGCAACCAGCCGAACACATCCAGGAAGACCAGGCCCGTTGTGCTCGCTGTGGCAATGAATGTTATCCGCTGTTTTGCCATAGCTTGCCTGCGGGAAGTGCCTGGCTGGCTCGGTCGGCCAACCAGTTGGGTTTGCCTCGCTGGGAAATCGTCTGGGCCCGCTATGGGGAAAATATGCTGGGCATTGAACTGGCAGGCGACGCTCCTTCGGAGATGAGTCGATGAAACGGCGAAGAAAAGTAAAACATCAACAGCCCACTTCCCCAGTTCCTTCTTCTTCTGCTGCTAGTTCTACCTCTAGCCAGCCCACTTCTGCCACTACTCCGACCAAGTATGTGCGCCGTACGTTTCCCGGTCCTCAGGGGCAAAAGGTGGCTTTGCGGGTAGCCATGGAACGCCAGGCTTACGCCGAAATCACCGCTCATGCCAAAGAATCTTTGGACCAGGAAGTCTGTGGGATCTTGGCCGGGGAAGTTTGCCAAGACGACGAAGGACTCTTTGTTCATGTTCAGGCGGCCATTCGCGGCGCAGCCACCAAAGCAGGCGGCGCCCATGTTACTTTCACCCAGGAAACTTGGAATCAAATCCACAGCACATTAGAAAAGGAGTATCCAAAACTACGGATTGTTGGCTGGTATCATTCTCATCCTGGTTTTGGTGTAGCTTTTTCGGACATGGATCGATTCATCCATGAGAATTTCTTTCCCTCGCCGACGCATGTGGCTTTGTTGACTGATCCGCTTGGGGGGGAGGTGGCCCTGGCCATCAACGGACCGGCCGGCCTCCAATACCTGGATCGTTTTTGGGTCGATGCACGCCAGCAGAAGGCTCTGGTTCCTGCCCACTCTTCGGAAAGCACAGAATCTTCCGGCCAAACCGGACTGACGGACTGGCCCGCTCAACTGGAACAACGCCTCGGCCAACTGATCCAAACCGTCGATGAACTCCGAACTCTTCATGGCCGATTTCTCATGGCTCTGTTTCTTGTTGCCTGCCTGACAGCAGTAATCTCTATTGGATACCAAATTTACAGCAAATATGCTCAATCCTACGAACCGCCCGAACGACTCACCACCGTTCCTGTGCCTATCCAGATCGGCGATAAAACGGTTATGCTTCTGATTGGAGTAGATGGTTGGGCGGTGCCGCCGGAAATTACCGCCGCCTACATCCAACTGGAAAAAGAAAGACAACAACAATTAGAAGAAGCGGCACAAAAGGCAAAAGAAAAAATCCAGAAGGCTCAGGCTGGGACTTCTCCCCAGGAAAAAGCGGCTCCTCCATCGCCCCAGCCCACCCCACCTCCCCCCACATCCCCATCGCAGCCTAAACCAGGCCCTGCGCAACCACCTATACAAAAACCCTCGACGGAGAAAAGACCGCTACAACCGCCAGGGCCAACGGTTTCCCCTGAGAAAGGACTACCGCAATCTCCGAGCCAACAACCTTCCCCTCAGAAAGCGCCTCCGTCGTTGCCAGGCCAACAACCTTCACTTGAGAAACTTCCAGAGCAACCTCCAACCCAGACAGATAAGCAAACACCTTCTAAAACCGCTTCTAGTTCGTCTTCTTCCTCGCAAGAGAAAGGCGCCTCCCCATGAGTTATGGCTCTGAACCGATCCGAATCACCCGCGAAGAAGCCTTAAGTCCTCATGTCGATGATCTTTTGCGTCGGCAGATGAGTCTGCGAGGGGAATCTGGCGTGACCCGCACCCGCCGCAAATGGTATTATCAGAATTGGTTCGTCTTTATGGTGGTCGGATGTATATCGGCTCTTGTGGCCTGGGCAATCATCGAACCTCTCTTCGATGATATGCTCTACATTCAAGGTCCCCTTGGCCAGATCGAGTCCACTGGCGGCGAACGGCCTCGCATCAACCATGGGCTGCACTACATAGAACTGCAGATTCCAACCACAGGCTGGATCCAAGTCCAAGGACACCCCAAAATCTGGACATTCGCATTCACCAAACAACTCCTGCCGGATGGAAGTATAGCGCCGTTGGATTTGAAACAGCTTAAGGAAGGTCAAACCGTAGGCGTATATGTAGAATATGAAGAATTTTTTCACGAGCCTATAGTGCTGGGCCGGTATATCGTTCTGGATCCTCCGCCTCCATCTGGAAAAGCTACCCTGACATTATCCCAATTAAAGTCGCGGCAAACACTTGGTGGTCTTTTGTTATTTCCCGTGGTGGCAGGTCTGATTGGATTAAGCATTGGAGCCGTCGACGGATTGATCTGCCGGCTGCCGCTGCGGGCCTTGCTCTCAGGGGTTGTCGGGTTGCTGGTAGGATTTTTAGTTGGCTTTGTAGCTCAGATTTTAGCTGGCCTTGTGTATCTGCCTTTCCAGAAGATCGTCATGGAAGACATCCACATAGCCGCTGGAGAGTTCCGGCTAAGTCCTTTGGGTTTTCTGGTCCAGATGTGCGGGCGAGGCTTAGCCTGGTGCGTGGCTGGAGCCGGCATGGGCCTAGGCCAAGGGATCGCACTACGGTCCAAGCGGCTCTTCTTATATGGGTTATTAGGAGGGATTGTAGGGGGCTTGTTAGGCGGGTTATTCTTCGATCCGATCGATATTTTGCTATTAGGCATCGAAAAGCCCAGCGCCCATTGGAGCCGACTGGTTGGGTTGGCTGTCATTGGCGCTTCGGTCGGCGCCATGATCGGCGTAGTGGAATTACTAGCCCGGGACGCCTGGCTCCGGATGGTCCGAGGGCCTTTGGCAGGGAAGGAATTTCTGCTATTTAAGGATGTGATGCATATCGGCTCCTCGCCACGCTCGGATTTGTATCTATTTAACGATCCAGGGGTGGCGCCCCAACATGGCATTTTACGGGCGGTGGGCGATGAGTATGAAATTCAGTCGGCGTCGGAAGGGGGGCCAATTATGGTGAATAATCGCCCTATCCGCCAAAGTCGGCTCCGACATGGAGATTTAATCACGATTAGCCAAACGGAATTCGTCTTTCAGAAGCGGAAAGGTTAAACGATGGCGCCTCTCAGCGTGCTCTGCCCAATCTGCCAGTGTCCCTTACAACCCCAAGAGCCTGCAACTGCCTGTCCTGAATGTCGGACTCAGTATCATTACGATTGCTGGCAGGAGAATAAAGGATGTGCCATCTACGGATGTTCCCAGGTCCCTCCTACCGAAACATATTCCCCCTTGGAAATTCCGCCGGCCTATTGGGGACAGGAACACCGACCATGCCCCGCCTGTGGTGCTCAAATCCTTGCCGCGGCCATCCGATGCCGACATTGCGGCGCCACCTTCCCTTCCGGGCAACTTGAAGACCCTCAGACGTATCAACAGCGCATCCAGCTCCAGAATCGCCTTCCGGGATTGTGCAAAGCGGTCATTTGGCATTTCATCCTTTCAGTGATTCCATGTACATCTCCGGTTGGGGCTTTGGTCGGTGGACTTTGGCGAGTTGTCCACCGAGCAGAATTACGTTCGCTGCCCCCCATCCATGCCGCGCTGAGTCGACTCGCTTTGTTGATCGGCACCGGCCAAACCCTCCTGTTGCTCTTCATGGTCCTGCTATTCCATCTACTTCGAAGTCCCTAGAAGGAGGTTGCCATGACCCCTCATCTCCGCCGACTCATGGCCGACTACCAACAAATCCTCCGTATCTTCCAAAATCATCCGTTCATCCGGTTGCTTAGTGCGGAAGGCAATCCTCCGGAAAAATACGTGTTTGAATTCCGAGTAGCGGGCCTGGTACCCGGTCCGAACGATACATATACATTAAGCTCTCAACATCGAGCCGAAATTTTTCTCCCCCTCGAATATCCTCGTCGTCCTCCCTTTTGCCGAATGATCACCCCAGTCTTCCACCCCAACATCGACCCCCAGAAAATATGCATTGGTGATCACTGGAGCGCCGGACAGTCCCTGCCCCATTTGATCGTCCGGATCGCCGAGATGATCTGCTTCCAGAGCTATAACACCAAAAGCCCCCTGAATGGAAAAGCCGCCGCCTGGGCCGAACAAAACCTCGATAAACTTCCTCTCCAACGAGAAGACCTTTCCGTAGGCCTGTAAAAGGTTCGTAGCACTTCCGCCAAGTGGAAAGAGAGTTTATTTTTGCTCCGAAAGGGCGATCCCATTCTCATTGCCGCGCAAGCAAGAATCCAGCGTTAGTTTTCCCAGCGTTTTGAGGAAGGAGATCCTGATTTTGGCAGGGATCAGAAGGGGGGCTCTCCCTTCGACTGGTTCCTATTTTCCAAAGATACCTCTTTCTGCAAGCTCCTCCAGCAAGATTGTTTCTAAATTTCCGGCTTGGGGAAAGGTTATCTGCGCCCTGGGATTTTCGCCCCTCTAGTCGGTATTGCCCCGATTTCGGTGGATTTAGTGCTCAACCGGAAAAGTTTTCATCAGGCCCAGATATCCAGGAGGGGGGGTTGAAAAGGCAGAATTTTGATCGAAAATACATAATGTTTACTTCGGCGCTTTCCCCACCACTCCCCTTCTCCCGGAACCGCAAAAGGATCCGTGGCGTCCGGAAACAGCCCGTTAATGTCCCTAAGAAACAATGGACCCGAAACTTTTTCGCCTCATACCCCTATCCGAACAATACTCACCCCTCATTCCTTCTATCCAAAGGAGCCTCTGTGATGTCTTGGATTGTATCGTTTGCCCGGAACAGCTTGTTGGCGTCCGCTCTGATGGCCCTCTGGGGGTTGGAATTGTCTGTCCAGATGGCGTGGGCCCAACCGGCCATGGGCGAGTTTATCCATCTGGAACTCCCCGAAGAAGTCCAGGAGGTCTATTTTTTCAAGCAGGTCCAGTTGCCTCAGACAGGAAAGATTCTGCGGGCCTGGACAGCGGCAGCAGCCACCCATGAATTTATCCTGTATATCAATGGTCAGGAGGCTTGCCGGAGCCGATATGGCCGAGTCCCTAGCGCCTTCCGATTATGTGAGGAGATCGAAGATCTAGCCCAGTATTTTCGGCCAGGGGTGAATCGGCTGGCGGTCCGGGTTCGTCGCTGGGGCGTCCAACAGGCCAACAGCCCGAACTTCTTTTTGCAAGCGGAAGTGCAACTGGAAGACCGAACCGGCCAGGTGCAAAAGATTCCGATCAGCACAGACCAAACCTGGCTTGGCACGGCCAAGGCAGGGCCGGCGTGGAATTCGGCCAGTTTTCAGCCCAAGGGGTGGCAATCGGTCAAAGTGGTTTCGATGCCCCGACCGCCGGCCCGAATCCCCAAAGAAAAACAGCAGGAGATTGCCCCGGACCTTCCGCCGCCGATTCCGGACTGTGTGCGACGGGCAATTCCTTATATCCATGAACAGAGCGTCTGGGCGCAGCAGGTGGTTTGGCGGGACCAGCAGGCCGACTTCCAACGCCTCCAAAAGCTCTTTCAATGTGATTTTGTGGCCCAGAGATACGCCCAGCAGATCCACCGGGCCAACACCCACATGGGCGACACGTTCAACATCACCGGCTACCCTGTCGGCAACGGGTGGGTGTTTACCACCATCGGCCCTTGGCCGTTTATCAATACCACCTGGACCCTGGGTCCCGAATACCAATATCCGATCCAGTGGAATCCGGGCAGTACGTTTGCCGGGGATCAGGTCTCGGTGTTTGTTGGCGGACAACCAGTCAGTTTGGAAGACCAATGGATGTGGAAAATCCACAAGACGGACGTGGTCGTAGCGGCGGCAACGGATCGAGAGCGAAAGGTCTATTTCTATGCAGTTACCTTTGCCCCGCCAAAGCTAAAGGCGTTACTACGGATCTATGTAGTAGCCAATCCCGGCGATAAACCGCTAGAAAATGTGGTCATCCGGAACCATATCCACCGAGCTAAACCGGAAGGTCAAACGCTGAAAGAGACGGTTGTTCATCAGCCGATTGCCGACGCTGCCGGCGACAAAAATACCCGCACCATGATCACCGGCCTTTTGGAGACCGAAGGGGTCCAGGCCCGTTGGGAGGAAGAACCGAAAATGGGTGTTTTGGAAATTCCCATTGGTACCGTACCGCCGGGCCAAGCAGTGCGCCGACTCCTTTACCACCTGACCTATCTGGAGACAGTCAACGACAAGCCGGTCCCCCTCAGACGCTCCTGCCACCCTGGAGCGAATCCGAAAGGCCGGCTATGGCCTGTTGGACGAGACGGTGCAGTACTGGCGGCAATACAACGCCCAAACCACCCATCTGGAGGCCCCTGGCCCATGGGGCCGGCGGGTGGCCGATTTCATCGACGATGTAAAAATGCTGGTGCAAGTCCAGCAGTTTGAGCGGACCGGCGCTGTCGGACCCATGTGGTTCTTTTCCGACCAGTGGATTCGGGACGCCTGTGGTCCGGTGAAAAGTTTTTTACGTACTGGCTGTTTCGACCAGGGCCGCCGAGTGCTCCGGTATCATTACATCGCCTCTGTAGCCGCCCGAAAAATCCTCAACTGGGTACCCATGGATGTCGATATCGACCGGCAGTGGCCGCCGGTAGAAGATTGGTCCCAAATCACCATGAACTACGCGGACCGACACGCCAACTGCGAAGTGCCCAGTTGGATCATCTTAAAGCATTATTGGTATTGGCGGGCTACCGGAGATGCCAAACTCATCGCTGAGCATTGGGAATATCTGAAACGTTGCTACTACGGCCAATTCCAGAACGAGCAGGACAAGATCTTTCGGCCTGATTTCAAACTGCCGTTCCATGGGGATGAAACGTACATCTATTCCGGCGGCGAAGCCCTTTGGGAGGGTCGGTACGATCTTGCGCAAAATAGTTATCCGACCGGTTTTATCACTTCGGCGGATTCATCGTTTGAATTTGTGGCGGCCGGTGATGCGCTGGCGGCCATGGGCAAAGCGATCGGCAAAGCGGAGGACGCCGAAAAAATCGCCCAGATCAATGCCCAAGCCCGACAGGCTACCGAACGCTATTATTGGATGCCCGATCTGGGCTTCTATGCCCAGGGCGAAAGCCTCTTGCAGCCGGGCCAGCTCAACCGGTATCCGATGGCCAATATCCTGGCCAACGTCATCTGGAGCGGCTATCTACCAGCCAGCGATCCGAAAGCCCTCTCCACCACGCTGCGCATGGCAGAGTATCTGATGGAAAAAACCGGTGTGCTGAACCCAATCGTCGGCTATGATGTGTCGGTCGGCATGTTGCAGGGCCAGGGCTTATATGCTCTGTCAGCTATTGATCATCCCTGGGCGGAAAAGGCCTTCTATGCTCTATTGCAGATCGCCGGCGATACCACCGAATACAGCGAATGGATGGCGGCTGGCGAAGATTTCCGCACCATGTACCGGGCCAATCGCATTCGGCCCTGGGAAGCCGGGATCAATTTGGACGCCCTACTGTATTTCCTAACCGGCATGGAACCAGACGCCCCCCAGCAGCGAATGACCCTTACTCCCCGGCTTCCCACCGGCGTCTATAGCCCCATCCAATGGGACCAGATGACGGTTCGGCATTTACCCCTGGGACCAGGAGCGGTGGATGTTTCGGTGAAGGATCAGCCGCAGGGCTCCACCCGCTGCCGGACCTACATCCTCCGGAGCCGAAGTTCGCAGGCTATCCGGGTTCGGCTACGGGTGCTGATTCCGTTTGCCCAGATTCAAAAGGTACAGGTGGATGGGCAACCGGTGCAGGCGCCAGTGGAAGAGGTCTTCGGCCAGGCCAGGTCGATTGTAGAATTGGCCCTGCCAGCAGGCCGGCAGGTGGAGGTGTCGGCCTGGTATCAGCCCAAACCGGCCCAGCCGGTCAGCATCGAAATGAAGCAGTTCCAACCCCCGCCCCCAACCAACCTGCCTGCCAGTGAGCTGGTCATTTTTACCTCGGCCCGAAAACAGGGAGACCAGAAGCCACTTTGGGAACTTTTGGCCTCCAAATATAAAGTCCTGGTCCTAGACGCCTCCTTACCGACCGATCCGGAGACCTTCCAGGCGGCTTTGCTGGACGGCCAACGTCTAAAAACCAAATTGCTCCTGCTGGACGCCGGCAGCATGGTCTCTAGCACCCGAAAGGCCACCTTCTGGCAGGACCAACGGTTTGAAAAACTTATGGGCGAATTCTTCCGCCGAGGCGGCATCCTGCTGGAACACAATAGCCGAAATCCTTCCAGCCGATGGTTGGCCGGCCTGCTCGGAGGGGCTTCGTTCCGGGTCGATTACACCAAGACCGGCCCCATCCTGGCCAGCGATCGGCCCGATGAAAAACTAGATCGGCAGTTTTATTGGTTAGATGAAAAGCAGGCAGAAGAGTGCGGCAAATGGTCCGGTTATTGGGCCGGCAACTACTCCATGCCCTACATCGGCGGCCAAGCCCGAATCACCGACCGGGCGTTGATCTGGGGTACCCAGGAACAACCCCACGGCTGTATGCAGTACACCATGAAGACTGCCAAAGGCAAAGACCATCTGATCCGGATTCGGACTTGGCCCCGTCCGAAAAAGGGGTTTACTCTTTACGCCCTTGATCCGGCAGAAAAGGCCAAAGGCAAAGAGGTGTGGAAAGAGGTGCAAACCGTCTGGGTTCCGATCCCGGAGGATCCAAATGTCAATGGCTGGCTGGATGTGTATCTGGAGTTGCCTGGGCGATATGTTACTGGGGATGAGACGGTGTTTCGGATTGGGCCGCCGAAAGGATCGGCTGGCGGCATTGGACTGCCTGGGCACGATTCCACCGGAGCCGCTCGCATCTGGATTCGGGACAGTCTCCAAAGGCCGCCGGCCATGGACCAAATCCCCACCCGAAGCAGTTTAGCTGCCAAGTTGCATCTACCTGCTTCCGGCCTAGTGGGGCATAGCGGCGGGATCATCGAGTTTACCGGTTTTGCCGCCCCGTACCGCATCCTGGGCCAAAGCAGCAAAGCGGCCCTGGTGGTAAAGCGGATCGGTCAGGGCCTGTATATCAAAAGCGAATTGGCCGCCGAAACCCCACC
>JANXAQ010000108.1 GCA_025062105.1 Thermoguttaceae bacterium
GCGAGGCTTATGGGATCAACTGGCTGGCAGCAAACCCGAATCCGCCGCCCAGATCGCCGTGCTGATCGATGCGGAAAGTCTCTTCTTCATGAACCATCGCTCTGCCAGGTTGCCGGATTTCCTGTACCGCCAGCGCATGGGACTTGGCCGAATGGGCGCTCCGTATGATATGTATAGTATGGCCGACCTCCCCCAGCTCGATCTGAGCCGCTATAAAATGATCTTCTTCCCCAATCTGTTCGTTGTAGATCAAACGAAGTTGGAGGCCATCAAACAAAAGGTTTGTACCGGGGGGAAAACGGTCCTGTGGGTCCAGGCACCGGGCATTATTACCGATGGCCGATACGACCCTGCCAATGTGGAACATCTGTGCGGAATTCCTTATGGGACCAAACAGTTGGTCATCCGGACAATGGACGGCTGGACCTCGGTGTTGGCGCCAGAGCCGAATCTGTCGGCCTCTGTACTTCGAGACTTGGCCCGCAAAGCCGGAGTGCATATTTATTGTGAGATGGATTGGCCGATGTATGCCAATCGCCAGCTTTTAGCCGTCCATACTGAAACCGGCGGCTCCTGCTCGATCCGCCTTCCCCATCAGGCCCGACAAGTCCGAGAACTATTCAGCGGTCGAGTGGTCGCTGAAAATACCGACCAGTTTGAAGACCGCCTTCAAGGGCCAGATACCGCCCTGTATTTGCTCCAGTGGGATTAAAGCACCGCAAAGTTCAGAGGCCTGCTGCCAAAGCCCCCACTTCCGAACCGGCTGGTGGATAGGGTCGCCACCACAGTAGCCAGAGAGTCCATTGATATCTGCACATTTTTCAGAACCATAATATGTTGTCGTAAACCGCCGGTACGGCCACCACAATCTTGTAGGAGAAAGCCGTCATGTTGATACCAATGGCCAGAGAGTGAGGGAAAGCAGAAAAAGGTGCACCCGGGCACAGAGAACTGATAATACTTTGGCCGATTGGCGAAACCACCCTGGTCATTGAGAGCGAAAACAGACATCCAGAGTTCAGCAAACCCCTAGCAAGAATCTGGGGAATATTTCACCCCATGACGGAATGGGCCGTTGCTACCCCACCAGGAATGTAGGTTTTCCATTGGAGTACTGCCTCTGGACTGCAGCTCTGGCGGGAATGACGACATAGTGCCTCTGTCGGTTCAATTAGACAGTTCCTTCATTCGGGTGAAGAGTTACGGAATCTGGAGTCCCGTTTGCGCCAGGAACAAGCTTGGCTTGGGTGGGGCTGATTTTTGGTAGTCAGTAGTCAGTTTAGGGGATTTGGGAAACATAGAGAATGACAGGTGTAGGGAACCGGCTCTCCCCCTGGCATTTGTAGGAATCAGGGCTCCCTATTCCAGCCCTAGAGGCTATGATCGCATCGGAAGAATATAGGTTTCTATATCCGGAATAAAACGGGTAGTTTCTGTGCCAAGCTGGCTTTATGGGGGACGTGTTTTGCTTATATTGCCTATCTTGCTCAATTAATCCAAAGCCTTTAGATTCCCACTTGCCTGGCAGTGGCAATGTGGCTGCCTTCTGGATCAAAAATGAACGCCCACTCGACTCGACTGAAGGGTTAACAGACCTATTCGATGGTTCTTCGGCTGAGAATTTGGCAAAAATAGAAAACATAGAAAGAATTAGTGGATTTTGCGGATTTGGATAAAGTACACCCGTTTTACTGCCGATTCTGAAAAAAACTACTTTATGCAGTAGACGGACTATGCGCCCTAGAGGCAGACCAAATGAAAAATGCACTGCAAATCCCCTATATAGGGCGAAAAAAATCAACGTAGTGTCTTGGAAACGTGATTCCAAAAGAAGTTGGAATACTTCAGCCGAAAGGGGGATTACTCTACCTCATCCCCGCAAAAGCAGGAATCCAGGTTCATCAAACCCCTGAAAGAAACAATCCGATTCCCGCTGGAGCGGCAGGATGGATTGGAGTGCCTACTAGACCAAAAACATGCCGATTTTCTCCGAATGGAGTATTAGTGAATTTGGATAAATTGGGTAGGATAGATAGAAATTTCATAATTCCCTATGTTTGTCAGATTGCCCAACTTTATTTTCCTAAATTACCCACTTTCTCCAAATGGGGAGTTTCGAGGCTGTTGCTTCCCTCGCTGAAGTGTTCCAAGAATTTTTTTCTCTTTGCGGTAGTACTCTCGTTAGACGGTTACAGCGGCTGTCAGAGGGTAAGAGCCTCTAACAAAATGAAACTTCGGAGGAAGTGGGGGCGTCATTGTCCGCTCATAAAGGAGCAGGAAAGTTCATTTAGAGGCTCTCTGAAAAGGGGTAGCCAGACTTCCTTATTTCCGCCACACGGTAAGACATAGGGTGCCAAAATACTCAAATCTTGGGCTGTATAGCCCTCCTGATGGGGGGAACCCCTTGGCAGCCGTGTGAGCCAAAAACCTCTTTTCAGACAGCCTCTGAGCTCGACTTTTGCCATTTTTGGCCTCGCCCAGGACGGGCAAAGCTCTAAGTCCATGTAACTATTGCAGTTAGGAAATTGGGTGCGCAAAAAGAGGTTTTGCCGTAACTATTGGAGGCAAACCAGGTTAGGGAAAAGGAATTGGCTAGGCCTAAATGGTGGTTTAGTTTGGATGCAGATGGATGAGTGGTTCGCTAAGTCCCGGCCTTTCGACGACATTGGAGTTGCTGGCTCGCACAGACAATCAGGCGGCTGTGCCTCTGTTAGTCTGGGCCTTAGAGAGTCCTTTTTGGGAGATTCGGCAAGGGGCATTTGAGGCTTTATTAGAGCAAGAGAATCGTCAAGGACATCGGGAACTGCTGGCCCGTTTACATCGGATGCCGTTTGGTTGGTTGGAGCGGATGCGGGAGTATGGGGATCGGCTTCGGCCAGCACTCCGGGAAGCGATTGTTTCGGCTGACAGCCAGCTTCGGCACAACGGATGCCAAGCTGCAGTGTGGCTGGGTCAATACGAGGTGATTCCGACGTTGCTGGCCGTGTTGGAGCAGTCAGACAACGCCGATTCTGCCCCGATTTTGGCCGCCTTGTATGATCTGGTGGAACAACTTCGGTGCCGTTCTAGTCCAGGTATATCTGGAGGGCGAGGAGAGGAAAAGACTTTGCACACTCAGGTGGTGGCCTCCTTGGAAGGATCCTTGCAGCGATGGTCGGAACATCGGCGGACAGAAATTGTGGAACTATTTTTACATTTAGCTGACCCGAATCATCCCATCCTGCTGCAGGTCTTGCAAAGCCCGCATCATCCGTTGCATTTGCCGATGGTGGATGTGTTGACAAAAAGTCGTTCGCCGGTGGTGCAAGAGTTGCTGTTGAGTTTTTTAGAACAACCGCAGTTGCCGCTGGGGGTGCTGTTGGTTTTTGGCAAACGCTCGGATGGAAAATTTGTACGGCAATGGTTACGCAAGATCGCCCGGTCGCAATCGCCGGTGCTGGAACAGAATTTAAAGCGGCTTCGGAACATTAGTTGGCTTCGGGCCGGTGGAGCAATCCTTCAAGGATTGGATAGTTGGGCAGAGTTGGGGTTGGTGCGCTTAGCGGTGTTGTCGGGAATCCCTCGCCAAGAGGCATTTGGGGTGATTGAGTATGTATTTCGGTATGGGAAGCCAGCCGGGCGACGAGCGGCTGCCGAAGCATTAGCTGCCTTTTCCGGGGCGGCAGCGAACGCCTTAGCCTTGGAAGCGATCGAAGATCCCGACCCCTATGTACAAGCAGCCGCTATCGGACATATCCGGCAACGTGGCATCCCAGGGGTATTGCCCCGGCTGTTGGCCCTGCTAGACAGCCCCCATGCGGTGGTCCGACATGCAGTGAGAAAAAGTTTACGGGAACTTAATTTTAAGCGATTCCTCCACTCGTTCGACCTTTTAGAAGATTCCGTCCGGCGGCAAACCGGTCTGTTGGTCAAAAAGATCGATCCGCAAACCATTCCCCTATTGCAGCAAGAGTTGCAATCTCCGATTCGCTCCCGGCGATTACGGGCCATTGCTATCGCTCGCTCCATCGACGCCCAGAAACCCCTGGAACCGATTTTGCAACAATTGGCCCAGGAGGATCCGGATGCCCAGGTTCGACAGGAGGCAGCCGCCGCATTGGCCGAACTGATCGTCCCAGGTCCGAAAAACCAGCCCCAGAACACGGAATCACCGGTAGGCAAAGCAACCGTTGGCCCCAAACCAGCAGCGTCGGCCACTGCCACCGATCCCCTCACCCAATATCGAAGGAGCCTTTGGGACCCCAGGGATTAAAAAACGCTGCTCTCCCACCCAGAGGGCTGCAGTGCGCGTCTGGGAAGTAGAGACACTTTAAAGGAACCTTTGCAGCATGCAACGGGGATATTTTTATACCTTTTTGGTTTGCCCTCTCTCACACCACATATGGGCTGCTAGCTTTGTGAGCACCCCATCGATAGGAAGGTTCTTAGGTAGGACAAGAACGACTATAGAATCAAAGATTCACGCAGTGTACTATACGTCCAGGATTTTGCAGAGACGCTTAAACTCCAGTTTTCCCAGTTTGGGGCTCCTGCAGTGAGGGTAATCCATCCCAAAGATATGTCAGCGAGCTCGGAGATGGGAGGAAAAGTCATCTTGTGGAAGCTGGCTGTATTGAAAGGTTGTCTGCAGGCTGGGGAGGTTTTGCCCATCCTGGTGTGTTTTGCTTCTGTTTTGGTGGGTTTAAACCTCCGACCGGAAAGGGTTTCAACAGACCCTGAGAAGCTCTAAGCTTGACTTTTGCCATTTTAGGCCTTCTGCCGGAAGGGGAAAACTCTAACTGTTTGTAACTATTGGGCTTAGGAAATTATATGAACAAAAGGAAGTCTCGTCCTAACTACTGGAAACAAAAGCAGTTAGGGAAAATGGCAAAGGTCGAGCTAAGAGGCTGTCTGAAAAGGGATGTAGCAACTCTGCCTTATTCCAAATTCCAACGACCGCTGAAGGAT
Source organism: Thermoguttaceae bacterium (assembly GCA_025062105.1). Taxonomy (GTDB): domain Bacteria; phylum Planctomycetota; class Planctomycetia; order Pirellulales; family Thermoguttaceae; genus JANXAQ01. The sequence goes on from JANXAQ010000108.1 coordinate 4,948, forward strand.
CTGAATCGCCAAGGGGCTTAAATCCTGGGCTGGAGTCCCTCTTGGTGGGGGGAACAGCCTAGCAGTCGAGTGGGCCAAAACTCTCTTTTCAGACACCCTCTAAGCCCACTCCTTTCATTAGAACTGGTACCAGAGAGGATTGCCATGGATTCGGAAAGGGGTTCGGATGTCAGGGATAGGTCTTTTGGCCGAGGCAGTTACCGGTCAGGATCGTCTAGAATCTTTACACCACTACTTCGAGAATGTTCATCCTCGTGCGGGTGGCAATGAATTTTTGTCGGTGGTAGTGTTAGTGGTAGCGGTGGTAGCTTTGGTAGCATGGCTGAGCCGGTGGCTGCTGCCCCAGACAACTACCAAAAACCGCCCCTGGCGGCTTTTTTTCGCCCTGTGTCGGCGTCATCGGTTAAGCTGGCGGCAGCGGTGGTTACTTTGGCAACTAGCCCGGACTCGGAGTCCCCAGATGCCAGCCCGGGTGTTTTTGGACCCGGAGCTGTTTGAGCTAAATCCACCGCCCAATCCCCTTACCCGAAAGGCAATCCTGCTGGAGGAACTGCGTACAAGACTCTTCGGCCAACCGCCTCTGGTCAAAAAAAGCTTCCCCTCTCAGAAACAACAATCCGAATGGGCCTCAGAAAACTAGCCACCCCCTGGTCTAGGAGCATGGTTAGGATTTCCCAGGGCGCTTTCTCCGAGCTTAGCCTGGCCAAGCGGGGAGCAGACCAAGGTCCGCTCAGTTTCCAGAAGTTCTGGACCAAACCAAAGCTCTTCTGCAAACTGATGAGCCCTCCCGAGGCGGGCTGAGCTGCCCGCTTTCCGGCCGGAGAAAGAACCGCAACGGCAGATAGCAGGAAGTCAAAGTCTGTCAGCGCTGCAGTCTTAGCAGTTGTCTGCTAGGTGCATATACGGTCATGAACTCGAAACCAGACCAGTTCTGCAAAAGCTGACCGTTGGCGGTTGGAAGCTAGGGTTTAGGGGCTGGGGGGCGGCGCTCCTGGAACAATTCGCTCACTTTGCCGCCGGAGACCGGCCGAAGGCCCTCTTGAGGTTTAGGACGGAAATGAGCTGGATTGGCACCCGGACCGTAGGTAATCACCGGGCTAGTTTCCCGCCAACCCATCTGAGAGAGGAATTGTTTCAAGGGAACTTCTTGGATTCGGAGGGATCGGGCCTCCGAGAGCATGCGGGAGTAAGCGTCTAAGCGTTCCTTGGCGCCAGCCCCTTCCGGAGGTTTGCCTACCACTAAATACCGAGTATTGATGCTCATCCTACCACCAGGTTTTCCTTGGCCGGTGAGAATGTTGGGAGATTTGTCATCTAGATAGCAGTCCACGACCGCTCCCTGGAGCGTAATAAAGCTGAGCAGTTTTTGCAGATCGCTTTGCCCATCGTCATCTAGGTCAATATCTCCGGTCAGAGCAATTCGGCGGCGTTCACCCGGCGTCCAAAGAGGTGTGTGCACTTTGTCGCCGGGCATGATGGGATTAGCCGGTTGATCGTCGATGATGCGAGCTTCGGCCAAATGAGCGTCCCAGATTTCGGTAACTTCAATGCTCCCTTTCTTGCCAGATTTTGAGACATCATAGGTGTTAGCATCATACACAGCAAAGGTGGTTTGCCGTTGCAGCCCGTCGGCCCAACCCAGATTGATCCAGACGGTGCGCTGTCGCTGGTTGACCCAACTGATCTCACCGTCGGGCACCTCAAAGGTCTCTTTGACAAGGTCTTCTAGTTTTTTGGATTTCTCCGCATTCAGTTGAGTCAGCTTTTGGATCTGCTGAGTGGCTGCCTCCAGTTGCTTCTGCAATTGGGCTAGGGCCGCCTCTTTTTCCTTTCGGGCGTTTTCCAGATCTGTACGCAGTGTTTCTTCTCGATTCGTAAACTCTTTATGGGCCTGAGCAAATTTATCACGTTCTTCCTGCAGGTCTCGGCCGGCTTTATCCCGAGCTTGGTTGGCCGCATCGATTTTGACGCTGTACTCCTCGTTCCGCCGTTCATTGATATTTTGGAGTGTTTGAACTTGTGTCTTTTCGGCCTCAAGCGATTCGTTGAGTTCAGCAATCTGTTTATGGAACAATTTCAGCAATTGGCGATAGTTCCGTTGCTCTTCGGGAAAGTTGCTCCCATAGGTGGCAAATTCTTCCCGGCATTTCTCTTCGACGTTGTCAATTTTTTCCGACTCGGGGAAGCCCAGGAATTTTAATAATTTCACCTTTTCCCCTTGGACAATGCCTAGGTTAGTTTGGGCCTGGGTTGCCTTTTGGGATTCAGCCTCCATTTTCACTACGGTTTCGTCGTATCGGCGAAAGAAAATAAAAGTGGTAACCCCTAAAATAAGGGTTAACAATACAAAAATCATCAGCGCAATTTGAAGACCTTGATGTTCCCGAGCCATGAAAACTGCTCCTCAAACAAGCCCTTCACCCACAGAGGCTCCGACGGGCGAGCCTTTCCGGCCAAGAGAAGAATGGAAAGCGAGGGAATTATCTCCCGTCATTTTCTCCGTTAGGGTCTTATTCTTGATTTTAAATCCCCTAAAAAGTACTGTCAATCAAAAACCTTGGCTTTATTTGCCCGGAGGAAAGGCCCATCGAGTTCTAAAAGGGGTGTTTAACTGTTTTGCTCACTGTTGGGCCTCCTGGATCCCTGCCAGTGCCTTGAGCAACCAGAATCCTCTCAGCCGCTTTGAGGAAAGGACATAGCCTAGGGTTTTCCGAAGGGCACAGAACTTTTTGGAAACATTTTTCCATCCCCCAGTAGTGATCCATTTTGCCCCCCCTCCCCTTTTTTCTCTATCCAGGTAGATGGAGCGGAAAATCGCATCTTACTTCACTCGAATGAAATAAGTATTGAGCTTTTGACAACACGGATCCCCCATTTATGGGTAATAAACCCCCCGATTTTCTTAAAATTGGAACCTCTGCAAAATCCTGAACATATAGTGAACTTAATGCACTTTTAATTCTATAGCCGCTACGTTAAGAATTTCTGATTCGGTAGGCTGTAGCTACTTCCATCCAAACACCTACTCTGTATGGAGGGTCTTAACAGTCCTAGCAACCCAATTTATTGGGTCAGCCTCGGAGGGAACCCAAATGGTAAAAATATCCCCTTTGATTATTCGAGGTTTCTAGAAATTATTGCCCCAAATAGGGGGATAACAAACTTTTCAAAAGAACCTAATTGTTCCTTTGAAGAAATTGCACCTTGAAAAATTACTCGGAAGATCAGGAAGTGCTTGGTTTCAGAACCTTTTTTGGCTATATTGCCTCTTTTGGCCATTCTGCATTCTTCGCTGTACTTTCCTAAAAAACTCCCCTGCGGGGGATGGGAGGAGGTTTGGCCCTGCCAATGAAGAAGCTGTTCGAGGTTGTCTGAGAAGGGATGTAGCCCGTCTTCATTCCAACGGCCGGTGAAGCTCTGGGTAGCTAAGGTGCCCAAAGCCTCGGTTGTAGCCCATCCTGGTAGGGGAAAAACTTGGCTACCGAGTGGGCCAAAACCTCTTTTCAGACAGGCTCTTAGACCCATTTTTTGCCCAGATACACCCCGCCAAACAACAAACCACAAGAGGCGATCGAACCTCAGTTGCAGGACCGGTTGGGCAGCTGGGTTTGGAAAATCTTTCCGCTCCCAACCGCTGAAGGGAAGTTGCCGGGAGATAGCACTTTTGTACCCCCCACAAGGGAAATTCTGCGAAAGTACAGTTCTTTAACGAGCTTTTGGGATTTGCCTAAAGTGCTGTCTGACCAATTCAACTTTAACTTGTTGTGGAATCTCTGCAAAATTTAAAAGGAATATTTTTATACTATTGTGGTTTACCTTTCCTCTCACACAATATATTAGGGGTGCTAGTATTGCTAGCACCCAATAGATAGTAGGTGCCCTGGTAGGACAATCGAACGGCTAGAGAATCAAAGGGGCACAGAGTTCACTATATTATTTAGAATTTTGCACAGGTTCCTTGTGTCTTTCAGCGAGCTGTCGGCTCAGAAGGTGGCAGGAGTTTTTTGGAGGAGTTTCTCATGCAGATTTCTCGGCGAACCGTGTTAACAGTTGCTGGTGCCACAGCCGGATTGGGCCTGCCGATGGTAATGCCGTCTCGGGTCTTCGGAGCCAACGAGGAAATCCTCATGGGGCAGATTGGGTTAGGCATCCGGGGCATCGGAGCTCATATCCCCGGGTTTGCCAACCAGAAAGGCGTCCGGATCATTGCTGTAGCCGACCCGGATCTAGAGCGAACCGCCCAAGCTGCCCGGCTGATCGAAACCCGCTATGGCTACAAAGTCGATCAGTACCAGGATATGCGACGTATCTTCGACCGGAAGGAAATAGTTGCCGTCGGGAATGCCACGATGAACTATTGGCATGGGCTTTCGACGATCTGGGCCTGCCAGGCTGGAAAACATGTATATATCGAAAAGCCTCTCTCCCACTACATTTGGGAGGGCCGACAGATGGTCAATGCCGCCCGCAAATACGGCCGGATCGTCCAGCATGGTACCCAGCGGCGAGCCGAGTCAGCCATCCCCAAAATGATCGCCTGGCTTCGAGAAGGTCATCTGGGAAAAATCCAAGCGATTTATTGCTTTGCCTATAAACCCAGGACCAGCTGCGGCAAACGCACTCAGCCGCTTCCGATCCCGCCGACGCTGGATTATGACCTTTGGTGCGGACCGGCCAAAAAAGAGCCGGTCTATCGGGACCGCCTACAATATGATTGCAGTTTCACCTGGGATAAAGGCGATGCTGAATCCTGCAACCAGGGCGTCCATGAGATCGATGTGGCTCGGTGGATTTTAGGTACCGATGCCTTGCCGCAGCGGGTCATGTCCATTGGAGGCCGGTTTGTTTGGGACGATGCCTGCGATGTGCCCAATACTCAAATCATCTGCTACGTTTTTCCCGAGGCTCCCATCTTTTACGAGGCCAGGAACCTCCGCCATGCCAAAAATTCCAACCAAGTCTCCGATTTCCGAGGCGAGCGGGTCGGCGTGATTGTCCAGTGCGAGGGCGGCTGGCTGAGCGTGTATCGACGAACGGCCTGGGACAGCTCCGGCAAACAAATCGCCACCTTCTCCGGCGACGGCGACATCTTCGCCAACTTCATTGAAGCCCTGCGCCGAAACGACCCCAAACACCTGGTGGCCGACATCGAAGTCGGCCATCTTTCCACCCGCATCTGCCATGTCGGTAATATTTCCTATCGCGTGGGTCGCCGGGCTTCATTGGCCGAGCAACGGGCCGCCGTCCAACAAGGCCCGCCCGGTTGGGAACCCTGGTTCGATCGATACCTGGAACACCTAACCGCCCATGAAATCGACCCTAATACTGCCACGCTTGGCCCCTGGTTGGAATGCGATACCCCAAACGAATGTATCAAAGACCATCCGGAGGCCAACAAGATCGTTCGCGGTTGGTACCGAGAACCCTATGTCGTGCCTGAAATCCGCTGGCCAGAATAAACTTCCCCCACTTCCTAAGTAATACAATCCCCCCTACCCCTCCGAAAATCGCAGAGTTCCTGGTTGGCCAAAAGATTGGGGAAGAACTTTAACAGGCGGAAGAAGACCAGGCGGCTACTTCCAGCTAAGGAAAGGAGCGCAAAATAGGCTATTGGCCTAATCCCGGTAGAAGTCGATCCAATGGATGTTAATCTTTTGGGGAAATTTTTCTAGCAAAGTAGGGGGGATCACCACCTCAAAATATCCCCCTTCCCGGGGGATTTGTTGGATTGGTTTCCCTGCCCCATCGAACATTCGCACTTCCACCCAATACGGGCTTTTCGGATCGACTGGCTCTTGGATTGGCTCTGGTCCATGAACCCGGAGACGGGTCTGATACGGCGGATAGCTCATTACCGAAGCATCAAAGCCCCACTGGCCAGCCTCCAGCCGAAGCGATTCCAATCCCTTCAGATGGAGCCGAAGAATCAACGATTTTGGCCAACCTTTAGCAGGGCCTTCTACGATAGCTCTACCAATCCCCCGTTGGGAGTAGATTTCAAGGACAACTCCCTCTTTCGTAGAAACAACCTTAATTTGATCCCCTTCTTTGGGGCATTCCACTTTCCAGCCTTCGATAGGTTGATCTTTCTCCGGGGTAGTCTCATGAACAGTCTCAGCCAAGCCTCCCGCTGAAAGACCCTTGGCCATGAAAATCCACCAGACCATTAATCCCACCCTTAACCACCAAATCGGGGGGGATACTTTGTCTTGGTTGGACAGTTTACCACCTTTCTGGTGGCTCGGAGAAAAGCACCGGGCTGCCATGATAGGAACCTCCTGGTAAAGGGGCTATAAAAAATCCCTTCTCTTAGAGCATACTGTGTTGGCGTCACGTGGTTTTTTAAAAAATGGGTTAAATTTTGGAACCTCTGCATAATTCAAGGGGGATATTTTTATACCATTTTGGCAGATCCTTCCTGTAACACAACATATAG
>JANXAQ010000149.1 GCA_025062105.1 Thermoguttaceae bacterium
GGACGCCTACGCCGCCTCGCTTTGAAGATGCGTTGATTTGCCTTTTGGGCGGGGTGGCAAAAGAGCGGTTGGCCCAGGCTTTTTCCTTTTTTCCGGAGAAGACTGGCCAAAGCGATTTCCAAGGTCCTTGGGCGGTAGAAGCCAGGGGGTTGACCAAAAAGTTTGGTTCGTTTACGGCAGTCGATGGGATTAGTTTCCAAGTGGGGCGAGGGGAGATTTTTGGTCTGTTGGGCCCCAACGGAGCGGGCAAAAGCACCACGTTCAAAATGCTCTGCGGCCTGCTGCCGCCAACGGAAGGGCAGGCCCGAGTGGCCGGAGTGGATATTCGCCGTGCTGCGGCCAAGGCCCGAAACGCCATGGGATATATGGCACAAAAGTTTAGCCTATACGGAAACCTAAGCGTCCGGCAGAACCTGGAGTTTTTTGGCGGGGTGTATGGACTACGCTCAAGTCAACTTCGGGAGATGGTCAGCCGAATGGCGGAAGAATTCCAATTGGGGCCGTTCATGGACGCCAATGCGGAGGAGTTGCCGCGGGGGTTTCAGCAGCGGCTGGCGATGGCCTGTGCGCTAATCCACCAGCCGCCGGTGCTTTTTCTGGATGAACCGACAAGCGGTGTGGATCCACTGACCCGGCGGGAGTTTTGGATGCGAATCCACCTGCTAGCGCAGCGGGGCAGCACGGTGATTATTACCACTCATTTTATGGACGAGGCGGAATACTGTGATCGGCTTCTGCTAATGCACCAAGGCCGGATCATCGCCGAAGGTTCGCCAGACGAGATCAAAACGGCGGCCACCACAGAAAGCCTTCCAACGCCCAGCTTGGAAGACGCCTTTGTGGAACTCCTGAGCCGACAACAGGAGCAGTGTCTGGAAACCGCGGCCAAGTAGGCAAACCGAACAATTCCTCCGTTTGGCCCAGGCCCTCTGGTTTTTCTGGGAGGAGTCTATGTGTCATTCCCGCACAAGCAGGCATCCAGAAAAAGCAGGAGTTTCCGCTATGCCGACACTGATCCACCGGGCTAGACGCATCCGGAGCTTGATTCACAAGGAAGCCCGGCAGATTGTGCGAGACCCAAGCAGCATCATGATAGCCTTTGTGTTGCCGATGATCTTGCTGGGGCTTTTTACGTATGGAGTTTCGCTGGACCTGCGGCATATTTCCATCGGCGTCGTGGTGGAACGAATGTCGGCGGAAGCGGAGAGTCTGCTAGCGGGATTTCTATCGAGCGGCTATTTTCAGGTGCATTTGGCCGAGGATCGACGGTTGCTGGAACCGCTGTTGGTAACTGGCCAAGTGCAAGCGGTAGTGGTGATTCCAGCGGATTTTGCCGATCGGACGCTCTGCGGGCAACCAAGCCCCGTGCAGGTGCTGGTGCGGGCTACCGAAGCCAACACCGGCGAACTGGTGCTCAACTATATCGAAGGCACTTTGCGCCATTGGCAGCAAAAACAGGCTGTGGAAAAAGGCTTTTTCCCTATTGCCTCTGGAGTACGGTTGGAGCCGAGGATTTGGTTCAATCCGGAGGCCGACTATCTGGCGGCTATGCTGCCCGGCTCGATTGCTGTGATTATGACGCTAATCGGCACCATGCTGACGTCCCTAGTGGTGGCCCGGGAATGGGAACGAGGTACCATGGAATCGCTGCTTTCCATGGGCCTTAACCGAACAGAGCTTTTCCTGGGGAAATTCTTCCCTTATTTCCTCCTGGGCATGTTGGCCATGGAGCTGATCAGCGTGGTAGGCGTAGTGTTTTTAGGAGTGCCGTTTCGTGGTTCCTGGTGGCTGCTGCATCTGGTAACAGCGGTGTATCTTGGATATGCGTTGGGTTTGGGGCTGGTGATTTCGTCGGTTACGCGGAGCCAGTTTGTGGCCACCCAGGCCGCATTGATTATCGGTTTTTTACCCTCCTTTTTGCTTTCCGGGTTGGTCTTTGAGATCCAAAGCATGCCGCTGGCGATTCGGGTTTTGACTAAGATTTTTCCGCCTCGGTATTTTGTAACGGTACTAAGGACTCTGTTTTTGGCTGGGGATGTGTGGGAGGTGGTAGTGCCGAATACAGCGATTTTGTTTGGGTTTGCGGTAGTACTGTTGATTTGGGCCATTCGAGCTACCCGGACCCGCCTAGCATGAAAACTTCCCCAGCAGTGTCTTGGTTTATAGGATCGGACTAGGGTTGTCGGATGTGGCAGCGGATCGGTCGGCTAATTGTGAAAGAATTTTTAGTGGTACTTCGGGATCCCCGTACACGGATTATCCTGATCGTGCCGCCGATGGTGCAACTGCTGGTCTTTACCTTTGCCGCCACCCATGAGGTACGCAATGTGGTGCTAGGCGTTTATAACGAAGACCATGGCCTGGCAAGCCGAGAACTCCTAGACCGCCTCCATGCCATCCCGGAAACCTTTTCCCGCATCGAATACTTCGAGGATCTCCGTTCGGCGGAAGAGGCACTGGCGGCCCAGCGCGTGTTGGCAGTGCTCCACATTGGACAGACGTTTTCCAAAGAGCTGTTTTCCGGCAGCGGAGCTCCCGTGCAACTGCTCCTGGATGGTCGCCGATCCAATTCGGCAATGATCCTGCAAGGGTATTTGGCGCGGATTGTTGAGGATTTTGCCAGCCAAGCAGCCCCTGGAGGACGGCACTCAGCCGGGGCGACCAGAGAAGCAGATAACCAGGGGATCGGCACCGTTTCCGTTCCGGCCAGAGTAAACCAAGCGGTTGCCCCGCTTCGACCCATCAGCCGCATGTGGTTCAATCCGAACCTGAATCCTATCTGGAGCACGCTGCCGGGCTTGGTGGCCGTGCTGAGTAACTTGGTGGCGCTATTAATTACTGCACTTTCAGTGGCTCGGGAAAAAGAACTGGGGACCTTTGAACAACTGTTAGTTTCGCCGCTTCGTGCCGGCGAGATTTTAATCGGCAAAGCCGTCCCCGCAGTGGTGCTGGGGACCCTGGAAGGGAGCCTGATGATCACCATGGCGGTGTTGGTGTTTCGGCTGCCGCTCAGTTGGCATGGCCTGCAGGTGTTGCTGGTAGCAATGCCGCTGTTTTTGATAGCGGTGGTCGGCATTGGCCTTTTTGTCTCCTCTCTAGCCAAGACCCAGCAGCAGGGACTTTTGGGGGCCTTTACCTATCAGGTGCCGGCCACATTACTATCGGGCTTTGCCACCCCTGTAGAAAATATTGCCGATGGACTACGATGGATTGCCTACGTCAATCCGCTCCAATATATGGTGAGCCTCAGCCGGATGGCATTTTTGGAGGACCCCGGTTGGGATGCAGTGCTGGGGCTGGTTTGGCCGATGGCTCCCATCGGCTTGGTCAGCCTGACCGCAGCAGCTATGCTGTTCCGAAAGGCTACCTTGCTGGCAGTAACGGGAAGATAGCGGATGGGTGTATTTCCCCCGAAGGAAGGAAGTCTCTGGAAGGGCGGACGTCTCGTCCGCATTTTAAGCGGGCGCACGTCCCGCCCCCCCACCACCTCACCTGGCCAGGCTCAACGCCTACTCCATGCCATCCCGGAAACCTTTTCACGTATCGAATACTTCGAGGATCTCCGGTGGGCGGAAAAGGCGCTGGTGGCCCAGCAGGTGCTGGCGGTGCTCCATATCGGTCAGAGCTGGCCTGTTCAGGAACGTGGAACGGCAGATCATTGGGAGCACCGTTTGCGCCGGAATAAGAAACATAGAGCACAGCTGAGAAAACGAGGTATCCTCTATTCTCTTATTCTCTCCGAAGGGAGGTATTGGCTGCATGAGAGCGTATCGCGTTGGCATTATCGGTTTTGGGATGATCGGCAAGGTTCATGCGTATGGGTATGCGGCGTTGCCGTTTACCAGCGATCCGGTGCCGCTTCAGGCACGGATTGTGCGGGTGGCGACTGGTCGGCGGGAAACCGCCCAAAAAGCGGCCCAAATGTTGGGCTGCGAAGGGGTAACCGATCCACGGGCAATTACCGAAGCTCAGGACATTGACATTGTTCATATATGCACGCCAAACCATTTGCACCGGGATGCCCTCCTTTCGGCAATCCAGCACAATAAGCATATTTATTGCGACAAACCTTTGACGGCCAACTGGGCCGAAGCACAAGAGATATTGGCAGTCCTCCCGGCTTACCGGGCCGTCGGGCAAATGACGTTCCACAATCGGTTTTTCCCCTCCATGATGCGGGCCAAACAACTGGTTGAAGAAGGACGGCTTGGGCGCCCGCTTCAGTTTCGAGCGGTGTATCTTCATAGCGGTAGCGCCCGCCCGGAAACGCCGCTTCGCTGGAAGTTGTCGGCCCAGGCAGGCGGCGGTGTAACTGCCGACTTGGCATCGCATCTACTGGATCTGGTCTGGTATCTTTTGGGCGATTTTAAGGAAGTGTTCGCTCACACCCAGATTGCCTTTCCGCAGCGCCCAGCGCCAGACGATCCCCAGCGGATGCTTCCAGTGGATGCCGAGGAAGCCGTCTGGATCCTGGCTCGGATGCAAAACGGCGCCGAAGGACTGATCGAAGCCTCCAAACTGGCTACCGGCGCAGAAGATGAACTTCGGCTGGAGATTCACGGCACAGAAGGAGCTGTGCGGTTTTCGCTCATGGACCCACACCATTTGGGCTTTTACGATGCCAATCGGCCGGAGCAACCCTGCGGCGGTCAACGGGGCTGGACTTTGATTGACTGCGGACATCGGTATCCGGCCCCGGCCACCGAGTTTCCAGCTCGGAAGGCGGCCATCGGCTGGCAGCGGGCGCATGTGGAATGCTTGGCCAATTTTTTGCGGGGGGTAGCCGCCGCACAACATGTCCAACCCGACTTGGTTCAGGGTGTTTATGTCCAACATCTGATTGACCGGGTACTTCAGTCGGCCAAGACAGGTCAGTGGATGCCGGTCCAGCCCCGGCAGGAGCTGGAAGCGGCCGCAAGACGGCCTTCAAACGCCCCCGCCCCGGAACCAAACTGATAATTACTTCAGCGGGCCAGGCAACCCTTCTGACGAATGCTCCCCGATTAGCCATGCTGCCATAGGATCAAAAGAGCTCGACTTTTGCCCATTTTCAGGGTGCAGACTTTTTTGGATGTCCTAACCCTTTAAAAATATTGGAGTTAGAACCTCTGGCAGAATGAAAATCCAGATGGTTTTAGTGGTGCTACCAGACTGGTTGGAGGCTGCTAGGGAGTGATTTTCTTAGAAGCTCTTAATCATTGTTTCTCTAATTTGATGTACACCACCAATGCTCCGGCATTATCATAAAGCTGGGCGGGGGATTCGTTGATCCGAAAATAGAGCGTCCCGGAGACCGGAGGGGTGAGCTTTGCTTGCAGGCCGATAGGGATCGGTTCCAGAAGGCCGGTGCGGGCCTGCTGCGAGGATCGGTCCACCAAACCGTTTGCCCTCCCACCAGGATGCTTTGGTGTAGGTCCGGCTGGCTGAACCAAACCCGCAAAACCAAACATCGCTCGAAGACTTCCTGAAGGTTGGCCAGCAGACAGATCCGAAAAAAACCACCGCTGAGAAAAATCGGATTCCGAAGCGGAACCGGTGCGTTGAGGCTGGAGCAAGTCCTTTGCCTCCTGTGGCTCCGGTCGCACAGCCGCCAGGAGCATGCCCAGGGGCCGGCCTCGGTAATATTGGATGCTCACTCCATTGGGTTCACACCACCAGATTTTCGGCTTATCGGCCACCTGATACCGACCGGAAGCCATAAGCAGATAGGTTCGGCCTGCTTCCACCAGCCAGGTGCTGGATTGCCAACCGCGATCGGCCAACACCTGGACTTTGGCTCCTTCGGGCGGAATGGGTCGGCCAGGCTGCAACTGCACCGCAGCTCGGCTAAAATCATACCCATAACAAATCTCATCCACAAATAGCTTCCATTCTTCGTTTAGCAAAGAGCGGTTTTCGCCCAAGAGGCTGAAAAAACGTTCCGTAAATCGGCTATCCCGTACCCAAGCCACCATCTGCCGGAAGGCCGATTGATACCGGGGATGATTGTCCAAAAACGCTGCCAACGCCCAACACCAGCCGTAAAGCTCGTTTTCCCCCGCAATCTGCGGCACCAGCCGGATCAACTCCTCCAGCGAAAGCAGGCCCCGTTGTTGGACGGCATCCCGGACGATTTTGATCCGGCCCCACATCGGCACCTCCTCGGAAGAGCGGGGAAGATATTTTACTAGCAGTTGGCCCTGCTTCCAGCTATGAGTGGCCAATAACTCTGCCACCCCCTCCATGTACCAGGTCGGCCCACACGAACCCAACAGGGTAAGCATCAATCCATGGACCCCTTCATGAAGCATCAAATGCCGACGGTAATAGGCACTGGGCTGCTCATAAATCCAAAAATCGTAGGACTTGGTAAAGCCATGGGCAAACTTCGGCAGATCCGCTGGCAAAAGCCCGGCTCGCCGAAACCGCTCCGGATCCCGCATCAGACGACCGGTCATCCGCCACTGGGCGTGTTTATCTGGGTCCAGAGCAAAATAGGAACAAAACGGCTCAAAGGCCTGATCAAACACCTCCGGGAGGGCGTCCAGTTCCGAATCGGGCGGCAGGTCCGTATATAGGATCAAATGCTTACTCTCCAGCCGACGAATGCCTGCTGCCGCAATCCGCTGAGGATCGAACGGCTCCGACTTTGGCTGTTTGGCAGCGGAGGCCGACGAAGCCGTCCTAGATTCCCCAGCCACTGCTTCCGAGTCATCCGGTTGGGCTGAGGCCCCTGGCCAAATCCCTCCTCCTATCCAAACAGCCAGGCCTATACACAAACCCAATCCAACCCATCCGCCCAGACCACAGCAACTCCAAGATCGCCACCTTCTCCCAAATTGCATCTTTGCCTTCCTTTGGGTGGTATTGAGCTTTGATAACCAATTAAACCTGGCCTGTCCAAGAAAGCTGGGAAAATACGGTATCTGCCATCTCGGAGGGGGTTATTCGGTCATTCAAACGTCAATAGTACCCACCGCCCTCCTACCGCCTGATTTCTCCTCACCAGCCCTGCCCGGTATTATAATACGCTTTGAACCAGAGAGGGCTACGTTTAACTACTTTCGGTGGGAGAAACCTGCCCCAGGCCGAACGGTGGGCCAGCTAGCCCATTTGACCCGTGTGGAGCAGCCTGCTTTCCGGGAAAGAAATCTCTGGCGCTGGGCCGAACCCTTCGGCACAAACCACCGTACTGTTCGACAGGGCCCGTCTTGCCCGTTCGACGGGATAAAGCCCGGACATGTTCAACTCAAGTAACAGTTCCCCCGAATCCAGGGGGCCTATTTTTCCCTCTCCCCCAGCGATATGAAGGGTAGGATGAGAGGAAAAGAACTGAAAGTGGAAGAGAGCGGGCAGAAGGCAGACGGACAGTTGCCCGACTAGCACGTGTTCTGCCCTCCGCCTTCGGCCTTCGGTCTCAAAGGCCTCCGCCGACGGTATTGCCGAAGGCAATGCCCGCCTCTCCCCCGGTAGGCAGTGGCGGGTTTCTTCCCTCGGCTGACATGTTACCAATTTAGCTGACATGTTACCAATTTAGATATTCGGTGGCCAGTTTAACTCCTCCACCAGTTCAACTCCTCATCGATGGGAATGGGACTTATGATGGACAAAGTCTTCCCAAAGATAATCCGACACGTAACCGCCTCCGATTTGGGCCTCTGGTTAGGCGGCATTGCCTGTTTGGTGGCCGCCATCGGTCTATGGGGGTGCCAGTGGCGGAGTTCTAACGAAGTGGTTGTTTATACCACCTTGGCCAAAGAATTGGTGGAACCGATATTCCAAAAGTTTACCGCAAAGACCGGCATCCAGGTGAAGCGTCTGGGACCGGAAGATGTGGGTTGCCCCCCAGAGCTTCTGCACCCGGTCCAGAAGGAACAGGGCCGACCAAGCTGGGATCTGGTCTGGCATGTGGAGCCGGTCCAAATGGCCCTACTGCGTGAAAAAAACCTTTTGGCTGCCTACAATTGGCCGCAGACCGAGCGGTTCAGCCAATGGGCCAAATCGCCGGACGGCCGATGGCACGGCCTGGCTGCCCGAGCACGGGTGCTTTTGCTTTATAGCCCGGCCTTTAAAGACCAAAGACCGGACCAGATGCCCAGTTCCATCCTAGACTTGGCCAATCCGAAGTATCGGGGCAAGGTTGCCATGGCCGATCCAAACAGCCCCACCTCCGCAGCCCATGTGGCCTGCTTGTTCGCCCTGTGGGGCCTGGAACGGACCAAACAATTTCTCAGCCAACTCCGAGAAAATCAGGTGCAGTTTTTTCATTCCGAAGCCGACACAGCCCAGCAAGTGGCGGAAGGCCGGTGCCTGTTAGCCCTGACCGACTCGGATCAGGCCATCCGACAGATCGAAAAGGGTAGCCCAGTGCTTCTGGTCTATCCGGATCAGCGGGAGGATCAGATGGGCTGTCTGTTTTTGCCCAGCACCATTGCAATTATTCGGGGGGCCAGGAACTCCCAGGCCGCCCGACAACTGGCCAATTATCTGCTAGCCCCAGAAGTAGAAACTCAGCTTGCCAACGGACCAGCCGCCCTCGTACCGCTGAACTATGAAGTTACCGCCTTCTCCCGAATCCGTGGACCGGACGACATCAAGGCCATGAAGGTCGATTTCCAAACCGCAGCCAATCACTGGCATGAGGGAGAGAAGCTTTTGTGGGACATTATTCCAGGGAAGCCCGAACATTGATGCGTTGTGATCTGCTGGGAGGATTCTTGCGATGGATCTGCTCACGGCGTTAATGACCCGTCGAAGTATCCGGAAATACCAACCGCAGTCTGTGCCCGGAGAACTGGTCGAAAAACTGCTCCGGGCAGCTATGCAGGCGCCCAGCGCCCGAAACGCCCAACCCTGGGAATTCATCCTGCTGGACGACCGGAACCTGTTGGCCCAGATCCCGAAGATTTGTCCTAATGCGCCGATGGCAGCCCATGCCCCGCTAGGAATCTTGGTATGCGGCAATCTAGACCTGGAAAAATCCGAGGGGTTTTGGGTGATCGACTGCTCGGCGGCAATCCAGAATATGTTGCTGGCAGCCCATGGATTGGGCTTGGGAGCGGTTTGGTGCGGCATTTATCCCCGGCAAGAGCGGGTGGCTGGCATCCGGCAGTTGCTCCACATTCCCGAACGGGTCATTCCTCATAGTTTAGTTTTGGTGGGCTACCCTGCCGAATCCCCCCAACCAGAGGATCGCTACCACCCCGAACGAGTTTACAAAAACCGATGGGGTCAAAAAGACTAAACTCAGCCCTTTTGGATTACCCTAACAAGCTGCCTAACAAGCATTTTCTTATAAGGAGATTTCCTTCCTAAATTGCCCAGAATCTCCAAAATCCCTGTGTTTAAGGAGTGAGGAAGGTGGAAGCCGATCGGCCAAAACCCATAAGGAAATCGCCCAAATCCTAAATTCTTTTCAGGACAGCCTCCAAGTTATACTTCCTGAAAAATTACTCTGTTAGAGGGGAGGCTTTTGGGCCAGCTCAACTGGGACGCCCATTCCTAAAGGGAATTTCCCACTTCTAAGCCCTGGGGCTGAAAACCTTACCAAAATGGCTCCTCTAACTTATGGCCTTCCAACAGGTTAGGTTGCTAGGCATCCCAAAAGGTGTGGCTGGCCGCCCCTGGAAGCTAAGCCGAAGCCAGAGCAAGTTTAACCCTCATCAAGGGGAACTTTTCAGAAACTACAGTCCAAGGAGAAAAATCAAAAGGAAGCTCTGCAAAATTCTGAAAATCCAGTGAACTTTATGTACTTTTGCATCTCTCGCCGTTCCGTTGTCCTACCAGGCCTCCTACTATCTATTGTGGGTTAACAATCCTAGCGCCCCTATATGTTGTGTTACAGGAAGGATCTGCCAAAATGGTATAAAAATATCCCCCTTGAATTATGCAGAGGTTCCAAAATTTAACCCATTTTTTAAAAAACCACGTGACGCCAACACAGTATGCTCTAAGAGAAGGGATTTTT
>JANXAQ010000161.1 GCA_025062105.1 Thermoguttaceae bacterium
ATGATGTAGCCCTTTTGTGTGGAAGCAAGCGGCTTCCAAGTGCCGAAGGTCAGGTTGTTCCAATGTTGCAGGAGCAGGGCGGCCGTGCCGGTAACGTTCGGGGCGGCCATCGAGGTGCCGGACATCCAGCCGTAGGCGTTATCCGCGCTGGAAAGCGTCGAGAGGAGCATATCGCCGTTGGCGACCACGTGGGGCGCAAGCCGGCCATCGTCGGTCCCGCCAAAACTGCTGAAACTGGTAACCAGCATTCCAGCCCCATTGTGCGGATCGGTGGTGTAATCCTGCATGGCGCCGACGACCAAGGTGTTTTTGGCCGTCTGGCCCGCATTGGGCAGGCAGTCATACGGCCCATCCGGCCCTGGAATAGGATAGTATGTATTGCTGACGATATACCATCCCGAACCCAGGTTGGCTATAAAGGTGCCCGTGGCTGGCGCCGGACTAAAATAGGCCACGTAAGTGTTGTCCCCGTGGGCATTGGTAAAGTTGTCATTTCGGTCGTTGCCGGCGGCCCAGACGCTCAGCAAGAAGGGATTGTTGTAAAGCACCTGATCCAAATCCCGGGCGTAAGTACCGTATTGGCCGAACCCTGCGTCTTTGGTCCCCAGCGAGCGGTTGCCGTACCAGATGTCGTAGGTTCCGTAGCCCGAGACGTTAATAGTTCCTGCCCAGCCGCGGGCAAACCCGTAGGAATGGTTGGAAAGAAAGATTTGGTAGTTATTCGGGTTGGTACCGCCCGAATCCGTGTTCATTTCCGAAAGGTCGTTATTCCAATCTCGGCTGCGAATTTGTACGGCGCTGGCCATGCCGCGGGCCGGGGCATATACCCCCGATGCCCCGATGGTGCCGGCCACATGGGTCGCATGATCGCTCAGGGAGGCGGAATCCACTACCGTTACCCGGCTGCCGCTTCCGGTTTGAAATTCCTGATGGGTGCTCCGCACCGCGCCTTCGTCCCAGATGCCCACTCGGATGCCAGAGCCGGTCAGGTTATATGGGGCTACCCACAACTCATCCGCGTTGACCGTATCAGCGGCGTTGACGTTGAAGGTCGTGTAGATATTGACGACTGGGCCGTCGATATGGCCGATCAAAAACCCCCTGTCGGTTTGTAGCACAATGCTCTGGGGGTTCAAGATATCTCTGGGCACTTCGACAGCGCGGGTAGCCGGGACCAAAGCCAGCATCAGACCCAGTCCGGCCAATCCCGCAAAGCCCCAGACCACCTTTTTTGTTGATTTGCCAGCCCAGGTTTGCCAACTCATCTGGTGCGTCCTTTGGACACGAAGACTAGTTAGTTCCAGCCAGAAAGGAGTGAACCGTTCGTTTGCTTAGCACTGGCCCGATCAGTTCAACGAAGCTACTACTACTTTTTTTTAGAATAATTTGCCCAGGAACCGATTGCAAGGATTTGGTTAATTGTCAAGGGAATTTTTGACAAAGATTGGCCATGAGCAACCCCCATATTGGGGGGCATCTCTGAAAATGTCCTGGCGAATGCCCGTTACCAAGGTGAGTTGATGGCAGAGGGCAGAGGGCCGAGGGCAGAGGGCATTGGAATCTTTCAGTCTGCCTTCCGCCTTCGGCCTTCTGCCTTCGACTGCCCAGGCCCCCTCACCCGGCTTGGTCTTCGACCAAGCCGGCCTCTCCCGCTCCAGGGGAGAGGCGAGGAGCCCCTCACCCCTGCCCCTCTCCCGCGGTGGCCAGAGGGGAGAAACATGCCCCTCTCCCGCGGTGGCCAGAGGGGTGAAGAGGCCCCCTTACCCGGCTAGCCTATTGGCTAGCAACCCTCTCCTGCGCAGGGCAGAGGTGAAGAAGCTCCGTCGTCCCGCAGCAAAATAGAGCACTTCGCACTTCAAGGAGTCGTCGATGATTCCGTTTAATAAGCCGTTTATTGCCGGCAAAGAGCTTTTCTATATTGCTCAGGCGGTAACGTTGGGCAATATTGGCGGCGACGGGCAGTTTACCAAGGCGTGTTGTCGGCTGTTGGAGCAGCGGTTTGGGATTCATCGGGTGTTATTGGTGCCGTCGGGTACGGCCGCCTTGGAGCTAGCGGCGATGTTGTGTGGCCTGGAGCCGGGCGATGAGGTGATCATGCCGTCTTATACATTTGTTTCTACTGCCAGTGCCTTTGTCCGCTGCGGGGCAAGGCCAGTGTTTGTGGATATTCGGCCGGATACGCTCAACCTGGACGAAACGAAGCTGGAGGCCGCCATTACGCCCCGCACACGGGCTATTGTGCCAGTCCATTATGCCGGTGTCGGCTGTGAAATGGATCGGATCCTAGAAATCGCCTGCCGGCATGGTCTGATGGTCGTGGAGGACGCCGCCCAGGGGGTCAACGCCTTTTATCGCTGTCGGCCCTTGGGCACGCTGGGCCAATTGGGCTGCTACAGTTTTCACGAAACAAAAAACTATACCTGCGGCGAAGGCGGTGCCTTGTGCATCAACGATCCGGCCCTGGTGGAACGGGCCGAGATCCTACGCGACAAAGGGACCAATCGGCAGAAGTTTTTCCGCGGCCAGGTAGATAAATACACTTGGGTCGATCTGGGGTCCAGTTTTGTGATTAGTGAGATTTGCTCGGCCTTTTTGTGCGGCCAATTGGAACATATGGATATGATTACCGAGCGGCGTCGGCAGCTTTGGCAGCGCTATTATGAGGAGCTTTTGCCTTTGCAGGAACAAGGCCTCCTGCGGCTTCCGACCATCCCGCCGCATTGCCAGAGCAATTGGCATATCTTCTATATCCTGACGGCCGATTCGGAGACCCGAAACAACATGCTAGAATTCCTAAAACAGCAAGGGGTCCATGCGGTCTTCCATTATGTGCCGCTGCACACCTCGCCGATGGGCCAACGTTTTGGCTACCAACCCGGCGACCTGCCGGTAACCGAAACCCTGGCCAACCGACTCATAAGACTGCCAATGTTCTATGAACTGACTGAGCAGGAGCAGCAGAGCGTTATTCAGCTTGTCCATCGGTTTTTCCATTTGTAGCTGATTTTCTTGTCCTTTGAGAAAGGCTGGTTTCATGGTTCCGCCTCCGATTCTGCTTTCTGAAGAGGAAATCCGTCAGATCGGTTTTGGCAGTGTGGGCAAAGAGGTGCGGATTACCCGCTATGCGCTATTTTTTAACCCTGGGAAGATTTTCATAGGCAATCGGGTTCGGATCGACGCCTTTGCGATTGTTTCCGCAGGCGAGGAAGGAATTTATATTGGTAATAATGTTCATATTGCCGCCGGCGCCATCCTCAACGGAACCGGCGGAAAAATCACCATGAGCGATTTCTCCGGCGTGGCTCCTTATGTGTGCCTGTGGACATCTAGCGAAGTATATTCTCAACCTACCTTAACCAACCCCACTGTCTCGGAACAATTCCGCCGGCAAAAGAAGGGACCTATTTATTTGGGTCGGCATGTAAGTATCGGGACTTCTAGTGTGGTATTACCAGGGGTACATCTTGCTGACGGGGCGGCAGTCGGAGCCCTTTCTTTGGTACTCCGAGATGTAAATAAAGCAGAGGTAGTCATGGGGGTCCCGGCCAGGACTGTAGCTATACGTCCTTTGGATCATTTAGAGCAATTGGCCCGGCAGTATTTAGAATCCATAGGGGAATTGCCGCCTTCGGGCCAGGGTTAGTGGTCTGTTCTCGGCTGCGACAAAAGTAGGAAGAAATGGTTATGTCCTTACCGTCCCAACCGTCCCAGGCAGAAGCCAAAGACGCCGGAGTGGATTTAACGATAGAGATTCCCGTTTATGGGCCGCCGGTGGTGTTGCCGGGGTTGGTCGAGCGGCTGGCTGGGGTGGCTGGCCAACTTGGGCTTCGCTGGGAGGTGGTGCTGGTGGACGATGCCAGTCCGTATGGGGCCTGGGAGGTGATTCAAAGCCTCCATGAGCGCTACCCCGGCCAGGTGCAGGCGGTCCAACTGATGCGCAATTTTGGTCAGCACAATGCCCTGATGTGTGGGTTGCGGTTTGCCCGGGGCCAGCTCATCGTTACGATGGACGACGACGGCCAGCATCCGCCCGAAGAAATCCCCAAATTGCTCAACACCCTCCAGCAGACCGGCGCGGATGTCGTCTATGGCGTGCCGGAACGGCGCCGGCATCCGTGGTGGCGGAATCTGGGGGCCTGGCTGGTCATCCGCTTTTTCCAATGGGCCTTGCAGACCCGGGTAACGCCCTCGGCCTTTCGACTGATGCGCCGGCCAGTGGCCGAGGCCATCCTCCGCTACCCCTATCACTTTACCCACCTGGACGGACTGATCCTTTGGAACACCACGCGGGTGGCTGAGGTCGAAGTGGAACATCGGCCCCGACAGCAAGGCCGATCCGGCTATAGCTTCCGGAAATTGGCCACGCTGGCCCTGAACGTATTTACCAATTTTTCCTTGCTTCCGTTGCAGGTGGCTTCGGTCTTGGGACTAGTGGCCGCGGCAGGTGGCCTGCTCCTGGGCCTGATGTATCTGGGCCTTTGGCTTGCTGGCCAGATTGCTGTGCCCGGCTATGCATCGACCATCGTGGCCATTTTGGTCCTGGGCGGCCTGCAACTTTTGGCCTTAGGCATCCTAGGCGAATACCTCGGCCGAGTCCACCTGAACCTGAACCAACGCCCGCAATACACCATCCGACACGTGCTGCCCAGCGGTCTGCCGGCCCAACCGGCAACCCAGGACCACCCTCGCCCGGCCAACCTCTCGGCTAGCCGGCCTCTCCCACCGAGGGGAGAGGCCGTTAATGTCATTCCCGCGCAAGCGGGAACCCAGACTCCCCCTCGCCCCCCCGCGGGAGAGGGTGGCATTGCCGAAGGCAATGCCGGGTGAGGGGGATGTGGACTGAAGGCAGAGGGCAGAGGGCAGAGGGCGGGGCGGGCCTTCGGTGGGGAGTGGAGAGTGGATGG
>JANXAQ010000163.1 GCA_025062105.1 Thermoguttaceae bacterium
CCTTCGCTGATTTTAGGCCCCCGCAGCCGGCCGCGGCGTTGCCGTGGCCCGCCGCTCCCGCTCCAGGGGAGGGGGAAAAAAGGGTTGTCCCGCGAGGGGAGAGGAAAAAAATAGGGCTACCTCCATTCGGCTGAAGTGTTATCTTCTCTTTATATCTTCTGCGGCGATTTCTACGCACCTGATGATTTCGGCTCCGGAGCGGCTGGTTTGGGCGAGAAGTAGAGTTCCAGGATGCGGCCTAGGATTTGGGCCCCACGGTGGTTGGCATGGACGGGGTCTCGCATAAACCAACCGCGGCATTTGTCGGAAGAGCGAATATACTCCCCCCAGGGAGCGGTCATGTCCAAAAATTCGGCCTTTTCTTCCTGAGCCAGTCGATAGAGGCGAGCTCGGTAATCCTGGCCAGCAGGGTCGAACTGTGGGGTCCAATTCCGGCCAGTTTTCGGGTCCATTTGGGCGCCAAAGACGGGCGTGATCAACATGAATTCGGTGTCTGGTGATTTGGTCCGGACTTGGCGGATGACCTCCCGAATGGACTCTACATCGTCCCGCTGGCTGATGCCGCCGATCATCACTAGGTCCGGCTTGTGCTGGAGGACATAGGAGTCCACGCGGTTTTCTTCCTTGTACCACCAACAGCCGGTACTGCCCCGCACGGAGACGATCTTTGTGATTTTGCAGTTCGGCCAGAGCCGCCCCAGCAAAAGTTCATACTGGGAAGAGGCCGTGTCGTTGACGATACTGTCGCCGAGCATGACGATGCGCAGTTCCGGGCCTTGCTGGAGTTTTCGGATGGTTTGGGGAATATATTTCCATCGATCCACGGGCGGGGTGTATCGGACCGGTTCCATCGCCCTGTAAATGGCGTCGATCCGCTGCAAGGTGCTCAAACCCCGGTAGGGGTCTTCCACTTCGGGCCGACCGTCGAGGAGGAAATAGCCGATGCGGGCTGTTCGGCCTTGGCTGCCGGCAGGCGTCTGGGCCGCCACACGGAGTTTTAACTCATGGACAGGTTTTGGGTCCAGGCCATCGGCCACAAGGGCGGCCTGGGGCCGAAACTGGCCGCCGTGTTCTGGCCGAAACCACCGGAGCAATTGCCAGGGGCCGCCGTCGAGGGAGTATTCCAGGTCGCCGCTATCCGGCCCCAGCACGCCAAAAATCCCTACGAAACTTCCGTAAAAGCGAAAGGTTGCGGTCGGGCCTGGCTGATCAGCAATCAAAAGGTGCCGGAATTGGCCCACTGCACTGGTGTAGTGAAATTCTTCGACCGGATTTTCCTGACCCATGCGCCAGCCGGGTTCCACGGCGGCCAATTCGTAGGTAATAAGCCGGGCTTTGTCCATCGGCGAGCTGCTTAGCGCCGCTGGCAACGGATACCGGCGTTTTTCTCCAGGTTGCTGGGCCAATGGGGCCGACTGTTTTAGGTCTTCCAACAGCGGCTGGAACGCCTCCAGGAAAAACCGATGACTTTTTTCTGAAGGAAATAGACCGTCTGCGCTATATTCTTCTGGCTTTAGTTTGCCGGCGGCGATTTGGTCGGCGACCAACTGGGCAACGTTGACGCTGGGGATGCCATAATGCTCGGCTACCCGCTCATGCCAAACGATGCTCGGAGGCAGGCCCGGCTTACCGGCTGATTGACCGGCGGGAGAAAGACTCGAAGGGCCGGCCATCCCAGGGTTGGCAGAACCGCTGGAAGCACGCCGGGATGGATCGGCCCCCGCTGTCTGCCAGACCTTTGGAGAAAAAGCATAGACGAACACGATGTCGGCGTAGGGGTGGACAGAGCGGATCTGTCGGACAATGCCTTCCATAGCAGCTAGCAGCCGGGCTTCCGACTGATCGGCGTCGTCCACGGCGAACTCCACCACGACCAAGGCCAGAGGCATATAGTGCTGGACCACATCGGTCTGGGTTCGGCAAGCGCCTAAGGTGCTATCGCTTCGAGCCAGGCCGTGGTTAAATACGCCGAACGATGCGCCGGGGATAGCACGTCGGATTTCATCGGCCAAAAGACCTGGCCAAGCATTTTTTTCTTGTTCCTGTCGGAGCGGCTTCGTGGCTGATCCGCCGAGGAAGACAATCCGGGCTGGATGGCCTACGCCGGCTTTGGCTTGGGCCTGGGCTTCCAGGACGACCCGGGCCAGATTGGGCAGACCAGAACGTTTTTGGACATATGAAGTCGATTCTGTTCGATTTGTCTCTGCGGCATTGGACCAACGGACGCCCGTTCCTATGAGCGTCGATAGAATTCCCCACCCAATCAACCCGATCCAAAGGCGACAACGTCTTTTTACAGATAGATTTCCTGTTAAGGACTTCTTTCGAGATGTTGAAAAACCTTCGACGGACCAAACATTACAGAAAGAGTTTTTCATAGCAACAACCTCCTGAAGGTTGAAAACGCATAGAATAGCAGCCTAGGAAAGGATTCGGAAGTTCGGCAGGATAGGGATGCTTTCCCTTTCGGGCAAAAACCCCATGTCGTCCCAGCGGCGTCGGGACTTGTGCTCAGCATACTCCCTAACATATCGGTTTCCAAGAGGTTTGACGAATATTTTTAACAAGAGGATATTCCGGTAAGGAGAAGGGCTTCTGGAGGTTTCTCTGCTGGGCCAGAAAATGGAAATTTCGAGGTGTTAAGTTATCTCCAGTTTTGAGGTAGGGCGGAAAAATTGGCGGTCTCCTCGATGGAGGCTTGACAATGGTGCGTTGATCTGGAAGATAAAGCCAATAGGTCTGGCGGCGGCCAGACAAAAAGAAAAAAATAGAAATGAACGGCGGTGCGGTCCCTCGAGTGGATTGGAGGAATATTCGATGAAAGATTTTAGGAATGTACAGGCTTGGTGTTGGATGGCAATGGGGTTGGGACTTTTAACGGGGGTTGGTTTTGCTGGTTGCGGCGGGCCAACGCTTTGTCAAGTCCAGGGAAAAATCGTTTATTCCGATGGCGCCCCTGCCAACGACTTGGAAGGTTATACGATTACCTTCGACTCGGTCGATCAAGCAGCGACGTCCGAAAAGCCGGGTGTTAGCGCCTCCGGCGTGGTGCAAGCCGACGGCTCGTTCCGCGTGGGTACCTACCAACCGGGCGACGGCGCCGTGCCAGGCCGACATCGGGTGGCTATTACTCCGCCCGTTTCACTGGCCGACGGGGCCACGCCGCCGCCTCGCATCCCCCTAAAATACGCTAGTTTCCAGACCTCCGGCCTGGAGGTAGAACTGAAGCCTGGCCTCAACCCAGTAACCCTAACCGTCGAGCGCAACCCAGCGGAGAAAGCTCCCGGAGGGAAAAAATAAAAGGCATACTTCAGCCCAATGGAGACATCTGGTCTGTCATCGGAAACGAAATTTTCCAGCCAGGTTTTTCTTTGTCCTTCTGGATTCCCGCTTGCGCGGGAAAAAGCCTGGACTACGGCTTACGCAGGAATACCCTGTTGTGCCATTCGGCTGAGACGCTACAGATAAGATACCCCTTCAGCCGAGTGAAACCGTCTGACATTCCTGCGCAAGTAACGATCCGGTTGAAAAAGTGGATCGGTCGATCTCTGGACTACAATTTGCGCGGGAATGAAAAAGAGCCTTTTTCCCGCCTAAAAACGGACTGTTCCTTCCACCGGGTGAAGTATTACCGTATTACAAGTTTCAGAAGGGGGGGACGACGCCGCCGTCTTTGCGATGGGCGAGGCGATCTAAGGTGGTTGCGTCGGTCGAGACCGAAAGCGCCCGGACGCTTCCGTGGGCAAACACGAACTGACAGATGCCCGGATGATAGCTGCCAAAGCAAATCCGGTTTTCTTCCGGTCCCCGCGCTAGCAGAGCACCTATGCCCAGTTGACGGAGCTGGTTGCCGTGATCCCCGTTATAGATCGAGCTATCGGTCGGCCAGCCGCCAAAATCGAAATTATACACATGCTTTTCGCCCACCACGACCGTATTGCTTAGGCCATCTTTGATATGGGCGGCATTCAATGGTCGGCCTTTAATCCAGAAAACGCCATTGCCGGCATTCACTTCTGTAGTCCACTCGCAATAACCAGGCCAATAATCCCACATAACCCTTACAGAATTACCCGTGTTTGGGTCCGTTACATACGCCGTGCCGACGCAGCCGGCGTAATCGCCCAGGCCGCCGGGCACATGGCTTCCGCCATACTGCGGCACATCGCCGGCGTAACTGCCCGCGGCCGCACTGGAAGGCCGACGCCGCGTCGGACAAAAATAAAGCGGCACAATGGCCAGTCGAACATGAGGCGCCTGGTTGTAATAGTTCTTCGTAAAATCCCATTGGTCGTAGAGGTTTTTCTGTTCCAGATAGGGCAGGATCAGCCAGACCCATGCTTCTCCGGGATCCACGCGGGAATAGGGGAAGCATTCCAGGTGGTACAGATGCGATTGGATAGCCAAGCCAATCTGCTTGAGATTATTGGCGCAGTGTGTCCTTCGGGCTGCCTCCCGAGCCGACTGCACCGCCGGCAACAGCAGGGCAATTAAAATCCCGATAATCGTAATCACCACCAAAAGTTCCACAAGGGTAAACCCGGACAAAGTGCGAGCGATCGGCCTAAACGGCCTAGTGGAGAAGGGGCCTCGTGCCATATTGGCGTTCTCCTCGTCGGATGAAAGATTAAAAAATGAAGTCTAACGATGCCACAATGGAGACCTTCCCCCAAGGTAACATTTCCGCCGGATGAACATTTTCTAGGAAAATCCTCCCGTGTCATTTGGGGGAAGTATTAGCTTTTTATTATTGCCCATGGGTTTGCCGACGGAAAGCCCAACCTCGGGCCGCCGCTAGCAAGACCAGGCCCAGCGTCAATAAGCCGACGGTAGCAGGTTCCGGAACCGCGGCCTGCAGTTGCAAAATCTGCCAGCCTTGCCAATCGCCCTGGCCAGGCACGACATTCAGCAGCCATCGGGTATTAGGCGGCTGGGCGCCGGCTAGCGTCAGATTCTGACTGATCCCGCCAGAAGCATACAGGATGGGGAATGTATCGCCCAGCCCGGGAGCAAACCCATTCAGAAACTTCACCAGCAGCGTGCCTTGCAGGTTGGCCGTCCCGTACACAGTTACTGTATCATAACTGCTGAGGCTAGCGATTTCGATTTCCAGGATCCCGGCCGACGCCTGGGAGTAATTTCCGTAGATGGTGGTCGAACCGACCGAAGCGCCTGGGGCCAGAACGCCGGCCTGCTGGGTAAGGTTAAACGTCCTGGTAGCCTCGCCGAAGGTTCCGACATGGAGGATGCCGCCGGTGAAGTTGAAGGCGGCTGTGCCCACCCCGCGAGTGATCGACTGGGCCGTTAGCTCCCCGCCCCACAGATTGAACGTACCGGTGCTGGCCGTGTTGGCCCCGGTGGCCAACTGGATGCTGCCGGCGGTCATGGCGCCGCCTTTCATGTTGATCGTGCCAAAGCCGCGCCCGTCCTGAGTCGGATCGCCCCGGCCCACATAGACGGTATTAACGGAGATGACGCCGTTAGTAAACGTAAGCACGCCCGTACCGCTGCCGCTGCCGCCAGACATACGGTAATGGTAGCCGACGAACAGGTTATCCAGGTTCGCGTTGAACGTAGCGCCAGTAAGGTCCATGGTGCTGGACATATCGCCGGATGTATGAACATCGTTATAGCCGATGTAGAGGTTGGCCTTGGCGCTGGAGCCGGCTTTGCCCGTTAGTTCCAACACGGCGCCTGGCGCAACCGTGATTTGGGCGTTTTTCTTGCGTCGGCCGAAGTAGAACTGATCTGTACGGATGGTGGTTGTGCCAGAGCCAAGCTGGAGCTTGGCGTCGCCGCCGCCGAATGTAGAGGGGGTATCGCCCAGAGTAACGGAGGTAGCGGTAATCGTGGTGTTTCCGGTGGTCGGCAGAATGAGGGTCCCCTCGGTGTAGCCGTAATAGGTGGAGGTGGGGATATGAGCAAGCCGAAGTTGTCCCACGTTGATGGTAACGGAGCTGGCGTTGGCCAAGTTCAGCGTGCCAACGACGCTGCCGGTAGTGGTGTTTTCCCGCAGTCCGATGTCGAGGGTTTCAGAGCCTGTGCCGATGGAGACCGAGCCGCCCTGGACAGTTAAAGAGCCTGTTAGGCCGCCTTTGCCCACAGGGTCGTATCCGACGCGTAGCCGATCCACTTGCAAGCTGCCGTTGACGGTCATCGAGCCGCCATCGACCTGAATCCAGCCAACGCCGCGGCCGTCGGTAACCGACTCGGAAACCGTCAATGTGCCGCCCCGCATGGTGAGTGTCCCTGTCGTGTTTGTCGGATTACTGCCCGAAGTCTGGGCCAGGATGATCTTTCGGGCCGTTACCGTACCGGCATCGAAGATAAGTGAACCTTGGCAGCCGCCTGCCAAGGTGTGGTCAAACCGGCCTATATAAAGCTCATCGAGCGTGGCGTTAAACACCCCGCCGGACAGGTCCATCGTATCTTTTGCTAGTGCGGAAGTGGCATTGGTGATATTAGCCGAGATAAGTAGGTCCGCCCCGGGTTCGTCTAGCCCCTGAAGCGTAAAGACCGGATTGGTCAGGCCAGAGCGAAACTGGACCACGCTGCCAAAGTTGGGATAAGAGTTGCCTTTTCCCATATTCACGTAGAAAGTATTGGTCTTGATGGTATTCTGCGGGCCTAGGAAGATGGTGGCATGGCCGGTGGCTCGCCCGGTTTCTATAGTCTTGACATTGATTTGGTTATTTTGGGCCAGGGTCAGTTCGGCGTAGCCGCGGTTGTCCCATTCAATTCCCTGGCCAAGACTCAAGAGATTCAGGTTTGCCGTAAACGTGCCCAGCCCCGATAGGTCCAGTTTACCAGTCATGTGCGAAGCCGTGTTGTAGGCCCCTATGGTCCGTCCGACGATCATGTTGGCGGTGTACTGGCCGGTCTGGCCCACCTGAAGCGTAGCGCCCGAGCCCGTAACGGTAACATGGGCGGTCCAGTTTTTGCCCGGCTCCGAGTTGCCATCGGTGCCATCCGGGCCGACGTTCAACCCGTTGGTCGCTAGCAAGGTCAAGCCGGACTGAATCTGGGTGGTATGAAAGAAGCTAGTTGGGCTGAGAGTATCCAGTTGATAGGAGAGCGATTGGACCGTAAAGCCGGTGTTGACGATGTTGGTAACTACGCCTGCCGAAGCGCCGCCAGCCGTATGAGTAAAGATGGCCTCGTCGCTGGCGCCGGGCGGATTGTTCGTGGACCAATTGGCGCTGTGGGACCAGTTCATGTTGGCCGATCCCCCGCCGCCAGTCCAATAGATCGTAGCCGCCTGAGTCATCGAGTCGGCAGCCAGGAGCATCGCCCAGACAACCAGGCCCCGGCCAAACGACCCAAAAGCCCTTGCCCTGAAAAAGCCCAGACCACCATCGTTCCCACCGCCTCCTAACCATCCCCCCAGAGACTTCATTGCTTAGCTCCTTTAGAAAGAAAAAAAGAAAAAGAGACCATTGCATAGTAAACCAGCTGACGCTATTTCAAGAACTTTTCCATCATTGCGGTTTTTTGCCGAGTTGGACTTCGAGGAGAAATTGGCCGCCGGGAATGCCCCAGAAGCCTAAAAACACACCCGGCACTTCCCATAGGAACCTCTACATAATAATTCTGGTTTTTTGAGCTCTTGGGCATTGAGGGCAGGCAGCCGCCGGAAAAGCCCAAGAGGACTAAAACATACCTATCACACTCCCTTATAGGATACCCACCCCCCGGCGCTGTTAAGCATGTGGGAAAATTTTCTCAAGGAGGGATGGCCCACGTTAGCAGGGCTTCTCTGAACATAGGTAAACATTGGGAAACAGTCGAGTCCTGCTTGGGCAGGAATGAGTCCTGGAGGGGGAATTCCCCAAAACAGTCCCTCTGGATACCCTAAGGAGGCCATAAGGAGTTCTGCTTGTTTTTCCAAGGGGACCCTTTTAAGAGACCTTATTTCGAGGCAGGTCCCTAGAAGCAGCAGCAACCGATGCGTGGCGAACACCTCGAGCAACAAAACGGCCAAAAGACGTTTGCCAGTTTAGGGTTTGAGCAGCACCGAAAGAGTACCCGTCGGCATGAGTTTTTGCGGACCATGAACCGGGTCATGCCGTGGCAGGAGCTGGCGCGGCTGGTGGAAGCGTACTCTGGCCGGAAAGGCTACAAGCCACAGATCGTCTCCAGCTGGCAGGTGTTTAGTGGAACCCTACTACCCGAAACAGCTCGGGCCGGGTCGGCCGGCTAAGCCGTTAGGGTGGATGCCGCGACTGTAGGAACCTCTGCATAATTCAAGGGGGATATTTTTATAGCATTTTCGATGCCCTTCCTCTAACACAACATATAG
>JANXAQ010000213.1 GCA_025062105.1 Thermoguttaceae bacterium
AAGCTTCCTTGCACTCGCCTATGCTTAGTATAGACGCTTTGCGATGGAAAAGTCAAGGTATCTGAAGGTAGCAAGGCAGCCACCTTTCCAGTAGATTTTGCTTCGCCAGTGAACTTCGGCCGAAACGATTTCCTGCCCACTTCTGCACTCCTGAAATTTTTTATCGGTTTCAAGATCGTTGACTCTGCGCTGGAAAAAACCCATCCGATTTAGAACCTTGCAGGCTCCGTACGCCGGAGTTAGTAATGCGGCATCTCTGCATAATTCAATGGAGATATTTTTATACTATTTTGGTTCGGTATTTCGTTGGCCCAACAATATATAGGGTTCCTGGTACTGCCGGCACCCAACATATAGTAGGGCTTCTGCGATACTAAACACATACCGTCGGAAACAAAAGCTCCTACAGTTCACTATTTGTTCAGGATTTTGCAGAGGTTCCCTTCATCTATTTTTGATCAGTAGTTTCTTTTGGGCTTCGGTGGGGAAAACCGAGTTTTCCAAAATTTTCCGCTTTCTACCAGTCCTTTCCGAAAAGTCTGATCCCTATGTAACGTTTCAGGCAAATGTCGCAAGGTGTCACTGCTGCGAAAGCAGGAGTCTAGGTCTTTCTGTTAGTTTTTCATAACACTTCAGCCAAATGAAGGACTCGGTCGGTTTGGCTGAGCAAGGTTCTATGGTGTCATTCCCGCGAAAGGGGGAATCCAGAGGGCAACAATGCATCGAAAAACCTGGATTCTTGCTTCCCCCGAAATGCCTTGGTGTACCATTCGGCTAAAGTGTTACCGTTTTTCTAGTTTCCTGCTTGGGGGAGAAACAAGCCTGGTCTGCCGCTCTGGCGGGAATGAGATTATAGGCCCTTGCTCGGCTAAACTAGGCAGCTCCTTCATTCGGCTGAGATGTTAGGGTTGGATGAACTCCTAAGGATATTAGAGTATTATGGAGGTTTTTTTCGACTTTAGGCGGGAACAGGCTTGTCAGTGGAAAAGTTTCAGCAGAGTCAATCACCTCCACACCCTTACACAATGAACTCCCCAAAAGCCCTCCCTCCTACGTATCGGTATGTAGGGTACGGCTAAAATTCTGTGAGTTAATCGGGCAAGATAGGCAATATAGGCAAAAATGCCCCCTTACAAAGTCAGCTTTGCTAGAACCTACGACGCATTCTATTCCGGATATAGAAACCTAAACTCTTCGGAGAGGCTCTTAGCCCCTGGAATCTGCAATAGCGAGCTTCAGGTTCCTGAAGATGCCAGTGAGAGGACCGGTTCGATGGACCTGGAATTATCTATGTTTCCCGAATCCCCTAAAGTGACCACAAAAATTCAGCCCCACCCGGTATCTAACATCTTTTTAGATCCCCCCTATGTAAAGTGGTAGGCAAGGCCACAACATTTTATAGGACAAATAGATACCTAGGATCCTCCCAGGGAGTTATGGATTACAGAACTTACCGGCTTCGAGGCTTTCTGGAAATCAAGAGTTGGGCGTTTCCCGATAGGGGGGAATTAACCAGCTCTTCCAGCAAAAGACCGGGGAAAATAGGGACTTTCCGGCTAGGTAATCCAGCTATTGAGCTGATTTCCCCTGGAAAAACACATTTCCAGACAGCCTCTTAGCTGGACTTTTGCCATTTTTCCTAACTGCTTTTGCATCCAATAGTTACGACGAAACCTCCTTTTGTTCACCCAATTTCCTAAGTCCAATAGTTACAAGGAGTTAGAGCTTTCCCCTTTCCGGAGGAACGCCAAAAATGGCAAAAGTCGAGCTTAGAGGTTTTTCGTGGTCTGGAGCTCCTAGCTCCAAGTGTCCGACGGTTTGGTTGACGGAGTTCTGGCCTGCTTCTGTCAAAACTGGACTTTCTCCAAAATGCCTTTTCAGTAGGGAAGCTATTGACCGAAGCCTCTCGGACCAGCCATACCCTAGTGCCATTTCCGACTCTTTACGACCGAGCTGAGCAGTCCACCAAAATTGCCCCTCCAACCTATGGCCTTGGGGCAGCTTTATGCTGCTACCCATCCCAAAGCACTGGGTGGTAGCCGCTGAAGGCAAGCCGGAGCCATAACGGTTTTATCCCAATTCTCCCCCCATCAAGGGGACCTTTTTAGTTCGACTTTTGCCATTTATAACCCTCTAGTGAATGTATTACGCTCTAACTCTTTGTGAAGATTAGAGTTAGGAAATTACATGTTACAAAGGGGAGGCGATCCGTAACTTTCGCGGCCTAAAGAAAAATGACAAAACTCGAGTTTAGAAAGTACAGTCAAAAGGAAATCTGGTCCGAAAGGCCATAACCGCCGATTTTCGGACAGCCTCTTATTCAAAAGCCCCCTATAGCGGGGCAGGCCGCTCGAAAAGCGAACCTCTCGCCTCATGCTTCGTCTCTAAATAATAGAGGCACCTGAGCCAAAAATTTTTGGACAAACTTCTGGAAGCCTAAACAAAAAAAAGAGCATCAGGGGTTGCCGATAGGCTTCGGGGAGCCGGCCTCTCGCACCACGCCCCTCCAAAGCAGGGGGCACAGGCTGTCCCACCTCTGACTAATGCTCGGGAGATAATCGAGGAAGATACAATCGCGGGCTTATCGGGGAGAGATTTTCGAAGGCTTAAATTCCAAAAAAACTCTTGCAGCCCGCCAAAGCCGGATTTTCCAGCCTTCAGGAAACATACCCGACTTTAAATGGCTGTTCCCGGAGGAACAAAGAGAGAAGCCGACTCCTCCCGAAACCTAAAAAATGAAACCTCTGCATAATTTCAAGGAGATATTTTTATACCATTTGGGTTTATCCTCGCATTGACCCGCTAGATAAGAGGCTAGCACCCACAACAGCCAACAGATAGCAGATCTTCGGTGAAACCAGATCGCTGCCGGCCGAAACAAAAGTCTCTTTGGTTCACCATGTGTGCGGAATTTTGCAGAGGTTCCACATATCCAGCGCTCTCCAAGTGAAATTGAATGGCAATAGGTGCCTATTATCTAAAAAGAACTAAAACTGTACTTTCTGAAAAATCTCCTTAGTTCGCAGGATTAAACCTCCTTTCAGGGAAAAGCCTTCCCATAATAGCCTCCGCTAGGGTGAGTACAAGTGTAAAACGGATCTTTCTTTTCCTTAGGCGAAACAAGGGTAGGAGTGGTGATGATGCTGGAGCGGGAGATCTTCTTAAACCATCGGATTATCTTTTTAGCCGAGCCGGTAAGCACGCAAGTGGCCAATCGGCTGATTGGGGAGCTATTGCTTCTGGATGCGGATAACCCTAAAGAGCCGATCGACCTTTACATAAATTCTCCCGGCGGCGCGGTAACAGACGGTTTGGCTATTATTGACACGATGCAGTGCATACATGCCCCGGTGCGAACCATCTGTGTGGGACAGGCGGCATCCATGGGGGCCTGGATCCTGGCTGCAGGAACCAAAGGGTTTCGGTTTGCCAGTCCGAATGCGGAAGTGATGATCCATCAGATGGCGGCCACTCTGGCCGGTCAAACCACCGACATCCATCTTTACACCCAGCGATTGCTCCGGTTGCAGGAGAATCTGATGCGGATGATGTCGCAGTGGACTGGTCAACCCTTGGAGCGGATCAAGCAAGATATGGAGCGACAATTTTTCATGACCGCCGAAGAGGCCAAGACCTATGGGATTGTTGACCATCTGTTGGAGGCATTGCCGAAATCCATTGCCCTTCCCAAATCCGAAATATAGAGGCATCGCTACAAAATTTATGAGGGATATTTTTATACCATTTCGGTTCCCTCATCCTCCAACCCAATATCCAGGATTGCTAGCCTAACTAGGATGCAAGCAATAGCAAATGTTCCGCCAGGCATTAGGGGTACTGGTCTTGGGTGCCTTATATAAAAAAGAAGAGGAAGGCTCGAAGTGAAGGTTTTGCACATATGTCCATATTAGATCCCCTCTCTCACCTTCCGAAGGAGAACAGCTTAATGCAGCGTGATTGGTACATCTATTCTTATCCGACCCCTGCCGATCAGGGGCCTGATGGCTGGAATGCGGTCGGCATGATTCGGCTGCTCTGGTGTTCAGAACACCGAGACTCACGAGCCGCAGCCAAAGAAGTATTTCGCCAGCAGCTCCACCAGCAGGCTGATTTTCTTCATGCGTTGTATTGTCCAGAGGAAGGCTCTACATTTGCGGTTCGGTATGTGGCGGAGCCTGAGCCATTTTCTTTTAGCGCCGGAAAGATCCACATAGCTCTATTGGTAAAGACGAAAGGAAGAGAAAAGGCTGAGGCAGAAAAGAAAGCAAAAGGGTTATGTGAGCAAATGTTTTCATTATTGGAGGGTTTCTTCCCGGATCATGGCTGGAAGGCGGTATCGGAGAAGGAAGCCTTTGAGAAGCTCTGGCAACCATTTAACTGGCAGGAAGCCGAACTGACGGAAATCCGCCGACGGGAAGAACTGTTGCTGCTCGACAAGGCAGGGCGCCGTCCAAGTTTAAATGACCAAGAGGGGGAAGGAAACGGCCGATCTGGGCAAACAGTGTATTTTGTTCACCCATTCCTCGCTCGGCCAGGCAGTCTGGCCCGACTTTTCCGAACCTTGTTGCTTGCTCCGGCCCCGGTCGTTTATCAAGCCACCATTTGCCCGGCGGTGTTGAACCAGCAAGAAAAGGAGGCGATAGAAAATCAGATCCTACGATGTGAACTGCTGGTGCAGAAGCGAGAGGCCATGGCCCGGTTGGGCCCCATCTTCAACCAGACGATTTCCGAAGGCCGGGCAAGGGCGTTGCGAAGCGGTTGGCTGAAACACCTGGAACAGCTTCAGTCTGCACCGTTTTTCTTGACCATCAGTTTGGCCAGCCCACAACCCATGAGCAAGATGCTCCTGGAGGCCATGGCTGGAGAATTGTTCTGTACTTGTGCAGAAGAGGATCTGGAAAAACAGTGGGAAATAGGTGGGTTTTCAGGAGGTGGGTGGCAAATTGTATATCCAACCAATGAGGAGGAAAAGGAAAAAGCAGAAATAAATATCCAACAGCTTGGTCATACCCTATGGGGAACAAGCCTTGCACCGGAGCCGTTGCGACGACTTCGCTGCCTGGTGAATGCGACCGAGGCTGCCGGAGCCTTCCGCTTCCCAATAGCTTTTGGCGAGGAGTTAGCTGGGATGGAAGTCAGAGCGGTTCGGTTTCGCGGCCTTCCTCCCGAAATAGCCCGGTTGGCCCAATCCCAAAGGGGATCGACCTCCCTGTGCATCGGGGAAAACCCTTATCTTGGGAAAACCGCTCCTATTATGTTAAGCGAGCCGGATCGCCTCCTGCATCTGTATGTGCTTGGGCAAACCGGAACTGGCAAAACGACCCTTTTGAAAAGTATGATTCTCGCAGACATGCATCACGGCAAAGGGCTGGCAGTCATCGATCCCCATGGCGACCTGTTTGAGGAATTGCTGCGATATATCCCTAAGGGCCGGTTAAAGGATGTTGTCATTCTGGATCCAACGGATGTAGAGCGGCCTGTGGGTCTGAACCTATTGGAATGCCCCAGGGAAGATCAACGTTATTTTATCGCCCGGGAACTCCGCATGATCGTGGAACGACTGCTCCGGGACCAATTTGATCATGCCTCGGTGGACTACGCGGGACCAATGTTTTACCAGCATCTGCAAATGAATTTGCTGTTGGCCATGTCTAATCCGGAAGATCCCGGTACCCTGTTAGAATTGTATGAAATCTTCCAACATAAGAACTATTGGAAACGGTGGCTCCCCCTCCGTTGGAAAGATCCCTTGTTAGAACGATGGGTCACCGAGAGCTTGCCTAGCATGGACTACACTCAGCGAGATCGTGAGGGGGTTAGTTGGGGTGAATATTTGAGTAGTAAATTTATGGATTTTGTCTTCGACCCCAAACTACGCGGTATTTTCGGGCAAAAACACTCCACTATCCAACTTCGTCGGATTTTAGACGAAGGAAAGATTCTACTGGTTAATCTTGCCAAAGGGCAACTCGCCGAGGCAAATTCGCGATTTCTCGGTATGGTCCTTATGGCCAAAATTTTCGCAGCAGCTCTGGAACGCGTAGAGCTTCCTCCTCACCAACGCCGCACCTTTTATCTTTATGTGGATGAATTCCAAAGTCTGGCCACCCAAAGTTTGATTTTATTGCTTTCGGAAGCCCGAAAATTCGGGGTGGCGCTAATTCTGGCGAATCAGTTTCTCTCTCAGATAAAAGATCAGTGCATTATCCAATCGATTTTCGGCAACATTGGCAATTTGATCTGTTTCCGACTGGGCCAAGAGGATGCGAAACTGATAGAACCGTATTTTGCACCCTACTTCGATCTGCAGGATCTCACAAGTCTTCCCAATTGGCATGCCTGCGCCCGATGGACAGTAAAAGGGCAAATGGTACCAGCATTCACCCTTCGTACGGTATTACCGCCGCCACCCTCTTGTCCGCAAATAGCAGCCTGCGCCCGGGACTGGTCGCGACACCAATATGGGGTTCCGGCCCGGAAGGTAGATCTACCCCATCACCAACTCTCTACCCAAAAGAAACCTGCCTCCTAAAAGGGGATTTATCCTCAAAATGCCGAAATCTGTTATTGAGGCCACAGCCGGAATCAGGCCTAACTGGAACTTCGTTAATATGGACATAATTACGTTCACCGCCAATCCTCCATCAGGAATGCCAGTTCAGATATCGTGACATGTGCAAAAGTTGTCTACAACAGCACTGGCCCATCTGGCCTCCGAGAGTTCGTAAGGTGAACCCGCTCCAATCTGCTCAGGCAGGAGCCAGTTGGGGGCCCTAAAGATCCTGGTTTTTTCTCCAGAAGCAAGAAATATTCTCGGCTAAAAAAAAGAGGCGAAGCTCTGTTGAAAGGTTCTTTCCCCTTTGGGGAAGTCTTGGCTATCGTGGTCGGTTTTAGCCCCTTTTGGACGGTGCTGGACTTTCTCGAAAGTTCCCCTTTATGGGAGGAGGTGGGAGAAAACCGTTCTGGTTAGGGTGTTGCTGCACCGGCTGGCCAGCCAATGTTCTGTGAGGTCTAACTGCCTAACCTGTTGAAAGGTCATAAGTTGGAGGGGTAATTTTGGTGGAGTGTTCCGGGTAGGCCTTGGGACCCGGAAATGGCCTTCGGGCATAGCTGGCCCGGTTGGCCTCCGTCCATAGCCTCCCCTCTGGAGAGGCATTTTTCAGAAAGTACAGGAACCTCTGCAAAATTCTGAACATGTAGGGAACTTTATGGACTTTTGATTCTATAGCCGTGTGGTTCTTCTATCCGAACACCTACTATCTATTGGATGCTAGCAATGCTGCAGCTCTATATGTTGTGTTAGCGGAAAGGCATCCGAAATGGTATCAAAATATCGCCTTGAATTATGCAGAG
>JANXAQ010000275.1 GCA_025062105.1 Thermoguttaceae bacterium
GCAACTCTATATGTTAGGGGAAAAGGAGACCAAGCCAAAATAGTATAAAAATATCCTCCCTTGAATTATGCAGAGGTTCCAGACACCTACTTGACTCGACTGAAATGGTACGAATGATACGGCCCGACTAGATCTGCAAAGCTTCCAGCAGTTCATCCCACCGGTCCGGATAGGTATATAGGAAAGATTGCAAGATAGAGAAGATCGTCGTATGGGTGGCTTGGTTGGGCATACCGGCGGAATCGAACGTGGCATAAATAGTTTTGAGGGTGTCCGCCACCTGCTCGAGATCGCCTAGGGGCACGGCACAGATCCGAGCCGTCTCGAAACATTCCTCTCCCAGACGTAACATATTGGAAAACTCCAATTTAGGTCGGGCCTCTCCGAACAGAAAGGGAAAGCCGTTTCGGCTTACCCGGGCTAGGCCGAAAAAGGTAATCTCTTCCGCTTTGGTTTGAAACTCTTCTTCATTCCAGCCGTGCTCGGGGTGGAAGACACTTCTATAATACTGACCGAGTACTTCACCTCTGGCTTCCCGAATGGCGGTGCGCCAAGGATCATATCGAAGCTGTCCGGAGGTGGGATCGGGGTGGATGTCCCAGTCTGGGACTGCGGTTCCGCTGACGGCCGGCGCCCAGCCACCCCGGTTATAGGCTACCATCTGCGACCGCCGCGCAAAGAGCACATAGCCATCTTCGGTTACTATCGAAAGATTCACCGCCAACGGATTGGAAAATTGGGAGTTCCGGAGATCGTCTGGGTGATCCAAGTTGCCAAAATCGGCCACCCTTCTGCCGTCTTGGAGAACCTCATGGCACATGATGTTGGTAATACATGTATAGTAATACCGGGTGCGCTGAAGCACCAGAGACATAGGTTTAGGTGGATCAAGGCTTTGCAGTTGGAAGTGCACCAGGCGTAATTGTTCTTTGTCCACAAAAGCGGCGGAGCTTTGGACCTGGTTTTTACGTTTTTCCAGGAGCCTGGGGTATTCTTTTTGGAGAGGTTCTGGCAGTTGAAAAGGTTCTGGGGCAATGTGGCCGAAGATCTCGCCGGGCCGATAGCGGAGAGAACCGTCGCCGCCGTGGAGCACTGCCAGTCCGAGTTCTAACTGGCCGACCTGGAGCATGGGTAAAGTCGAGGCAGATCCTACAGATGGGCGGCTCAGATAGTTCCAGGCTTCGGTAAATGTTTGGCAACCGCAGATGGCAGGGGGACCATTCCATGCCGGCAGTTGCTCTTGAAGTTGCTGAAAGGTCTTGGGGCAAAAAATCACACGCCGCCGGCACAATGTGGCAGTAGCCGCTTGGAGTTTTTCCGCAGCGTACTCCACAGGGCCAAGCAGGAGTCGGCCAGCCTCATCCCGCCGGAACCGGCCATCGTCATCCCGCAGAAACGTGGCACTGATGGCGGTAAACGAATCGAGCCTTTGGCTGACAATGACTCCCTGCATCGCCGCCAGGAAAGCCGCCTCCCCTGACCGACCCGTCAGTAGATAGCTGGTTGCTAGCCCCGGCCCCTCAAACCACCAGCGAAGCCCTGTGCTTGCCTGGTCCCGCACAAGCTCCCATACCTCCCAGAGGGAGCGAAGCATCTCCGAACCAATCGGAATCAAGCCTAGTCGGATAGGATCGGGCAGGAGCTGCGCATCCCCAGGCACCACCTGAACCACAAAGTAGATAGCCCCGGTCTGCAGGGCCGGGCCTGCCAGCAACACCACACTGCTTGCCATGGCACCAGGCGGTTCCAACAACCCAGAGTCTATCAGCCGATGGTACACATCCTCAGCCATCCGTTTACCTATCTCCCAACATGCTGGTCTTCCAAACATTTGAACATCTATAAATGCTTGAGCATATGCCTGGATTGCTTGCTCTAGGTATTGTTCCTTAGCGGAGGAGTGCTGGCAGTGGGCCAAAGCGGCCAAGGCACTGCAGAGATCTCCCCGAAACATTGCCTGGGCAAACAGGGCCGTCCATGGGAAATTTTGGGAGGAATATAGCTGACCTACGGTACCGGAACATTGTTCCGCCAAAAGCTCGGTGAGAGTTTCTCGGCACTGGTTTGCCCAGCTGCCTCGGCAAGCATCAGGCACTGCCTTCCACACTGCGCCCCGCTTACCCAATAGCTGGGTATTTAAAAATCGCCGAAGCTCAGCCTGCTCCTGAGGCCAGGCGGGAACACCCTGCTGCAGCCGATCCACCGCATTCTGCAGAATACTTAGAAGTTCATTTCTGCAGCTATTCACCTGAGAACCTTTCTGCTGGATTGTCATCAGCCTTCTTCCTTTCGAAAGTAAACCGCACGCTGCTGAATTCCCCAGGCCAAATCCTTTTTGGACTCTGGAACCTCTGCATCATTCTAAGGAGACATTTTGATAGTATTTTGGCTCGTCTCTTCTCTGCTCCAATACATAGGGTATATAAGGATGGCAGGCCTGATAGCAGCCGACATAGAATAGGGACCTCTAGATGATTCAAGGGTGATATTTTTATACCTTCTCGGTTTCTTCCCCCCTAACCCAACATATAGGGTAGCTAGCATTGCTAACATCCAATAGACAGCAGCTGTTCAGCTAGGGGAATGGCTGGGTCTGATCTCGACTTTTGCCATTTTTCCTAACTGGTTTTGCTATCGGCAGTTAGGACGAAACTTCCCTTTGTTCACCCAATTTCCTAAGTCCAATAGTTACAAGGAGTTAGAGCTTTCCCCTTTCCGGAGGAACGCCAAAAATGGCAAAAGTCGAGCTAAAAGGCTGTCCTAAAATGGGATTTTTGAGGTTTCCTGATGGATTTTAGGCTGATCGATTTCTTGTATTGACGCTCCGTAAAATCGGCCGGTTGGGCCTTCTGGGCAATGGAGGATGGTAAACTGTTTATCTTGGGGAAATGCCATTTTCGGATAGCCTCTAAGAATCAAAAGTTCACAAAGTCCACTATATGTTCAGGCTTTTCGAGAGGTTCCAATAGTTGTTCGGCAAGAGCAGCCGATTGCCCACCGAAACATGAGTTCCTGAAGTTCACTATATGTGAAGGCTTTGGGGGGAGGTTGCTTCTAACTGTCCACCTCTAGGAGGCCAGAAACTGTTCAGCCTCCGAGATTGATTCTCCCATGGGAAAATCCGCGAAAATACCTCATGTTCCTCTCGCCCAGATGGCTCTGGCTATGAAATATGCCAAGAAAAAATAAGTTAGGTGGCATTAGGATTTTTACGTTCTTCTCTCCGTTGAGATTGTTGAACTCTGGAAACAATTTGCCGGAGCCACTGCGGAACGTCAGGATGATCATTTCGATCCCCAGAAGTCCGGAGGATTTCTAGATCGGTGGGGGTGAGGGTATCTAGAGGCTGGGGATACACTTCTACATAACAATCTTCCGTCCAGCGGCGCCAGGTTTGTGGTTGTAGGCAAATCCGGCCGCTGAGGATGTCCTTTTGGGCGGCATCTTTTCCTTTCCAAGAAAGGATCACAAAACCTTGTTCTAATAGCTCTGCCCAGGCAGAGAGAATCCGATAGCCCGCCAGGCAATCTTGTGCCGGTTCCGTAATCACTACGTCTAGCCAGAGCCGGCCCTGGTCCAAGTAAAGCCGACCGCGCGTTTTCCCATCAGGAGAGTGAAAGTCTCGGAGAATTTCAATTTGTTGTGGAGAAGCAGCGGCAAAGGCCATCCGGAGCGGTTCCTCCCCACCCCACGGTACCCCGGCAAAACCGAGTTGCTGGGCCAACTGCGTTAGCTCTGGACCTAACGAGATTCGAGCCAGGGTTTTCTCATCTTTCGGAATATACAAAGGAGTAATTTCTATGCGGTAGGTTTTACCCTCTTTCCAGAGCCGACGGCCCGTGCGAAGTTGTCCCCGGGAATTCGTCAACCCTTGGAAGACCAGTTTCCCCCCATCGTCCCGAAAAGTACATAACAGTTTTCCAACCACCGCCGGTCGGGGAGGAAAGGCCACATACACAGTTAACAAATACTCCTCGCCGATTTCCCCTTCTAAAGCCGAAGTTGAAATCTATTCAGGTTTTGGCTTTTCCCTTGGTGAAGTGCCGATTGGTAGAGACACTGCCGATAATAAATAGGATCTAGCATAGGTGGGCGCACCCGGAGAAGCGTCAACCTCTAGCCACTGCTGGAGACTCGGCGACCGGGTCCTGGGGGGGCCAGAATCTTTCTGAGCTTGTTGGGTGCTCTGGCTTTCCGGCTCCGAAGCGACCAGAGGTTTCTCGGCAACGCACGTTAAAAACACACTTACCCATCCGTCAGACCAGCCTGCAGGCCGACCTGGGACGAATCGCAGACCTCCCTGTTGCTGGAGCCGTTCTAAACGGCTTGCCAATTCCTCCCGACTAGGAGAGACAATCTTCAGGTTGGTTAACCATTCAAAAGCCTTCTTGCCCATACAGCTAAATCCTCTTCATAGCACGCCATCCTTTTTCGTGATGGTTACCTTGTTCCATAATGCCCCTATACGCCTAGAACCCATTTGGCTCGACTTTTGCCAATTGTGAGGGTGCAGTCTTTTTGGGATGTTCTAACCTTCTGAAAATCTCAGAGTTAGGAATTTTTCTGAACAAATATACATCAAGTCCTAAGCCTTTCAAATAAAAGAACTTCCAAAACATGGCAAAAGTTAAGAGTTAGCTCCCCTCTGGATTCTGCCCCCCCTTCTATTAAATAGGCACACCAAACATTCTGATGTCGACATTTTTTACTACTTGCCAGAAGTTTTCCGGTCCTATCCTCTTTTTGGGAAAAAAGGCCAAAGAATCTCTGTGCGTAACATTTCAGACAAATGGCGCAACGTGTCCTTGGTGCGGAAGTAG
The DNA here is from genome assembly GCA_025062105.1 of Thermoguttaceae bacterium. Taxonomy (GTDB): domain Bacteria; phylum Planctomycetota; class Planctomycetia; order Pirellulales; family Thermoguttaceae; genus JANXAQ01. The sequence continues at coordinate 4,821 of JANXAQ010000275.1, forward strand.
GAATCCAAGTTTTTCCACGGGCTTGCTGTTTCTGGATTCCGCTTTCAGGGGAATCACACTCTAGGATTTTCTTAGGAAAAGGCAAAAGAATTCTTCAAATGGCTGAAATATCAGAAATATCATATTTGTTCATCTAATCTTGTTCTGGCTCCATCGGGAGTCCAAGGATTTCGCTTTTGGGGGTCCAGACTTGGAGTGTACGACCCCATTGGGTTTTGCCACAGAGAGGGCACGGCCTATTGGTATTCAAAAAGATAGGCCCTCCCCGGACCGGAACCGTCTTTTGACACTCGACATTAGTGCATCGATGGCCGTCGAGTACGTGCCCCGTGTCTTTCAGCGCAAAGTACCAATCGACCTTATATACAGGAGCATCTGCCGTGGGCTTTCTGCAGAATTGACAGAAGTCCTGGGCATCGATCAATTTGCCACATCGTTCGCCATTGGGCTTCAGATGATTACATCGTAACACGCGAACCGCTATAATTTCGTCCATTGCAAAACAAAGGAATGTTTTTCGGAAGGAGTTGGCCTGGATTGGCTGAGCTGGCCACTTTGCCCCGGGCGGACGGAGCAATATCCTCTTTAAAAAAACCCCTAAAGGTTCACGGTTAGGATCCCAATGATGCAAAGAAGCTTGGGCAAGTATCCGTTGGGCAACCTCTATTTCAACATGGAGTTCCTCTGCCCGCTCTTGAAGGCGAGCCTGATCTACCCTGGGGGTGATCAGCCAGGCGAGTACCATGGACACTGTATCATACACCATCTGGGAACAGGCGGGCTTTTGTGGCAAGGCACCGCTATCCCCACCAGAGGCAGTTAATCCAAATAGTTGATGTACAGGCTGCCAGATAATTTGTGTTATTAAATTCCTAAGAACCTGCAAAGCGTCTCCCCACGCCGTAGATTGTTGCCATTTGTTCAGGGCCGGATGAATGGCCGTGAAGGGAAAAACAACCAGACGCTCGATGTGCCGAACGTTCCTGGGGTCAAAGGATACGTTGTGCCCAAGAGGAGAAAAATGCTGTTTTAAAGACTCCCAAACATCCCATGGCATAGGCTCTGGCGGCCCAAGCAAGAAGGTGGCCAGGGCCAAAGATACCTCGGCCTCGTTGGCCATCTGTCCAGCAGTATCCGGCCCCAAATGAGTTACTGCCCG
>JANXAQ010000288.1 GCA_025062105.1 Thermoguttaceae bacterium
TTCGAGCTTCTAACAAAATGAAAATCTAGATGGTTCCCAGATGCTCCTGCCTGGTTAGGGTTGGTAGGAACACGGGTTTTGTTAGAAGCTCTTAGTGTCAGAGGCCGCTACTGGGGACCCGCCTCCAACTTGCCAGGCCTGTGGCATGGAGTAGAAGAAGCAGTATTGTGCCTAGGCTGAAACGGTACTTGTTTTCTAATATTTTTCTATACCTATGCTAAAGGAGTTTGCGATGAAACGGGTTATGGCGTTGATGGGAATTGGATGGATGATCCTAGTGCTGCTGGGTTGCGGTACCCAGGAGCAGTTAGCTGGTGGATGTGGAGGGGTTGCCTGTGGGTTGGAAACCTCTCCTGCGGAGGTTGCCGAGCAAACTTCTGGCCAGATCCAAATGGCAAGCCCTTTTGTACCTCCGGAATTCACTAGGGCTGGAACAGTAGGTTCAGAAAATTCTGTCGGTGGGGGTCAGGAGAAATCTGAGGGGTTGGGAGCATCTTTAATAGGTACATTGGAAACTTCAGCGGTGGTGGTTAACGGCTCGGGAGCTGTCGAATCGGAGGAAAAGTCCAGAACTTCCGAAATTCCTAGTGGTTCCGGAACGGAGCAGGATCCAGCTGAATCGCCGCCGGGTCCGACAGCATCGGACGATCCAGAAGCTATTAAAGCTCTTCTCGCTCTAGAGGTTAGCCTCGAACGAAACGACCAAGGGCAGGTCAAATCCATAGTAGCCACTCAGGGGCAAATGACCAACCAGGCGATGGCTCTGCTGGGCCGACTACCGGCCTTGGAAAAAATAGAAATTCGTGGCGGGAACATCACCTCCAAAGGCTTGGTTCATCTAAAAGATCTCCAGGGACTTCAGCGGTTATATCTATGTGAGGTTCCTTTGGACGATGAGGCGCTAAAGCACCTAGCCGGGCTGACGAAGTTGATTGCCCTGTCGCTTGAAAAAACAGGTATTACCGGCAAGGGACTGGCCTACCTAAAAAACCTAAAGAATCTTGAAGTGCTGAACTTGGCCGATAATCCAATCGACGATAAGGCCATCGGCCATCTGGAAGCCCTCAGCCGACTGGATACCATTACACTGCGGAATACTCGGGTAACTGGGAATGCATTAATCCATCTGAAGGGCCTAGAGCGGCTACGGGTGCTCAACCTGATTGGCTGTAAAGAGGTTACCGATCAGTCCCTTCAGCATCTGCGTGGTCTAAAAGAGTTGCGGATGCTTTATGTGCGAGACACCCAAGTAACTAACGAAGGAGCACAAAAACTCAAAAAACAGATTCCTGGCTTGGCGGTGTTTTTCCATTGAACTGCGCAGCTTTCTTTCCTTTGCGAGCAGAAAGTTCGAACATTAAGGATCAGCTGATTAGAGAGCGTATGGTTGTTTCATAGTATCAGTGCTACGCTTCTTAGGAGATTTTCCCAGCCTCTGAATCGAATTGGTTCGAAGACCCAAAAGACGTTTTTCATATTCGACCCTTTTTGCGAGGAGTGAGCAGCGATGCAAAAACAGAAATGGTTTGGGATGATGATTCTAGCCATGGTCGTTTGTACTGGGTTGGCCTGCAGTGCCTGGGGAGAGGGGGCGGCCAAGAAACCGCCCAAAATGACCGCCGATGTCGTGTATGTGCCTACGCCCCATGACGTGGTAGATAAAATGCTAGAAATGGTCAAAGTGACCAAAAATGATATACTCTATGATTTGGGCTCCGGCGATGGACGAATTGTCATTCAGGCAGCGAAAAAATACGGTTGTAAAGCTATCGGATTTGAAATTGATGATGATCGGGTAGCCGAGTCTTTAGAAAACATCAAAAAAGAAAAAATTGGGCATTTGGTAGAAATCCGTCAGCAGGATATTTACACGGTCGATCTTCGTCCCGCCACTGTCATTACCTTATACCTTCTGCCGGAAATGAATAAGAAATTGATTCCCCAATTGCAAAAGATGAAGCCAGGGTCTCGAATCGTCTGCCATGATTATTCCATCCCTGGTGCCGAATACGAACAATATTATGAAATGACCTCTAATGAAGACGGGGTCAAACATTATATCTATGTTTATACAGTCCCCCTTAAACTCAAAGAGACCGAGAAGTAAAACCGACCTCCGTTTCGGGCAGGAAAGTAATCGCCGCCCATCTGGTAACCGGACAAGACGAAGCCCCTTGGAACCTCTGCATAATTCAAGGGCGATATACCATTTTGGATGTCTTTCCTCTAACACGACATATAGAGCTGCAACATTGCTAGCACCCGATAGACAGTAGGTGTTCGGATAGAAGAACCGAACGGCTATAGAATCAAAAGTCTATAAAGCTCACTATATGTTCAGGATTTTGCAGAGGTTCCCCTTTTAACAACAGTGAGGACCAGATGGTTCGGAGGGGTGATCTGCCCCTTGGGGGATGGCAGGAAAACTCATTTTGTTAAAAGCTCCACATCGTACCTCAGAACATCTGTGGGCTGTTGCATCTGGCTGTTCCTCTCTATCCATATACCCCACAGCCATGGCGGGGATTTCAAGTCAAAGGCTTCCCCGCCTGGAAGGCGATTGTGCCGCACGGTAGGCAGCGAGAACCTCTCTGGGGCTAACAGACCAAATCCCTGGATATTCGCTTGGCCCAGGAGGCTCAGAAAATGATGCGCAGGGTGCTTGGTTTGCTGAGGGGTTTGCTGGTAAGATGGCTTTTGGGTATGCTGGCTCTTGGACAGATAGCGGGCAGCCAGGGATGTCGAGAGCCTCGGCCGCCGACCATTCCTGTCTCCGGGAAGGTAACCTATGAGAATGGGGATTTGATCCCTGCCAATCGCCTAGAACTGCGTTTTCTTACCCCTGAGGAGTTGGTTCGCCAGAAGAATTACCCGCCATTTGCCGTGGCAGTGGTGGATACCCGCAACGGCCAGTTTTCTGAGGCTACCACCTGGGAACATGCCGACGGCGTGATCGAAGGGGAACATGAGGTGGAGCTAATCCGGGTGGGCGACGAAGCCGACCCAGGCGGTTTTCGACCTAAACAGTATCGAGGCAATCGCATCTGGCCCAATCCGGTCCGGGTCTCCCCGGAAAATCGGGAATTCCACTTTACCATCCCTCGGGACTAATATGGGCGTTCTTTGATAGACGCTAACCTTCACTTTTGCCATTTTTCCTAACTTGCTTTGCCTCCACTAGTTGCAGCAAGCACTCCTTTTGTTTATTAACTCCAATAACTCTAAGCAGTTAAGGCTTTACCCTTTTGGCAGGATGCCCAGAATGGCAAAAGTCGAGCTTAGAGTTTGTCATGAAACGGCATTTCTAGGAGAAAAGCAGTTCCCTTCCCGAATTCCCCAGAATTCCTAACGGTCCGCTTTTACAGCACCGGCGATGGAAGGAGCGCAGCCCAAAATCTATTTGGAAACCTCAAAATTCCAATCTCAGGACAGTTTCTAAGAAATGGAGAGTTTTCTTTCCGTTGGGAGAAGTGTTTCATAAGTTTTTCCCAGGAACGGATTTGTTTTCAAAGGAAAGGTGTGGGCCGAAGAAGCATGTTTGCTTTGCCCATCTTGCTACGTTTTGTGGAAAGATTTGGGCAGAACCACTATTCTGACTTCCCACATCGATATGGAATCGAGGGGATGGGGCTGAAGATTACCGGGCCGCTACTTGCCTTGCTAGCGAAATTTTTCAGTGGGGCCAGTGTCCGATGGATCGATTGTCATCCGGACACCTGCCAACGCATTTATTTTGCCAATCATACCAGTCATTTGGATGCGTTAGTGATTTGGGCTTCGTTGCCGCCGGAAGTGCGGGCGCTAACTCGCCCGGTAGCCGCTAAAGACTATTGGACCGCCGGCCGCATCCGCGAGTACCTGGCTCGCCATGTGTTTAACGCGATTTTGATCGACCGAACCGAAATCAAGGTGCATCAAAGCCCTGTGGATGTGATGCTTCGGGAAATCGGAGATAAATATTCGCTGATTGTCTTTCCTGAAGGAGGTCGCAGTCCCACCGGAGAGGTACGGGAGTTTAAAAGCGGTTTGTACTATTTGGCCAAAAAGCGGCCTGATTTAGAAGCAGTCCCGGTGTATATCGATAACATGAATCGGATTTTGCCCCGGGGCGAAGTGTTGCCCGTTCCGCTTTTGACCCGGGTCATTTTCGGTCCCCCCATTTGGCTTGAAAAAGGAGAACCCAAAGCAGACTTCCTCCGCCGAGCTCGGGAGGCGGTGTTGCGCCTGAAAGACTTGTAACTGGTTCAGTTGCCTGCCAGAGCAGCACCCCAGAGCATAGAACGGCTCCCAGATTCTTAGTTAGGTACCTTCAGTCCCGACAAGGGAGTAAGTTCCTTATTTGAGCCTCTAAGTTCGACTTTTGCCAATTTTGGGCCTTCTGCCGAGATGGAAACTTCGATGTCCTTGGAAGTATTAGACTTAGGAAACAGTATGAACAAAAAGACGGTTCAACGTAACCCCTGGAGACAAAAAAGGTTAGGGAAAATGGCAAAAGTCGAGCTAAGAGGGCCTCTGAAAAAGGATAAGCTAGTCTCCCCTATTCCCCTAGCCGGTGAAGACTTTGGGGAAGCAAGGTGTCCAATCCCTGGCTGTAGCCCGCTAGTGGAGGAAACAACTAGGTAGCCGAAGACGCCAAAAATCCTTTTCAGGCAGCCTCTAAGGCTCTGTTGAAAGGTTGTCCGCAGTCTGGAGAGGTTTTGCCTATGCTGGTCGGTTTTGCTTTCGTTTTGGTGGGTTTAGGCCTCCGACTGGAAACGCTTTCCACAGAGCCAGCCTCTAACAAGATGAGGTTGGTTCCCTCTTTATAAGCGATAACATGCTTCCAAGTTATGGTTGGTAGAATTTCTTCCGGCAGGAGCTGCTACAGAATCCTGAACATATAATGAGTTTTATGACCTTTGGATTCCGGATGGATTGGGCCGCATTTATTCTAATCGTTACGCTATGGAGGTTGCTAGCACTGCTAGCAGCCTAAATAGAATAGGTGTTGGGATGGCAGCAGAAAAAGCCTACCGAATCAAAAGCTCATGGAGTTCACTATATGTTCAGGATTATGCAGAGATTCCCTAGGAACATTTCAGCCGATGGAAGGGACTGCTTCAGTTCTTCGAGCCAGAGGACGGCATAGCCGAAAGCAATCTCGGCTGTGGCGAAAAAGAGCGACTGACCATATTATTTCCCTCCTGGCTGTGTTCCTTTTGTCGCTGGGAGAGAGGGGAAAAGAAGCTTCCTCCATTCGGGGGAGGAGTTCCTTTTTGCAAGATAAGACCGAAAGGCATTCCCGGTCCCTCGGGGATCCAGTCAGTAGAAAACCGCCTTGCACAATCTGCAGAGAAGCCATCCTCATTTGGGGATGAGCGATTTGGGCTTTCGACCAAGTGGCGTGATGGGATTATCCTGGTGACCGAGCCCCGGACATTGATTTTGGTTTTAGGTGTTTTAGTGGTTTTAGGGATTGCCACCGGAGTGGCTTATTTACTGCGCCGGCGTCCGGACACCGGTCTGAATCCGGCTCTAGTCGAGACGTTTTGGTTACGGATTCGGGCTTGGTGGTTGTTGTTGGCCATGGTGGCTGCCACCTTTCTGATCCACCGGGTTGTTACGATTATTCTCTTTGGGTTGATTTCGTTTTGGGCCTTACGAGAATTTATTACGCTTACCCCCACGCGGCCGGGCGACCATCGGGCATTGTTTTGGGTCTTTTTTGTGGTTACACCGGTGCAATTTGTCTTAGTGGGGTTGGGCTGGTACAGTTGGTTTTCGGCGTTTATCCCGATATATACATTTTTGCTTATTCCTGCTCGGATTGCCTTAGCAGATGATCCAAAGCGGTTTTTAGAACGAACGGCTAAGATTCAAGCGGGGCTGTTGATTTGTGTCTATTGTTTCAGTTATGCACCAGCCCTTCTGAGCCTTCCGATTGAAAATCCTTCTAACGGGGCTGTCAGCCTGCGGGAACGCCTGCTATTTTTCTTTGTATTGATCGTGCAATTAGGGGATCTATTTCAATATGCTTGGTCCCAGTTGCCTTGGAAGCATGTTGTGGCCCCGACGATTAGTCCGACTCGGACCTTGGAAGGATTGTTAGGGGGGGTACTTTCTACTGCTTTGGTTGGCACAGCCCTCTACTGGGCCACTCCATTCCCCTACTGGCTAGCTGGATTGGCCTCCGGCCTGGTGGCCCTGATGGGCTTTGCCGGTGGACTGACTATGTCGGCCATCAAGCGAGATCGGGGCGTGCAAGACTATGGAACTTTGCTGGAAGGCCATAGTGGGGTGCTGGACCGAATCGACTCCTTGTGTTTTGCCGCCCCCGTCTTCTTCCATCTCAGCTATGCTTGGTTGACTGGCTAACCAATTTGACCCCTCCTATGGGGAATTACAAATGGAACCTCCCCAAAATCTTGAACATATAGTGAACTTCAGGAACTTTTTCCATAGCCTCGCTTCTTCTATCCGAACACTCACTATCGATTGGGTGCTAACAAGGCTAGCATCCCTAGATCTTGTGGTAGAGGAAGAATAAGCCCCAAGGGATAACCCGTCGGTCAAAGGCTCGCTGTTATACACAAGTTGGCGTTGAAGCGTTCGAACTTTACTTTAGGCAAATCAGGCAAATACCAAAAGCTCGTGGAACAACTCAGACTGGATACAATAGGCGATCTATAGCTAAGACTGGCTTTGAAACCAAGCACTTTTTGCTCTTGGAAGTGATCTTCCTAAATGCTGCAATTTCTCCAAAGGAACACTTAGTTTCTTTTG
>JANXAQ010000297.1 GCA_025062105.1 Thermoguttaceae bacterium
AAGTTCACTATATGTTCAGAGTTTTGCAGAGGTTCCTACAGTTTTAAAAAATATTTGTTCCGACAACCCGACTTTGAACTACTGAGGATGAAACATAGGCCTATCCTCGGCTAAGCTAGGCTGCTTCTTCATTCGTCTGAAGTGGTACGAAAAATTTTCATAGGTTCCTTTGGTTCGCTGAAGGAAAGAGAGTCTATGGAGCTGGTCATTTGTGGTGATCGGTGGGGAGGATTTTCTTTTCGAAGCGGGGGAAGGATTTTTGAAGTCAAGGTTCGGATCCGTTGCCAGAAGGTAGGTCGGCAGAGGAACTTAGCCAAGAGGTTCCAGCGAAACTGGGCTTCGGGTGGCCAAGTGGAAGCCTGCTGTTGAAGGAAGCAGAAGGTTTTCCTAGGCGAGTGTGCGAGGAGTTTTTGAGCCAAATCTCGGGCTTGGACTGCCATCTGGAAAGAGTCTTCTGTAAAAGGGACGGAAGGCAATCCGGCCAGCCCCATGCCAATCAGGCTGCTGACCAAATATCGCCGATTCCAGAATCGAGGTTGACCGGTAAGTTGTTCCAAAACTTGGTTGTACAATCTGGCGGCGCCCTCGGGCCAAACCGGCCCTAGCCGCAGGAACAAAGCTTCGGCCAGTCTGGAGCTGTCAAGACTGTCCGGCCGTGCAAGCAACCTGGCAATAGCCATCGAAAGTACTTTTCGGATGAGGAAAGGAGTTGCTGGGCAAGTATGCAAGGCATCGATCAATTGGGTTAATTGCTGTTGTGTGAGCCAGCCAGGTTGCTGGAAAAACTGCCAAATTCCCCAGACCGATTCTATTTTTTGGCGGAGTAGTGCTGGTAAGGGGGTTTGAAGGGCTCTTGCCAGAAATTGGACCAGCCGAGGCTCCTCTAGCAATCTGTCCAAAGGACAACGCACCAATTGGTTCAGAAGCTTTTCCAGAGAAGCTGGTTCAGGGAGGAATTGGAAAAGGTCAGTTCCGCATTTGGAGGCCAGCCAAAGGGCCACCTTTTCCGATGTCTCTGCCCAATGTACCACTCTAGCCATGGCAGTAGGATTCTGTTGGAAGATCGGGAGGATGTGGTTGTCGAGAGTTTCTCGGAGCTGGGCATCTTTCAGGAAGGGGAAAAGCATGCCGGGCTGCTCGGCGGGTTTAGCGAGCAGATGGGCGAGGAATCGGGGATAAGCAGCCAATTGTCGAAGTTCCTCCTGCGAAACGGGGCCGCCCTGTTCTGCCCGATAAGCCAAGTTCAACAGTTCGGCCCGATCCAGGCCGCAGCGATCACAGACCTGGCGGAACTGGTCTAGCTCCTGATAATTGCCAGCCACTGCTGCCCTTACGGCTAGCCGGAGGAATTCCCCCTCGGCAGTAGGAAGGCTGCTTTGGCCGGTGCCACTATGATAACTGACGGCCCGTGCCTGAGAGCAATAGGAGGCCATCTCGGCGATTGGTTCTGGCCATAGGCCGATCAATCGGGCGGGGCAGAGCAAAGGCTGGGCTTCGTAGGTAGAAAAAGTCAGGCTCTTTTGACAGGCTTCTGGGAGGAGTCTGGTGATTCCATAGATACAAAAAGCCACCTCCTCTGGATATGCTGCTACGAAGATGCGCCAGTCCGGCGGCGTACTTAAGATCGCCCCTAGTACAAACCGAAACATCGCCTGACGTTGCTCTGACAGGAGAAATTGCCGGAGACGCTCTTCGGTTAACAGGTTGCCCGGCTCGATAGTGTCGATTTCGGGAAGGAGGATATCGAAAGGCCCGTCGGTTTTTTGCCAAAACGGGCTCCCCCAGGTTTGAATCGCCTTGGCCGGGGAAAACTCCGGCGGAAGCTCCAAGAGCAGATGGGAGAAAAAATTTCCAGGTCGATGGGTGGTGGGATCTACGCCTGCCGACACACTATGGCAAAGCACATATCCCAAGTCCGGCGTCTGGAGGAAGGCCAAACGCACCGGTAGATAATGGAAGCTTTCCAAGGGATTTCGGCCATTTTGGGGCAACTGGTACCCCATATAGCGGACTGCCTGCAACAGGCGTTCTCCACCTAAACCTGCGGAGGCAGCCCGCACTTGGAATCCCTCTTTGCCGGTCCAGCTTTTGCCCTGTTGACACGAAGTGTAAAAAAGTTGTTTCATCTGGTGGTCTCCTTTTGATCAGTCTGTGCCAGGCCGATATAGCCCCGTTTCCATAGAAGCCAAAGCAGAGGATCAGCGATTCGGTAAGGGGAGATACGAATCTTCCCCTCCTGGTCCGGCAACCCTTCTAAGGCCCCAACCGCAAAACATCGATAATCAAGGAATCGGTGTTCGAGCAAACGAAGAATGGATCCTGCTCCCCATTGGCTCAGATAATCCTGAAGTTCCCTGGAACACTTTTGGCTGTCTTGGTCATTAAATCCTCCAAGATGCTGGCTATCCTGCAAAAGCCGGGAGCCCGGATCTACCAATTTGATAAGGGGGTACAGTAGGTCTATCTTGGTCAAGGTAAGGGCCACAGGAATTGGAAACTTCTGTCCGGCTGCCCAGGCATTTCTTTGCTCTAGGACGCGGATGGCGCCGTCGATCACTTCCTGAGGATTTCCTTGATTAAAGGCAATCGTCTGAGACACCTCGGAAGGCAAGAGATTTCTAACGGCCGGAAAGGCCAACGGGTCCAAGAGAAAAATAATTCCCGAAGCAGCGGCAATATATCGGGCAAATTGTTCCTGCTTTTGGAGGTCCTCCAGATCTTCACCTGCAGCATCGAAAATCACCAAATCCACCGCGCGCAGAGGAGAAAAGGGCCATTGGAATCCTCCCATGGGCCGACGTGGAAACTGCATTCGATAGATAAGTGGGATTAAAATATCCTGATTCTGCCCGGCCGAATGGGTACCGTCCAAGGGGAGATTGGCAGTAAAAAGACGATGCCCATATCGGGTCTGATAAAGGTCCCGAGAACTGACCGGTTGCTGGAGCTGCACAGAAAACGTCTCCTGAGCAAACAGACTAAATCCTACCTCTTCGGCATACCGGTGTTCTAATACCCACAGAAGCACGGCGAAATAGGTACTTTTACCTGCACTCCGAGGGCCGACGATGGCCAAGATTTCCCCTTGAAGTTGCCCCTGGGCAAGCTGGATAGGAAGGTACATATGACAATGGGGACAGATTTTCTTTTTGTCCGGATCATGCCGAATCCACATCCGCCGCCACAGCCGTTCTAGCAATTTGGCTTGTTTGGGTCGTTCCACCCGACCCATTTCCGGCGGTCGGCACCTAAGGAAACGCCCTATCTCGAAGTCTGGCTCTTTACTTCCGCTCAGGGAGCGAGTCGGCGCATCGCCCAAGTAAAACAACTTAAAGCAAAAGGGACATCGCCACTTCCGGAAAGGCCAAACCCATCCCATCCTCATTTCTCCTCAGACAGAAGACTTTTTCCCATTAATAAGCTTTTGAATATCAATCCAAACGGCCATCCCTTCTAACACCAAGCTACTGCAATATTCCTCCTGGGCAAAAGGGCGGTTCCTTGTGAACTGTAAAAAGGCCTGGTAGGCAATCTCCTATCCTGGGGAAACCTCTCTCGGAGGCTGCCCTGGAAAAAATTTTCATGATGAAAGGAGCCTACCGTCCCGAATTCCCTAGAATCCCCAACATCGCTATTTTAAAGGGCTGGTCTGAGTAGGGCCGGTCAGCCCAAGAACCATCGGAAACCCAAACTCCTCATTTCCGGATAGTCTCTTAGCTCGACTTATGCTATTTTCTGTAAGTTCCTCTATTTCAAGGAGTTAGGTTTTGAGGACTGTTTGTCAGCAAATTTCCTAACCCAATATTTTCAAAGGGTTAGAGAATCCAAGGGAAACGGCGCCCTGGAAATTGGCAGAAGTCGATCTTAGAGCGAATTCTGCGATTTTCGCTAACTTGTTTTGTTCTTGGACTCACGGGCACCACTCATTTGTACATGTAATTTCCCAACTCGGAACATTTCAGCCAGGTGAAGAAACCTGCCTCCCCCTTGCCCGGGAGAAGGCAGCATCGCCGAAGGCAATGCTGGCTGAGGGGATAAAAGGCTGGTTGTGCCTATCATTTCTCCCTTTACCCTACCCTTTCCCCCAAGGGAGAAGGGAAAACATTAGGCTCATTCCATTCGGCGAAAATGTACTGTTATTTAAAGCTCAACCGTACCCTCGGAAGTTTCTTTCGGATTGATATTTGGAGGGTAGAGGGCGGTAAGTTTTTGCCGGTCCTTGTTCTATCGCACCGAGCTGTCCGGAAGGCAAATCGCCTGAAGTGGTCCATTGGAGAGCGGCTCTTGCTCCTTCTGTCTGCCCGGAGGCGAATTCCCAGCCCCCCGTTGTTGAATAGACCGCATAGACCACCGCGTAAACAGGCACCTCCCATGCCGCCCAGGGAATCCTTACCTGATGGAAACTCTGACCCTCTTTTCGGAAGGCGAAACCGTTTTTGTTGGCCCCTTCGATTAACTGGTGGTGAAAGGAGATTTGCTTCGGGTCGTCCGGTCCTGTGGGAAACGTGTCTTGCCGAAGCACTACTTTCGCCAAGTAAGCCTCCTGTGGCCAATGCCAACTCACGAGAAGGCCGTCGGGTTGCAGCAACATTTGTGCTCCATAGACGTCCTCCCGCCTGCTAAGAGGAATTACCCGATTAATGCGAGTTGCCTCTCCTAGCACCGTAGCCACCACGATCACCAGCGACTGGTTTTGGAGCATTTCCGGTTCAATGTCGAACCACATTTGTCCAGCGTAGTTCAGTCGCCTACCAACGAAATCCAACTCTTCCCGGAGCCAGAGTTCGCCCGGCTGAGGAAGCCGGCCTTGTTGATACAGGTAAATCTCTACTTGAGCCTCGGCCGGGCCCTCCCATTGTAAACGGTACCCCCCTTTCCGATGCTCCAGAGATAGCTTCCCTAGTACTGGCGGTAAAGTAGCATCTATCAGGGCCAGTTCTGCCGCTGTGCATGGCTGGTTGGGATCTGCGGCCAAACACCGCCGGGGGCAATCTAGCCAGGCCAGTTTGGAACCACCACTACTGGTGGCTGAGGCACCTAAATACTGCCGAAGGATCTGCCCAAGAGCTACCATATCATGGGTCGGGGATACTTGCGTATAACTCTTCCGCTGCTCGGCAATGGACCGTTGCAGGACCGGAGGCATCAGTTTCCAGTGGTTATTTACGCTGCAGATCCGCTCCGGCCGGACATCCCCATGGGCACAGCCCATCGAATGAAATCTGGCCAATGCCTTGGCTACCTGTTTGGCCATTTGCAAAAGCTCTTTAGGTGAAGGGGTGGCTAAATGTCCTTTCAGAGACGACGCCGTAGCAGGTGAGGCGGGGAAGGCTGCAGGTCGGCAATCCGCCAGCCGATATTGCCAGGCCTCCCAAAAGATAAACCAGGCCTGTTGCCCATCCTCCAGCATGATCTGCCCGATTTCATAGCACTGAAGCCAATGGGGATGCGGCTCCAGGGCCTTTAGTTTTTCTAGGTCTATCCCCTGAGGGCCGGGCAGTTGAGGGATAATTTCGACCATAATTTCTTTTTGTTCAGGAGGCAGACCGCCGAATTCACTCCCTAGGACAGCTTGGCCGCTTGGCACTGCCCGATAAAGCCAACCATCACCCCCCCGTCCATAATAACGGCAGAGCCGATACCGACCATTCACCTCATAACCGATCAAGCTTTCTGGAGTCTTCATAGGCCAAACCCCTCCCGACACGGTTTTCCATTGATGAAAATCTCTGAGTTGCTAGCACTAACTGTTAGCCGAGAACCGGGCTCTACAAATGGTACCACTTTGTTCAGAGCGGTTTCTACATAGGTTTGTAGCAGTGCCCGAATCCGACGTCCGCCCAACATGAAGTTTTCCGGCCTCCTCATCAACTGGCAGATCATCTGGCAGACCGAGGGGTCAAACTGGACCTGGACTTCATAAAGCTCCTGGGCTGAACGGGCCAGGTTGTCCAGAAGGAGCTGACAAATCCCCGGGAAAAACTCCGGCCGAAGAATATCGAATACCACGATGTTCTCCCCAAGCCGATTCAGCAACTCTGGTCGGCCGATCTGATACTTGAAATGCTCTTCTACTGCTTGGCGATAATGGGAATAGACCTCTTCGTAAGAGGGAAGATTTTCGGTATCGGAGATGGTCCAGGTGGCTCCGCCGAGATTGCTTGTAAAAACCAAACAGGCTTTAGAGAAATAGGCGGTTTGTCCCCGGCTATCAGTAAGCCGGCCATCCTCCAAAATCTGTAAAAATATATCCCATATGGCATGATGTGCCTTGTCGATTTCGTCGAAAAGAAACAAGCTAAACGGCCGCTGCAAACAGGGACCGGTCAATTGCCCCCCCTCTTGGTAACCCACATAACTGGGCGGTGCCCCGATAAGCCGCTCTACCGTATGCGATTCTTTGAATTCGCTCATATCAAAGCGGACGAACGCCCGTTCATCGCTGAAAATAAGTTCCGTAAGAGCACGAGCCAGTTCCGTTTTTCCGACGCCGGTTGGCCCACAGAAGAAAAGCACTCCCTTAGGCCGACCCGCCATGCCGGAACTAGGGGACATGCTAATTCCACCGCGAGCCCGAGCCAACATATCTACCACCGCTCGCACTGCAGGCCGTTGGCCTAGAACCCGTTGCTCCAACCGAGGCAACGCCTCCCGAAGTTTCTCTCCACTCAGCTCCCGCCAAGGATCTTCCGTCTTGCCAAACTTGAAAAAATCTACTAACTTCTGCGGTTCCTGAATGGGGATCCGTTCCACAATACTCGTTCGGCGCAACATCTCCAAATCCCACGAGGTAAACCCATCCGTCAAATCCACCAATTTTTCTCTAATCCGAGGCCTATCCGTTTCCGATACAGAGCCATCTTGGTAGAAGTTTCGGAAGAACCGGCTGATAAAGTGGTCCCGTTCGGATCGCTTAGGACGGGGCAGATTCAATACCGATATGAACGGATCGCTACTATAAAGCCAGCCCGGCACACTTTGGATATTCTCAGCCACTAGCAGAAGCACATTCCGCCGCCCCTCCAATGGTCCAGTGGTTAAAAAGGCCGCATCGCGAAAGGCCTTCTTTAAGATGATCAAAATATCACATTCCTCTTCCGACTGTTGCTCAGGATGGCAAAATAACTTGTCAGCAAAATGCAAAATTCCCGCTACCGAGACTCGATTTTGCTGGAGTGCCTGTCGAAGAAGCCGCAGCAGATCCTCCGGCCGGCGAAATTGCCCACCGAAACCTCCTCCGGCCGGAGAACCCATCGACGGCCCCTGGGCCCAATTTCGGCCCGCTCTTCCAGGCCCTAGAGAGACGAACTGGTTCTGAGGAACCTCCGGCTGCACCCTGCTAACCAGCTCCTCAAATGCCGTGGCCATCTCCGGCTTGGCAAACCGCACTCCGTCCGCCCGATCATAATGCAAAACAATCTGATAGCCCTCCCCAATAAAATAATTTTCTAAAATCTCTGGAAGGCTTTGATAGTTTTCACCGTTCAAAAACCTGTCAGCCACATTACCCCAGAGGATCACTTGCCGCCCTCGGGCCAACTGGCTATGCAGCTCTGCCAGCCAACTGGGTGAACTCAATTGGTTCATGAGTACCCTCCTTCGGAAACCTGCCTGAATGCTCTTTCCGATGCAAGGGGCGTGCCAAGGTGACAAGCAAATACTTCTTTTTCCAACATCGCCGGCGAATCACGCAACAAGACATCTCTGCGGAAACAGGAATCCAGGTTATTTGGCGTTTGGCTATTCTGATTCCCCTCTTGGCCGGAACCAACACTGGTTCCCCGCTTTCTGGCCACATACCCCCAGCGGTTTGTCCATTCGGCGGAAGTGTTACTCCTTTATTATCTATAGGCATCTCACCTGGCAGAGCAGCAGAAGAATTTCGGACGGTTCTGAAACTGGATGACAGTTACGGTTGCTACAAGGCGATTCCGGGGTCCTTGCTTTGTGCCGGGTTGACAGCCCTTTTGCCTTTCCAAAAGCTCTTTTTGGAGAGGCAAAACCGGGCCACTAGCCTGGAAGCGAGTTTTCTCCGGTTTTTCTTTAAGCTGTGCTTTCTAAAAAGTTCCCCTTTAGGGGACGGGAGGTTGGGATAACCCCGCCTCTGGATAGGCTTTGGATGGAACGGATGCCACCCAGTGCTTTGCAATGCCTAGCATCGCTACTTCCCAGAATCCCATAGGTTATAGGTTAAAGGAGCCATTTTGCAGAAATGTTTAGCTACAACTTACTTATTGCAGTTTGAATTCCCAAATAGAGTTCCTTATGTCCACAGATGCCCTATTTTGCGCAGCTTTTTTTGGAAAGAAATTTGTTGTTCAAAGCTCCATAGTAGGCGGAAATAGCATACGAGTATGCCCGGCCGGTTTGACCTCGGTTAATAACTTTCCCACTGGGGAGTGATTTTTCAGGAAGTACAGCTTGAGAACCTCTATAGAGTCTTTCTCCTTTAGGCATTTCTCCGGCCGGAGAAATCACTGCCTGGAAATCCTCCGATGGGAGAATATGCCAAGGCAACCTTCTGGCCTCCAGAGGTTTTCCAGCAGGAACTGGATCTTAACGACTCGTAACATTTCAGCCAAATGGCGTATTCTGGCATTCCCTACGGAAGCAGCAGTCCTGTTTGTTTTATCTGTTGTGGATTCCTGCTTGCGTGGGAATGACAATAGGGGGGCCACTTACCCAGCCCAGCTTGGGCCAGGCCACCCCCTCCAGCGATGGGCAGTGGGGTGGAAAACAAACCCTTTTCATTCGGCGGAAGTCTTCCAACGACTCGAATGGCGGCCAGGATGGAACCTCTCGGCTTTACCAAGATGGCTTTCTGTCTCGACTTGTGCCAATTTCCAGGGTGCATCTCCTTTTAGATGCTCTAACCTCTTGAAAATATTGGCGTTAGGAAAATTGCTGAGAAAAGAATCCTCAAAGCCTAACTGCTTGAAATAAAAGAAGTTACAAAAATGGCCAAAGTCGAGTTGTGTGAAGTGCCTTTTTAAATATTAAAGACGGAGCTAGTCGCTCTGGGTTCACATCAAAAATGCCCGATTGGGCTGGGGGCATTAGTGTGCCTGGAGTCGAATAATCTCGGAGAAAGTTGTGAAACTTTGGATGGAAAAGCGTTTTTTATTTAGAAGGAGATAGATTAAGGAGGGGAAATTTTAGTGCAGCCGGGGACAGCTGTC
>JANXAQ010000310.1 GCA_025062105.1 Thermoguttaceae bacterium
AAAAAAAAGACTTGTTGTTCGGCGGCCGACGCCCAAGACGCCCGCCGGGTAGCGGATCGATTGGGTATCCCCTTGTATGTACTAAACTTCCAAGAGGAGTTCGAACAACTGATCGAGTATTTTGTCCAAGAATATATCTCTGGCCGGACGCCCAATCCTTGTATCATGTGCAACCATCGGCTGAAGTTCGGCAAACTGTTCGAGTATGCCGACGGCATCGGGGCTCAGTATGTGGCCACTGGCCATTACGCCCGGATCCTGCCGGGACCAGATGGTCTGGGCCTTTATCGTGCTGTCGATCAAACAAAAGATCAGTCCTATGTGCTTTTCGGTATTCGTCGAGATCGGTTGACCCGGATCCTGCTGCCGCTAGGCAATTACTGCAAAGCGGAAATTCGCCGATTGGCTGCCAAGGCAGGGTTTCGAGTGGCCGAAAAGCCCGACAGTCAAGAGATCTGCTTTGTGCCGGATCAGGATCATGCTCGCTTGATCCGGCAGCGTCGGCCCGGTCTGGACACCTCCGGCCCGATTGTAACTACCGATGGCCGAGTGGTCGGCTATCATCCAGGAATTGAACATTTTACTATAGGACAGCGCAAAGGTCTCCGGGTGGCCTTGGGAGCTCGCCGGTATGTGGTCCGCATTGATCCAGCAAGCCGCAGCGTAGTGCTCGGCACTTATGAAGAACTAGCCCGATGGGAACTAACGGCTTCGGGGGCCAATTGGCTTGTGGAACCGCCAGATCATCCCTTCCAGGCAGAAGTGAAAATCCGGTACCGGACGCCGGCGGTCCCGGCCACTGTCCAGCCGATTGGCCTGGATCGTTTCCATGTACACTTTCACCAACCTTGCTATGGCGTGGCTCCCGGTCAGGCCGCCGTCTGCTACCAAAACGACCGGGTACTGGGCGGCGGCTGGATCGAATAACCAAAGGCCCCCTCCGAAATCCCTGCCTAGTTCAGCTAGATAGACTCTGCTGTCATTCTTCCTGCCCGAGCAGGAATCCAGGCTGCTATGTAGGTGCTCCTCGAGTATGTTTGCCCAAACAACTTCCCAAGGCCCAACCCATAGAAGCCTGCTTCCCCGTTTTTGCAGGGATAACAAGAAAAGGGAGGCACCATTCGGCGCCAATGTTCCAAATGAAAAAACCATATACAAATCGGCCTCCCGAACGCGTCTATATAGGTGAGGCCTCAACGATGGACGATGCAAGTGATTTGTGGACTGACTGGTTCCGGGAGCACGGCCCGGCCCTGTTGCTTTATGCCCGCCAATGGGCAATGGATCAGACAGATGCCGAGGACATCCTGCAGGAGGCCTTTGTGCGCTATTGGCCCCATCGGGCACAAGTAGCTGATCCGCTTGCCTATGTATACTCCTGT
This sequence comes from Thermoguttaceae bacterium, assembly GCA_025062105.1. GTDB lineage: Bacteria > Planctomycetota > Planctomycetia > Pirellulales > Thermoguttaceae > JANXAQ01. The sequence goes on from JANXAQ010000310.1 coordinate 1,383, forward strand.
GTGCGAAACGTAGCTCAGGATTGGCGTCGGCGAGTGGGTAGCCGACCGGAGCAATTCGGACGTTCGGAGCTTGCCCAGACTGAAAACGGATTTTCCCCTACAGTGGGGCATAATGAACCCCCTTGGTTTGAACCGGGCGATGCCTCCCTGATCCAGCAGGAATTAGCCCAGCAAGTCCAAGACGCCCTCTCCGTGCTACCCCAAGAGCAACGGGAGGTGGTGGTGCTAAAGATTTGGGCTGGCCTAAGCTTTTCGGCCATCGGCCAAGTCATGGGCACTTCGCCCCATACGGCAGCAAGCCGGTATCGCTACGCCCTGAAGGCCCTCCAAACCCAACTCCGAAAGGCCCTGCATTAACTGGCCCCATTAGTAGCCCTGGTATCGAGGCAACCTGTTCATGAACGGACCGAACGAATTCCCCCCTGAACCCAGGGAGAAAGAATCGCTGGAGCTGGATGCTTCCTTAGAGAAGCTGGAAGCAGAGCTTCGGCAATTGCGCCCCCGGTTGCCCAGCCCACAGCTACAGCGGCGGATTGCCGAGGCCTTGCAGGTGGAGGGCGTCTCCCCTCAGACGACTGCTGAGGTGCCACGGACCGATCTGCTGGCTCCTATGGCTGCACCGGCGCCGAGCTCCGACTTCCACACCGACGCCCCGAGGACGTGGCCGGTAAGCTGGGAAACGGCACTCATTCGGAAAACACCCTCCGCCATAGGAACCAAGAAGGCGAAACCCCCTGTTGGGTGGAAAGCTGTTGGCCCGGTGAGCTGGACAGTAATTGCTCTGGCCTGCTGTGCGGTGGGTCTAGTGGGACTTTGGGCTTTGGTCAACTGGGTCCGAGTACCTGCCCCGGAGGGGCAACCTCTGGTCAGTCAGAAACCCTCTAAAAAGGAGGCTGGGGTTCCTGGGGGGTCTGGCCCACTGGCACAGGGAGTTCAAGTGCATCCGGTGGGGCCGGCCCAGTACCAAGTGGTGGGGCCTTATCAGGTTCGGCTTCAGCAGGGGAGTTTGTGGGTGGTTGCAACCGCGGACCATTGGCCGGAACCTTTCCGGGTGGAAACCCCTGCTGGCGAAGTCCGGCTGCTCCCGACCGAACAAAGGCAGACTCCACCAAGTAGGCATCCCCTGCCTTCCATGACCCTCACAACCAGTGGGGTGGCCCAAACGGGTTCCGAAAAAAAACCACTCGCCCGTCAATCCAACGGGAGACCAAACGCGGATATTCAGTTCATCGTAGAGGTTTTGCCTGTGGTAGCTGGGCTGAGCCAATCCGGCTCGGCCATCGCCGAACAATTTCCCTTATCCTCTTTCAAGA
>JANXAQ010000236.1 GCA_025062105.1 Thermoguttaceae bacterium
CGTACCGTAGCACAGCTCCGCTTAGTTGCGTCGGTTACTGCGTAGGATACCGGCCGTTGCCGGTTCCCCCCAGAAGCGTCGGCCTTTAATTGACCGAAGGATCCTCAGGCACATGTTTTGGGCGGACAATATCCAATAGAATTGCTCGACCAATTTCCCGTGTAACCCGATGCCACAGATCGACATCCTCGTAGAAGACATATTCAAGCCTGGCAGGCATGGTAAACCAAGCGCCTTCCCGAAGCTCGTTTTCTAGTTGGCCGCCTGCCCACCCAGAATGGTTCACAAACAAACGTAATCGTTCCTGGGGTTCGCTCATCAGCGCCTCTAGCTTCTCCTTTTCCGCAGAAAAATAGAGGCCAGGAATGACTTCCAAATCAGCCAGGTCTTGGCGGGTATGAATGGCCATGATCGGCCCAGGTACCGGCCCCCCCACATGAATCGGGCCCTCATTCCGACAAGGAGTATTACTGACAGCTTTCCATAGTTCCCGAATGGATTTGTCGGCGGGCCGATTCAAAACTACCCCTAAAGCCCCATTTTCATCATGGCGAATCATCAACACTACCGTCCCAATAAAATTGGGATCTCGTAGATGCGGCGACGCCACCAAAAAATATCCCTGAAGCGATTGCATGGCAGACCCTACCTCTACCGCTCCCCCAAGACTCGGAAAAATTTTTCTCGCCCAGACCACACCACTTTAGAAAACCCGCTGGGGAAGACGAGGAAGGCTTGTGAGGTACCCCGGAACGAAGCGGAGCTGTTTGTGAAACAGTTCAGCCGCATGGCATGGGCTGTATGTTTCTCCCTTTCCCCAGTCGCCCAGGGGGTATGGTGAGGGGAGAGAGGAGACAGTCCATAGGCCTTTTTGCCTCCGCAGCCGGCTTCTGGCTCGCAGTGCAGTGGGAGGTTTCTTCCCTCCAGTGAAAAGGATGTCTTGTTTTATTCTAAGAAAAAGGAGGCCTTCCCGGCAGCTCCCCAACGAAGAATGGCAATTTCTGAAAAAATCTGAACATATAGTGAACTGTATAAACTTTTGCTTCCACAGCCGTTTGGTTTTCTTACCCGAACAACTACTAGATATAGGGTACCAGATACGCTCGTGTCATATATATTGGGTTAGAGGTAATGGAATCTAAAATGGCATAAGAATATCTCCATTTGAATTATGCAGCGGTTCCTTTATTATTTTATTTAAGTTATTCAGATTGTGTAGATTATTGGGTACGCCGGAATGGTTCAATTGGAATTGGAAAAAATAGACCAAGCCCCCGAAAAACCAGCTTTGTCCAGAAACCTTGCCCTTTTTCTTCAGGATCCTAGAGTTCCTAGCCTCCTTCCACTCAGTTATAGGCCCTGGAATCCGGACGGAGTTTCTTATTCCTGGTAATGCCCCTGGGAGGCTCGATTCAGCGTGCTTGGAGATTATCTATGTTCCCCAAAACCTCTAATTTAACCATAACCGCCCACCCCTCCGAGAGATAATTCAGCCGAGGGCCTCAGCTTGACTTTTACCCCTTTTTGGCTTTAGCCCGGAAGAGGAATGCTCTAACTCTTTACGGATATTGAACTTAGGAAATCGTATGAACAAAGCCCCACTTCGCCCGAACTCCTGGAAACCCAAGGACTTAGAAAAAAATGGCAAAAATCGAGTTGCAAGTCTACTGATTTTCCCATGAGCTCCGGAGTTGCCCAAGCCCGCTGGGAAGACAATCGGATTGCTACCTAGCCAAGCTGACCTCTAATACTGCCCCCATCCTTTATGCCACTTATTTAGGGGGAAGTGGAAACGAGTTTGCTGCCATTGCCTTTGGCTGGTGCCTGAGGGCTCTGCGTGCTGTGGGCTGGCTTTTGTGGCTCGGCCGATTTTCCTACTACCCCGGCAGCCTACCAGCGCAAACTCGGGGTACCGCAGACGGATTTCTGGTCAAGGTAGCTCTCTATGGAAGAGGCTTTGTCTTTTGCACCCTTATAGGAGATACCGGTGGTGAAAATGCCCTGATGCCCATCCTGGACAAGCAAGGCAATATTTGGATACTCGGCAGCACTAGTTCCCTGGACTTTCCCATTACCCCATGCTCTTCAGACCACTTTCGGAGGCAGAAACCAAGATAGAATGTTGGCGGTTTTCAGCCCCGACGGCTCCCAGTTGCTCTACGCCACTTATCTGGGCATAAAAGGCACAATTTAATCCGGAGCATCGCTTTTGGCCCAACGGCGAAGTATAGCTGGTGGGCAATACTTCTTCGGTTGATTTTCCCGTTACCTCCGCTGCGCTCCCACCCAGGTTGGGCGGAAACCACGATGCTTTCCTCATCAAATTAGTTCCACGCCTGGGAGTTTTCTTGCCCAATCCTTCCGTTGGATCCCATCCCCAATTGGAGTTATGGAGGGGGGAATAAGCCTGGAACCTCCGCCTCTCGAGGTTTGCCAGTTTTCCTAACTTGTCTTTGAGCTCGACTTTTGCCATTTTAGGCCTTCTCCCGGAAGGGTAAAACTCTAAGTCCTTGTAACTATTGGAGTTAGGAAATTGTGTGAACAAAAGGAAGTCTCATCGTAACTACTGGAAACAAAAGGACTTAGGGAAAATGGCAAAAGTCGAGCTGAGAGGCTAACCTGAAATTGAGAGTTGGGCGGGTTCCCATAAGTTTTGGCCGACCGGCTCCTACTCCTTAAAAACAGCGATTTTAGGGATTCTGGGGCATTTAGGAAGGAAACATCCTTTCATCATAGAGAAAGCTTTTTAGGAGAGACTCTGAGAGTTCCGACAAATGGCTCTTTTGTTCACCAAATTTCCTAACTCCAATAGTTACAGGGAGTTAAAACATTACTCTTCTAAACAAAGACCAAAAAGACAAAAGTCAATCTGCGTAATTCAAGGGGGATATTTTGAGACCATTTTGGCTTCCCATCCCTCTAATTCAATCTATCTATAGGGTTACTTGCATTCCTAGCAGTCATAGTAGGTATTCGGCTAAGATAACCGAACGGCTATAGACTCAAAGTTCATAACATGATTATACATAAGTTCCCCTAACATAGGGAATCATCCCAGGTTAGATTCATTTTGCCTCTTAAAAGCTCTTGGATATAGGAAAGTGGGTTTTAGGTACTTTCGGCTCTCTAGTTCTTGTGACAGCTTTAGGAGGCCCAGACCACAAACCTCTTTAAAAGTTGGCAGAAGGTTTTCAGGTAGCAGAGAGAAGTTTCCATAAGTTGTTGGATATTAATAGGTTACAGATAAATATTATCCGTTCACTCAACTTGGAACGACCTTTTCCGCGCAGGCGGCAGTTCAGGGGGCCAAAGAAAAACCCTCCGTACTGCTTCCGCAGAAGTCCGCCGGACGGCCACTAGAGTGAATTATTTTCGCTGAACCTCTTAAAAACCATGAGGATCAACATCATGAACTTTTGATTCTTTGGCCCTGCGGTTGCCCTCCTTGAGCACCCTTCTATCTATGGACGGCTAGCAATGGTAAGCAAACCGAGATGTTGAGGTAGAGGGAAGACAAGCTGAAATGAGAGCGAATGCCTCTTGAAATGAAGCAGAGGTACTTCGCCAAGGTTGGGATCCACTGGACCCCTGATTTCGCGTCTGATGCTAAAGGGGCATCAGGATTGGAGTGAAGTGTTGGTAGATCAAATTTTCAAAGCTACCAAACTCTTGCTGGGGCTTGCTCCCGGATCAGGTGTAGGAGACGTCTCTATTTTGCTGGTGGAAAAATCATCTTATTACAGGCGGAATTTTCTGTGGAGGTGCAATCGGAAGGCGGCCATAAGGCTTTGGGTTGCATTGGTGGGGCGATTAGGAAGGAGTTGTTTCTGGCACTCTGGGAGTCGGAATGGGAAAGCTTCTGGCAGGAGGCAGAAAAGGAGCAAAGAGGGGGACACAATTTATTGGGGCCGAATCTCGTTGCAATACAACTTATAGTGTCTCGCGAAGGGCCTGGATGCTGTTTAGGAGAGCGGAATCAACTCATTTTGTGCAGTATTTCTATTTTGTCAATTTTTTCCAATCTCTCCCTATTGACAAAACCAGGAGGATGGATATGTTTTGGGGACATACGGTATTTGGGAATAATAGCAAAGATAGATATTTTGCAGTAAATAGGTCAACTGTAAAAACCATTTGTGTTATCAATGTTGCACCAGATGTTTAAAAAACGCAACATTATCTCCCCAACAGAGGGGGAGAGTATCTAGAACATTAGTCCTAAGTCTTTACAAAACAAGTGGTTATAGCATTCCCCCCTAAAATGGGCATCTTGGCACTGGAAGTGCTTTTCTCATTCAAATAAAGGGGAGTGATGGGTGGGTAGGATGCTGGAGTTACTGTAAATAGCCTCTTGGTCACACCTCTGTGGTTAGGTCTCCGAATGAGGCGCCGGATTTCAGTGCGGGTTTTGAGCGGCAGAAAGTCTGAAAAGGCTCCGAAACGAGCTTGCCGAAAGAATCATCAGCCGACTCTTCTCTCTGCTGACAGTCGGATCTGGGATAGTGAGCCCGAGTGGCCGAATTTGGATGAGTTGGAAGAGTTGGCTGCCGAAGAATCGGAACTGCCCGAGTCGGGCCAGGGGGATTTGCCCAGCCACATCGACGATCCGGTTCGAATCTATCTGATGCAGATGGGGGAAATTCCGCTGCTAACGCGTAAAGAGGAGATTGCAGCGGCTCGGCAGATTGAATGCACTCGGCAGCGTTTTCGGGTAACTATGTTGGCAACCGATTTCATGCTGCATGGGGCGGTGGAGCTTTTAGAAAAGATTCGGCAGGGGCAACTTCGGCTCGATCGGACAATCGAAGTTTCGGTTACCAACGTACGAGCCAAGCGTCATTTGTATAATCTGTTGGAACCCAATCTGCGGACACTCCGGGAGCTTTTGCGTCGAAATGCGCAGGATTTCCGAACGGTGATGCGGAAAAGTCTTCCCCGGGCCCAACGCTTGCGAGCCTGGCGTCGGTTGCGCTATCGCCGGGTAAAGGCCGTTCGACTTATCGAAGAATTGGGACTGCGGACCCAACGTTTACAGCCCCTGTTGGATCGTTTCCGAGAGATAGCTGTTCGCATGGAGAAGGTGTCTAACCGCCTGGCCGAATTAAAACAAACCCAAGCTCCGGCCGAACGCATCCAACCGGTCCGACAAGAGCTGCGCTATTTGATGAAAATCACTTTGGAAACTCCCTCCACCTTAAGACGCCGCATGCAGAAGATTAGCCAATTGCAAGCGCAGTATGATGCGGCCAAACGGCGTTTGTCAGCAGGCAATCTTCGGCTGGTGGTCTCGATTGCCAAAAAGTATCGCAATCGAGGCCTTAGTTTTCTCGATCTGATCCAAGAGGGCAATACAGGGCTGATGCGAGCGGTGGATAAGTTCCAGTACCGCCGGGGCTTTAAGTTTTCCACCTATGCTACCTGGTGGATTCGTCAAGCCATTACTCGGGCGATTGCTGAACAAAGTCGAACTATTCGTGTCCCGGTGCATATGATCGAGACCCTAGGCAAAGTTCGCGCTGCATCCCGACGCTTCTTCCAACGCCGAGGAAAAGAACCCAGTTTGGAAGAAATGGCCCTGGAAGCTGGCCTTAGCTTACAAGAGATCGAAAGCCTCCTGCAGATCAATCGGGAACCCCTCTCTTTGGACCAACCGATCACCGATCATGAAGAAAGCTTTTTCGGCGAGTTCCTGGAAGACTATCGAGAAGCGGATCCCTTGCAGGAAATGCAGCAAGAGATGCTCAAAGATCGACTCAACGAAGCCTTGGCGGGCCTTACCTACCGGGAACGAGAGATCCTGCGGCTTCGGTATGGCCTCAGTGATGGATATGCCTATACTTTAGAAGAGGTAGGAAAGATATTTTCGGTTACTCGAGAACGGGTCCGTCAGATCGAGGCCAAGGCAGTTCGCAAGCTCCAACATCCGGTCCGTGCCCGTCTGCTCTCAGGCTTTGTGGATCTACCGGCTAGTAGTGTGCCGGGAAACCATCAGGAAACCGGCAAACCTGTTGACAAACCGGAACACCAAGACCCTCTCACGAAATGAGTTTGCCTCCCCCCTTTGTGAACGGCAACATAGCCCACTGCTCTTTGTGAGTCTCTATTTTGGTAGAGGTTTAACGCTGAGCTCTCTGAGCTTCACTTTTGCCATTTTTCCTAACTTCGTTTCTGCTCAGGGGTTACGGCACATCCGGTTTTGTTCATACAATTTCTTAACTCCAGGAATTGTAAGGAGTTAGGACTTTCCCCCTTCGCCAGAAAGCCCAAAATGGCAAAAGTCGAGCTGAACCTATCCTGAATTTTTTGGATTTAGGCTTTTTCTCATGGGGTTTGGCCGACTCTTTCCTACACTCGAGACTCATTTTAAATAAAGGAAGTTTGTGGAGATTCTAGAAAATCGAGGAAGAAGGAAAGCAATTTCCTAGGACATCCTCTCAGCGGGACTTCTGCCATTTGCTTGCACTGCTTTTCGTGTATATTTTCGCAGCAGTTTCCTTTCTGGGGGTCCCAAGGAAGGATTTCCCGACACTTGCCCTACACCGGCTAGGACCAAAAGATTTTCTAAACCAAGCAGAGCCTAAGCGGGTCTTCCAACTGATGTTCGATCGCCTGTTGAGGTGTGTTGCTTGGCTGGGCGTAACCGGCAACAAAATGGCTCCGGAAGGATCCTCCATGGGCTGGGCTAACCCTACTACTATCTCCCACCGTAGGGCAATTTTTAGGGAACCTCTGCATAATTCAAAAGAGATATTTTTATACCATTTTGGCTGGCCCTCCTTCTAACACAACATAGAGTTGCATTAGCATTGCAGCACCCAAGACAAGAAGTGTCCAGTGGACAACTGAACGGCTAGAGACTCGAAGGTTCCGGAAGTTCACTATATGTTCAGGATTATGCAGAGGTTTCTTAGCTCGACTTTTGCCTTTGTTTGGCTTCAGCCCGGAGAGTAATGCTCTAACTCCTTATAAATATTGGAGTTAGGAAATTTTGTAAGAACAAAGATCCATTCGCCCTAACTACAGGAAACACAATGAGTTAGGAAAAATGGCAAAACTCAAGCTTAGAGGCTGTCCGAAAAAGCATTTTCTATGATGAAAGGCGGTTTCCTTCTTAAATGCTCCAGAGTTCCCAAAATCCCTGTTTTTAAGGAGTCTGAAGGGTAGGAGCCGGTCGGCCAAAACCCATGGGAAACCACCTAAATCCCAATTTCAGGACAGCCTCTTTTTTAGCTCGACTTTTGCCATTTTTGGCTTCGCCCTGGCAGAGGGCTGTTCTAACTCCTTGTAAATATTGGATTTAGGAAATTGGGTGAACAGAGGGGAGTTTCGTCGGAACTGTCAGCAGTAAAATCAGTTAGGGAAAATGGCAAAAGTCGAGCTTTTTAGGAAAGTACAATATTAGTTAGTTCCACCTAGGCGGAAAAGCAAGAGAGTCTCTGCTCTCTTCGGCGGAAATGTTGCTTGCAGGAGTTGACTAATTTTATTGAAGGAGTTCTAGGATGAGGTTTTTTGTTTTGCTTGGGCTGCTTGGGATTGGCATGGCTGCGGGTAGCGGGCAGACTGGTCCGTGGGGCCAACTGCCCACTACCTATGAGCTTATGATCAATGGAGAAAGTTTCCTCTTGGAGGTCAATCAACTGGTTCGGCTCCAGAGCCAGCTGCGACCAGGCACGGTGTATGAAGTGGCCCTTCGAGTTTCGCCGATCCAATATCTTCGATTGAATCAGATTCGGCTGATGTATGATCTCCGGTGCAAAGTAGAAGACGATCGGCAACCGCAGCGGCGAACAGTTCGTTTAGTGCATCCGCATGGTTGTCACTTGTTGATTACCGAACTCGGTGAGCCGTTGGCAGGAGACGATCGGGAAACCGCCCTTCGCATCCTTACCGAAGCCACGGTGCAGAGTTATCGCCAGCGGGGTATCCCGGAGGAGAAGATGGAAGTCAGTCGGCTAGAAACCACTCAGCTTCCCTCCGCCGAAGCACGCGGTGTGCGGATTCGTTATCAAGACGCCAAAGGAATCGAACATCAGGGGTTGATCTATCTACTAGTCGGCAAAACATTTACGTGCTCTTTTATTGTAGAGTATCTCCAGACAGACGAAGACCGCGTCTTACCGATAGCCAAACGGATCTTGGATTCCATCCAACCGCTGCCCTCGACAGCGAAAGCAACCGACTCTGGCGAAAAACCCCCTAAATGAACCTGGTGGGCCAGTTCAAATGGTACAGATAAGGCCCTTGCCAAACTGGGAAAAAGCCAGCAACCTCTGCTGAATCCTGAACATGGAAGGAACTTTGTGAACTTTTGATTGGGTAGGTTTTATCTCGTCTCATCCAAACATCTACTATAGGTAGGGCGCTAGCAGTGCTAGGAACCTAATAGAGGAACCTTTGCAAAATCCCGAACATGTCGTGAACTATATGGAGTTTGGATTCTATAGCCGTTCGGTTCTCTTATCTAAACAACTACTATTTATTGGGTGCTAGCAATGCATGCAGCTCTATATGTGGTGTTAGAGGGAGGACATCCAAAATGGTATGAAAATATCCCCTTTGGATTGTGCATAGGTTCCTATATTGGGTCTGAGGTCGGGGAGCCAAAATGATATAAAATATCGCCCTAGAATTATACAGAAGTTCCATATTATCTATTTTGCCCGATTAATATATAAAATTTCATTCATGCCCTTTCCCATGGCTTTGGAAATCCTCTTCCGGCGCATGGCTAGCAAGAGGGGCAGGATAGGAAAGTTAGGAATGCAGGGTGTCCGCCAAAAGGCTTCCCAGTAGATTTTCCAACTGACCGGTGTAATGATCTACTTGCAGATACCAAATCGACTCATCTTCCAGAGTCCACAAAGACAGTTCTCTGGGCAGACAGTCGAGCACTGCTTGGGCAATGGCCTGATTCAGGTCTGGGTTGGCGCTGATGGGTTCCAGGCCGGTTTCAAAGGCTTTTCCCAGAGAGCGGAGAGCCAATTGCCAAGCCTGCCGGCGTTGGGCGGGTGGTCTATGGAGGGAAAAATCGCCGGCAAAATCCTGGACTCGATCCGGTTCTATGGCGAATGGGGCTGCCTGAACGAAATCGGCCAGGGCTCCCAACAATAGGTCGGTCCATCGTTCCACTAAGCTTCGGAGTCGATTGAGACGGGGCGCTTCTGGAATTAAATGTTCATTACCCGGGAGCAAAAGATGCAGCAGTCGGCCTCGGACTTCTAAATGGTCCCGGAGGATGCTTTGGGCCAAGGGGCCGGCCTTTTGGACGGAGTGATGCTGGTCATAGGCCACTAGGAGGGCCGCCCACAGTCGGCTGAGCAGTTCGCTCAGTAGTATTTCCTCTAGGCTGGCCAAAATCCAACGTTGGCCCCGTCCTACCTGCCCCCTGGACCGAATGCTGCTGATGGGCTGAGTGTGGGTGCAGGCCTCAGCCCCGGCGCTGGACTCTCTAGAAGTTCTCCCAAGGGCCCCCTTGTCCTCCTGTAACCGTCGAAGAACTTCCATCCATCGCTGGATCCGACATTTGGAGACTACCCAATACTGCTGAAGAGCTGGCTCCGGGAGAAGAGAATCCCACTGGATTAACTCCTGGGCATTGGCTGCCGCCCAGCCAGCTAACCGGACTAATTCCCTGGCATGCATCCAAAACTACCCTTTAGAAACCGATGTGGATAGCCGATTGAACTGTCTGATGGAAAAGGCATTCGGAGGCCATCCTTTTTGGGGCAGGGTTCAGACAAACCCTAATCAACAACCCTCTCTTTTCCGCCCCGGCAAAGCTTGTGCCAGAAGAACTAGAAGAACTAAAGGATAACGCTAATTTTTGCAACTCTTTGATCATTAACGAGTTATGGTAATAGAGCGTGCGAAGCGCAGGGAGGAGGGCAAAGGAGCTGTTGCCTCTAGGCAACGGAAAGGTTGGTACTGTTCAGTGGAATGAAGTAAACGCATTGTTTTTTTCGATCTTCCATACCACCTAGAGTGCATACTGTGTTGCAACGGAATCTGTGGGCTGGAGTTTTGCCATTTTTCTAACTGCTTTTGTTTCCAATAAGTTACGGCGAACGCTCTTTTGATCGCCCAATTTCCTATTCCTACCTATTCCTAAAAGAACCTTTGCATAAGTCGAGGAAGAAAATTTTATACCATTTTGGTCTCCTTTACCTCTGACCCAATATATTAGGTTGCTAGCATTCTCCCTATAGGAGATGTTTGGGTAGGAATAGCTGAAACCTACCGAGCAAAAATGATAAAATTGACTATATGTTCAGTATTGTGCATGATTCCAAGTTCAATGCTTACATGGGTGCAGAACTTTTGGAGAACTTTTCTGTAAAATCATGAACATAACAGGAAACCTTATGAATCTTTGATTATATTCCCCTTCGGTTGTCCTCCCTAGAGTGCTACTATCTATTGGGTGCTAACAATGCTAGCGGCCTATATGCTGTGTTAGAGAGAGGAAAAGCCAAAATGATATAAAAATGTACTCTTTGAACTGTGCAGAGGTTGCCTGTGTTGTTTGGTGAGGTCCGAATAGGCTAAGGTCAAGCTAACAGCGCGCTTGCCTGGAGGCATCCTTAAGTAACCAGAAGTTCTTTGCCGGGGCGATGCAGAAGGGTTTCCACTTCGGGCAGCAGCCCGTACGCATAGGCCAGCAGTTTGATTGGATGGAGAGTGGGTTTGGTGGTGCCTTGTTCCATCTGGATTTTGCAGGCTGAGCATTCCGTGGTGCCGGCCTGGATGTCTGGGTCTCGCAGTCGGCTAATCAGAGGCCAGCCCATACGCAGACTCGTGCGATAATGTTCCCTTTTTAGTCCAAAGGTGCCTCCCATCCCCGAACAGCCTTCCTCCAATCGATGGACCACTAAACCGGGAATAAGCCGAAGGAGGTTCTCACCAGGTGCTCCGACTTCCAAGGCCCGAAGTCGGCAGGGCAGATGGTAACCTAAAGTGGCCTGAATGGGCTGGAATCGAAGGTCCAATTGGCCTCTGGTATGCAGGCGCCATAAGTAGGTAGTGGCTTCGGTGGTGTTGGTCGCTACCAACTGAGCGTCCTCATCATCCAGGAGCCAACGGTATTCATGGATGAGGCAGAGAGCGGCGGCTGGTTCTGGAGTGATGATATGATAGCCTTGTCGAACGGCTTCCGCTAGCAAGGTGGTATTATGCTCGGCCAGGCGGCGGAAACGTTCCATCTGCCCCAAGGCCAAAGCGGGGATCCCAGCCCACTTTTGCTCTGGGGGCACATAGACCTGGATTCCATGTCGATGCAGAATCCTCACCAGGGCTTCTGCCAAACTGGGATCAAAATAATTGGCATATAGATCAACGAAAAGGGCTACTTTGGGTCCTTCCCCGCGTACAGGGCGGGTCCAACGATGTCGGTCGGCTCGTCGGAGGAATGGTTGGGCAGCCAAGCGAGGTAGTTTTCGGCCCTGGGCAATCCCGAAGCTCTTCTCCATCAGCCAACGGAACCATCGGGAACCGAACATGACATTGAGCAGGGGAGCTAGCAGACTTCCCCACGCCGCCAAGCTATCTAGATGGATCAGGAGCCAATCGGAAAAGGAGCTTCCTTTGGCAGCTACGTAGGCCCCTTTGGCCTCGCAGACCAACCGAGGAATGTCCACGGCGGCAGGGCACTCCAGGCGGCAGCTATGACAATGGAAGCAAAAGTCCATTATCCCTTTTAATTCCTCCTGGATTAAACTAGCCAACGAAAGCCGACCGCAAAGGATCGCCCGCAGCAGATTGGCCTTTGCACGCGGAGAAGCTTCTTCGGCTGGTCCGACACGGAAAAACGGGCACATCCGCTCCTGAAGCGATTGCGTCCGACATCGCCCACAACCGAAACATTGCTCCGCTATTTCGGCTACTTGCTGAGGATGCCAGTCCAATTGCAGTTCCGTCAAATCTCGAAGCCGAACGGGGTTCTCCGAGTCGGCCAAAGCAGATTCTGACAATCCGGAGCCGGACTCCGCTGAGGCACTAGAAAGAGCGTTTAAATCTCGAACAGGTACCCGAAGATTCCGAATCAGTTGTTCTCGGTCGCTGCTGATCAGTTTACCGGGATTCAGAATCCCTTCGGGATCCCAGAGTTGTTTAATCTTCTGCATGAGCGGATAGAGGGCTTTTTCCTGCTGGACCAGATACGGCGCCCGGCTCCATCCCCAGCCACGCTCTAGCCCTAAGGTACCCCCAAATGCATAAACCTGTTCATATACCTCGTCTGCCAAGCGGCGCAGAGTAACTCGGTGGGCGGGATTTTGGAGGTCGAGGAATGGCTCGAAGTGGACGAGGCCATGACCGGCATGACAGTACATGGCCGCCGTAATCTGATACTGTTGAAAAATATTCCGCACCCGGACCAAAAAGTCAGCCAGCACCGATGGCAACACCCCCAGATCTTCTAAAACAGGCACCGGCCGCTCCCGGCTGCGAATCCGATATAAACCAGGTCGAGCCATCCGGGCTAAGCTAAGCAGAAGTTCCCTTTCATCCGGTTCGTACGCCACATGGATCCATACGTGGTTTTTCTGGCTCACCTGGCTTACTAGCCGACTCATCCGCTCCTCTAAGGCCAGGGGTTCTTCATCGTCCAGTTCCACCAACACAGCTGCTTCCATATCTCGGGGCAGAAGAACATCCAGCCGAACTTCATGTTCACAAGCTAGTCGTAAATGGCGACGATCCATCAGATCGCACAACGAGGGCCGATAGGCTAAAAGCTGTTCCACTGCCCGAGCAGCCCCCTCCAGACTGGCAAATCCTAGGATGGCCACCGCCCTTGCTCGGGGAACCGATTGAGTGGCTAAAACCACTTCCGTTATCAGAGCCAGCGTGCCCTCCGAACCAGCAATCAGCCGAGGCACATCCAAAATCTGCTCTCCGTTGGCCTCTTTGCGAAGTACCCCCATCAGGTTGTATCCCCGGCGAAAGGGCCATTCAGGTAGGTGGTGTTGACGGATCAGATCGGCATGTTGTGCCAGGAGGTCGGCTAACTGGCTGAAAAGGCGTTGTTGCACGGTCTGCTGATTTAACCCTTCCAGAGCAGGAGAAAGGGGAATGCGTTCTTTAGTACATCGGATTATCTGTCCATCAGCCAACACCAATTCCACTTCTCGCAAATGATCGCTAGGCCGTCCATAGCGGAGCCAACGGTTGCCCGCCCCATCCCGCGCAATTATCCCACCAATAGTGCTGATAGAACCGATCCCGGGATTGGGACCAAAATGCCGACCTGTCTTTTGCAGTAAATAGAGGTTCAGTTTCTCATAGACAATGCCGGGCTGACAGCGGACCCAATCTGAACCGGTTTCCAAGATCCGACGCAGATATTTAGAAAAATCGACCACAATCCCCGAACCCAAAGCTCCCCCCGCTGTGCCAGAACCAGCGCCTCGGGCATGGACCGGCAGGCGCATTTCCGCCGCATACCGCAGACAGGCCGAAACATCCTCCTTCGAACGAGGACGAACCACACACAAAGGCCGAATTTCGTAGATGCTACCGTCGCTCGCGAAAAGATGAACAAAAATATCCCCAACCTCCACGTCCCCGGCTACCACCCCCCGGAGGTCCTCTTGAATCCGCTGACTTTGCACCCCAAACGTCTGCATAGGCCGGGCTCGACTCCTATAAATACGGCTTCTCCCAGTCAGCCTCCATTCCCGCCGCCTCCCAGAACGCACCTGCCTAGCTCTGAAGAACCCAGACGCTCGATCGGAAGCGGCAGGAAAAAGTTCCCTAGTCGGCTTGCTGAACTGGCCAATTACCGCCGCTCGCCATAAATGAGCGTCATCACCTCGGCTCGACTGGAAGGATTAGTTCGAAAGATCCCCTTCATGGCCGAAGTAACACAGACCGAACCCGGTTTGCGTACCCCCCGAATGATCATGCAGGTATGGATCGCTTCTACGACCACCGCCACTCCTTTAACCTTAAGTTGTTCGATTAACAGGTCGGCAATTTGCTCGGTCATCCGTTCCTGCACCTGCGGGCGACGAGCCACCGATTCGACCACCCGGGCCAGTTTGCTTAACCCCACCACCCGCCCGTCCGGAATGTAGCCGATATGGGCATGGCCCATAAATGGTAATAAGTGATGCTCACAAAGACTATGGAAACTGATATTCCGTACAAGTACAATTTCATCGTATTTTTCGGGGAAAAACTTTTGCAAATGGATCCGGGGGTCCTCTTGCAGCCCGCTGAAAAGTTCCGCATACATTCGGGCTACCCGGCCAGGAGTATCTCGAAGCCCCTCCCGATCGGGGTTTTCCCCCACCGCCAGTAAAATTTCCCGAACCGCTCGCTCAATCCGAGCTAAATCTACTCTGAACTCGGAAGTTCCTCCCGCCTGGACCAAGCCCGATTTCTCCCCCACCTCAGCTTTAGGAGGTAAAAGCTCCTGCGGACCATCCCCCTCATCCGCCAAAGAGCCAAAAAAACTCTCTTTCGGTTCAAAAAAAGCTTCGTCCGCCATCCAAAACCACACAGAAAAGTTGTCAGAAAAGTGATTAAAAACCCACGAAAATGGGCATCGCTTACACCAAAACCTCCTTTTATCCTAAAGCGGACCTCTAGGCAGGTCAAGGATTGCTCCCCGCTACCCCAAATCCCTCGCAAGTTCCGATAGCTCGACTTTTGCGATTTTAAGCCTTGCTCCAGGAAGAATGCTCTGAGTCCCTGTAGCTATTACACTTAAAGAATTTTATGGAACCTCTGCATAATTCGAAAGGAATATTTTTATACCATTTTCTCTGGCCTTCTCTCTAACACAACATATAGGGCTGCTACCATTGCTAGCACCCAATAGATAGTAGATGTCCAGATAGGAGAATCCACCGGCTAGAGAGCCGAAAGTTCACAAAGTTCACTATATGTTCAGGGTTTTGCAGAGGTTCCTTATGAACAAACGAGAGAGGTTCGGTGGAAGTACGGGAAGCAACCTAGGAAAAAATGGCAAAAATCGAGCTTAAAGAGAGAGTTTTGGCCTGGAAATTCACTTTTTGGCTGCTTGTAGCTACCCGCCTTGGCAAAAGGAGCTGATTTGTTGTGGGCCGTTTAAGAGGCTGAGTTCATAAGGTGCGATAAGTCCAAATTAACTGCCTCTTGCTAGTATCTCGAAGAAACAAGGGGCCTCTCCTGCTTCCAGGGCTATGACTTTCTGAAAGGAGTTTAGTTCCCATATATTACGGAAAAAAGTCCTTCCAAGTTAAGCGAACGGATAATAAAAAGACGCGCCGTTCCATCCGAAAACCTCTGGCAATGTGGAGAGTGTTTTTGCTCTGGCCTCCGAGCACTTAGAAGCCAGTGCGCCAAGGTGCCTGACATAACTCTTTCTAGGTATATTAAAATAACTCTCAAGAGGGAAATGGAACCTAACTATAATAATGCACTATCTTAGGGCTTAATCTCAGCACAACCTTTTCCCGTCCACTGGATGGACCCGTTCTAAACACTTGCCCTGGCCCTTGCTCAGAGGCTAGCCAACTCCACTGGCACAGCCAAGCAGTTTTGGGTCATACCCTCCAAGTGGTGGAACGAGAAGAGGTTATAATAGCTTTTCTTTTAAAAATAAGAGGTTAGAACTATTTTGTTTCGTGTTGGCCCCCTGACATTGAACTCCTCAGCAACACGAAGCGACGTATTCCAGACAGAAGCTAAGACTGTCTGAAGCAGGTAGGTTTTCTGTTTCGGAAAATAAATTAGTAGCTACTGTACGAAGCTGGATTTCTTGGAGTTAAGGCTTGTTTTCTCTATAGTTACGGAATCTTTGCAAAATCCTGAATATATAGTAACTTAATGAACTTATGATTCGGTAGAGATTGGCCCACGCTATTTATAGACCTACTATATGTAGGGAGCAGCAGTGCTAGTAGCCCTAGAGGTAGAGGTGGGGAATAACATTGTGTAAAAATATATTCTTTCGGTTATGCAGAGGTTCCTAAGCTATTTGGCCCACTTGACCCACAGAATTTTGCCGGACCCTGCCAAAACCGGACAATATCTGAAATTGCGAAAAACGGTTACAATAGAAAAGCCTGTACGGTTTTGGCCAGCTGAAGCAGCCAGCCTGTTGGCAGCCTACTAAAACCATGGGAACCTTTGCATCTGGACTTTTGCCAGTTTTCCTAACTTGGTTTGTTCCCAACAGTTACAGCGAAAACCCCTTTTGCCCATCCAATTCCCTAAGTCCAATAATTCCAAGGAGTTAGAGCTTTCTCCTTTCGACAAAAGGCTCACAATGGCAGAAGAGGAGTTGCATAATTCCACGGAGATATTTTCATACCATTTTGGCTTCCAAGCCTTAAGCCCAATATGTAAAGTGCCAGCATAATTAACGCCCAATAGATAGTAGTTTTTCGGTTAGGGGAACCAGACGGCTATAAAATCCAAGGTCCATATATATATGTTCAGTTTTTGCAAAGGTTCCCATGTACTAACTTCAGCCGAATGAAGAACTTTCCTGCCTTTTGCTAGGAAACCCCCATGTGCCCAGGCTATTGGGAGGGCCATATGTCCCCATCGCCCCGATGCACTGCAAGGGGCCTTGGCACCATCCCAACAGACAAAAAGGCCCCTGGGCACCTTTTGCCTCTGTGCTTTTGCGCCTCGGAGAAAAGGACTGCAACATACACCTACGGCTTTCGGCTAAGTCGTTTTAGCTCAACTTTTGCCAATTTCCGGGATCCAGCCCCTTTCGGATATCCTAACCCTTTGACAATATAGGAGTTAGGAAATTTGCTGAACAAAGAGTCCTCAAAGCCTAACTCATTGATGTAAAAGAAGCTACAAAAATGGCAAAAGTTGCGTTTAGAAATAGTAACACTTTCACTAACCAGCGAAATCGCTTCTTCCCCCATGGAAAGAAGCCTCTCCTTCCGAAGGGTTCGTTGTCATACATAAGTGGGGGGTGAAGTGTGCGAATATATCACTTTAGGCAAATGCCAAAAGCTCGTTGAAGAAAGACAGAATGGCTAAAATAGACAATGTAGCTAAGACAGTTTCTGAAACCATGCACCTGCTGATCTTCCTAAAGTATGCCATCTCTCCAAAGTAGCGATTAGCTTCTTTCGAAAGTTTCGTTTTCTCCCTATTTGAGGCGTTCACTTGGTGCCGTTGTGATGATAAATACCTCCCAACGATATGTATAACAGTGAGCCCTCTTGGGAGTGCCTCGCTGTTATACACAAGTTTAGAGTTAACGTGGTTAGAAAGCTAACTGTGGTCAAATCCTGAAATCTCGCAAAACCGCAGAATGGATAAAATGGGCAATATAGCTAAAACAGTGTCGCAAACCAAACACTTCCTGATCTTCTGATCTTTCCTAATGATGCAATTTCTCCAGTAACAATTAGCTTCATTAAAGGTTGGGTATCCCCCTATTGGGAGCAATGCTTTGCTGCTGTTGTGAGGGGAGATGCATCCCAAGATGTGTGTATTACAGAGAGCTTCGGGGTAGGGGAGAAAAAACTGCATTGGGCTGAAGAGTTTCCGAAAGCTCTGTTAAAGAGCATTTCCGGGCGGAGACTTAAACCTGCCAAAACCGGGACAAAATCGGCCTGCATGAGCAAAACTCAGACAGCCGAAATCTTTCCAGAGCCTTTCCGAACCAGATTTTTTCAGGCTTATTGGTGCCCGTGCTCTAAAGTTATGTTTGACGGAAGAATAGGGGGCGATTAAGCGGGGAGAACGTTTATCATGGCCAAAAAACGTGCCAAACAACCTCTTTTACCCGGCATGGAGAAACAAAAACCCCAGACGCCTCCGGCAATGGACACCGACCGGGGGGGGGCGGAGACGGTGTGTGCCGGAGAGTCTGGGGCTAAAGAATTTTCAGGTGCGCAGGGGGTTCCGGACTTACATGGCAAAACCGTATATCTGGTGGATGCCCATTCGCTAATCCATCAGGTCTTTCATGCGTTGCCGGAAATGACTAGTCCCACAGGTCTTCCTGTGAGTGCTGTATATGGATTTGCCCGGGATATTTTGTTTTTGCTGGAGGAGAAGCGGCCAGATTACTTATTTTGTGTGTTTGATTCGATCGGACCGACATTTCGGCATGAGATTTATTCCGCTTATAAGGCCAACCGCCCTCCCATGCATGAAGATTTGATTCCCCAGATGTCGATTATTCATAACCTTATTGATGCATTGGGGTTAGGTCGGTTGAGCCTTTCCGGGTATGAGGCCGACGACATTATGGCCACGGTAGCCCGGCAGGTGGAACAGCTAGGGGGTGATTGTTTTCTGGTAACTTCCGACAAAGACTCCCGGCAATTGCTTTCCGAACATATCCGAATATTTAATATCCGGAAAAATGAGGTTTATGATCGGGAAAGTCTCCGAGCGGAGTGGGGAATATCACCCGAACAGGTAATTGATTTTCAGTCATTAGTGGGGGACCCAACTGATAATATACCTGGTATTCCTCTGATTGGCCCAAAACTGGCCAGCCAACTATTGGTTAAACACCGAACGTTAGAGGGAGTTTTGGAGCATGTAGAGGAAATTCCTGGCGAAAAACGCCGGGAAAATATTAAAAAGTTTTGGCACCAAGCATTATTAAGCCGTCAGTTGGTTCGCTTACGCACTGATGTGCCGATTCAGGTGGATTGGGAAACTGGCCGAACGGGCCGCTTCGACCGACAAAAGGCTTTGGAAATCCTTTCGGAATTGGGCTTTCGCAGTTTGGCTGCCAAAGTGGCTGCTCTGCCGATAGGAGAGCCGTCTCGGCCTGCCCGACAAAAACGGCTAGAAATCCACTGCCAGATTGTGGACAGCGATCAAAAGCTCCAAGAGGTGGTGGCTCTGTTACAGCAGCAGAAGCTGGTTTGTATCGACTTGGAAACCACGCATCTTTGGCCCCGCTGGGCAGAGATTGTTGGGTATGCTTTGGCTACAGAGGATCAGCGGGCGTGGTATATTCCTGTTCGGTCCCCCCCTGGAGATGTACAATTAGATCCCCAATTGGTCTTACAACGGCTCCGGCCTCTTTTGGAAAACCCTGGCATTGAAAAGATCGGCCAAAACCTCAAATATGATATGGTGGTGCTGCGCTCGGCTGGAGTAGAACTGGCCGGGGTTAGTTTCGATACCATGCTGGCAAGCTACCTATTGGAACCGGGCAGCAGAAACCATAATCTGGATGAACTTGCTCGTCGGTATTTAGGCCACTCCACCATCAAAATCTCTCAACTGATTGGCACTGGCCGACAACAAAAACGGATGGATGAAGTGCCGGTAGCCAGGATAGCAGAATACGCCGGCGAAGATGCTGTGTTGCCGGTGGTGTTACGGCCCATCCTTGCTCGGCGGTTGGCCCAGGAAGGGTTGGAGCAGCTTTTCAGGGAGGTAGAAATTCCCCTGATTGGTGTATTAGCGGACATGGAGTTTTGGGGGGTTCGGGTGGATGTGGATCGGCTCCGACAGCTCAGCCGCCAATACGGCCAACGAATGGAAGCCTTGGAACAAGAGATCTATGCCTTGGCAGGCAGACGCTTTAATATTAATTCGCCGAAGCAACTGCAGGAGGTGCTCTTTGAACAGCGGGGATTACAACCTCTCAAAAGGACTAAGACCGGCTCCAGTACCGACGCCGAAGTGCTGGAGGAATTAGCTACCCAGGATCCCCTGCCCGCTAAAATCCTCCAATATCGCCAATATGCCAAGCTCAAAAGCACTTACGTAGATGCATTACCCGAAATGGTCCACCCGGTTACTGGCCGGATTCATGCCTCCTTTCATCAAGTAGTAACAGCCACCGGGCGGCTCAGCTCCAGCGATCCGAATCTGCAGAATATTCCTATTCGCACCGAAGAGGGCCGGGAGATTCGCTCAGCTTTTGTGCCCGGTCAGGAAGGCTGGCAGATGGTGTCGGCCGATTATTCCCAGATTGAACTTCGGATTTTGGCTCATTATTGCGGGGATGAACGGCTTTGCGAGGCCTTTCGCCGAGACGAAGATATCCATGCCCGGGTGGCAAGCCAGATTTTCGGAGTGCCGCTGGAGGAGGTAACCCCAGAGATGCGCCGCCGGGCAAAGGCGGTCAATTTCGGTGTCATCTACGGGCAGACCGCCTTTGGACTTTCCAAGCAATTAGGGATTAGTCCGGAGGAAGCAGCACAATTTATTGATACCTATTTTGGGGGGTATCCTCGGATCGAAGAATTTTTGCGGCACACTCTAGCCGAATGTCATCAAGCAGGATATGTTAAAACTATTCTCGGGCGTCGGCGAGTCATTGAGGGAGTCCGACCAGAGGCTGGTCGTCAACGGAATCTAGCCGAACGGACGGCCATCAACACCGTTATCCAAGGTTCAGCCGCCGATTTAATTAAATTGGCCATGTTGGGCGTATGGCGTCGGCTTCGGCAGGAGGGCCTGAAGAGTCGGATGATCCTTCAAATTCACGACGAATTGGTATTTGAATGCCCCCAGGAAGAAGTACCCCAATTAGCTAAATTAATAGAATCCGAAATGGGGGGAGTTTGGTCGTTGCAGGTACCTTTAAAGGTGGATGTAACTGTTGGCCCGAATTGGGCCGATTTACATCCAGTGGAGACCGCAGGCCCATGAGGATTATTGGGCTTTTAGGGGGGGTAGCCAGCGGCAAAACCCTAGTGGCTCAAGAATTTGCCCGCCTAGGGGCCGGGATTTTGGATGCCGACCAAGCAGGCCATCAGGTCCTTCGATTGCCGCATATCCTACAGGCGGTCCGGGCACGCTGGGGTCAGGAGGTCTTGGGCCCCGACGGCTTGGTGGATCGGTCCCGATTGGCCCAACGAGTCTTCGGTCCATCCCCACAAGCCGAGCAGGATCGCCTTTACTTGCAACAGCTCACCCATCCGGAAATCGGCCAATTATTACGTCAACAGGCCCAGGAGTTGGCCGAGGCCGGCTGCCCAGCCGCAGTCTTAGATGCTCCGCTGTTGCTGGAAGTAGGCTGGGATCGGTGGTGTGATAAGTTAGTTTTTGTGGATGCACCCTTGGAGCTTCGTCAGGCTCGGGCGTTGCAGCGCGGCTGGTCCGCCGAGCAGTTTGCCGCCCGAGAAGCTGTCCAATGGCCCCTAGACAAAAAACGTCTCCGAGCGGATATAATTATTGATAACTCCGGATCCCTTGAACACACTCGCAGGCAAGTCCTTCAATTTTGGCAATCCCTCGTCCCAGGACCTGCTTATCCATAAGGGATCTTTTTAACCGTAGAGTAATCGCCTTCCGTGGTACTTTTGTAGCACTTCAGCCCAGTGGAGTCCGCTATGTCTCTCTGCTCACTTCCTGCTGCTCCAAGAGAGTTAGGGTGAGGCGGAAGGAGGAAAAGAAGCAGGAGTTTTTCTCCTCCTGCCGGTTAGCTTCGGGCGCCGTCCTCTCCTAACATCAGAGAGGCAAATCATTTCACTTGGCTGAGGTGTTACGTAGTTTTTACCGCTGGTTTCCTGCCTTGACGCTCCTCCTCTGAGAGGAGGTATCCCTTATGTGCGAAGATAAACATTCTCCCTTAGCAAATCGACTCCGACGTAACGGAAATAAGAACCGTTGTTCGATCTCCGAACCCGCTCAAAGCTCTGCGGCACAAAATCCCCCTAGCCAAGAAAATATGCCGCTAAAGAAGTCTGTGAGTACGGGTTTGCCGGAGGACCCACCGGCGGAGGGAATACCTCTCCAGGGGAATTCTGTTCCGGTGCACTCTTCGGCAGATTCCTCCGGTGCCAATGGGCCAGCCATTTCTCCTCCCACAGGACGTAGTCGCTCCAAACGAGCTGCTGCAGGAATCAAGAACCCGGGCAGGAGGAATTCTGGCCCGAAAGACTCTGTTGGTGGGCAGGAGGGTGTTCCGGTCTCAGAATCGCTAGAAGGCAAACAAACCGTTTCCAGCCTGGAAGCCTCCGGTGTTTCTTCGCAAGATACCAGCCTTGCCCTGGCTGAGGAAGGCTTTTCCGAAACACCAGCGGCCTCCAAACAGTTGCAGACAACCAGTAACCCTCCTATGGAACAACGACCCACAGCGACGGAAGGGACCACCTCAGAAACTGCAGCGGAGATAACAAGCAAAAGCCCATCCTCTGAGGAGATGTCGGGTTCTGCTTCGCGTCCGATATCTAATCACATGTCCACCAGCCCGACTCCGGACTCCTCCCGAGAACCTAATCCCTATGACGAAGAAGAAGAGCCGCTGTCGATCGCCGAAGAACTGATGGAAAAAGGCTATTTAGACGACGAAGAAACTGACCAACGTCTGGATGAACTTCGACGTTCGGGCGACTCGTTGCTAGCGCAATTGCAAAAAATGTCCATGGCCGAACTCATTGAAGAAGCCCGCAAAGAAAACTTAACCGATTACATGGGCATGAAACGGCAGGATTTGATATTCTTGATCCTCAAGGAGCGGCTTAAAACCAGCGGGTTGATGTACGGAGAAGGCACTTTGGAAATCCTGCCGGATGGGTTTGGGTTTTTACGAAGTCCAGAGTATCATTATCTGGCGTGCCCCGATGATATTTATGTGTCCCCTAGTCAGATTCGACGGTTTGGGCTTCGTACTGGGGTAACCGTTTCTGGTCTGATCCGGCCTCCGAAAGAAAACGAACGATATTTCGCACTTCTGCGAGTGGAGGCGATCAACTATCAGGATCCGAATCTGTTGGCTAAAAAGCCGCTGTTCGAGGAGCTGACCCCTCTGCATCCATATCGGCGGATTGTTCTAGAAACCACCCCTGATGAGATCAACACCCGGGTGGTGGATTTGATTGTGCCGGTTGGTTTTGGCCAACGTGGCCTGATCGTCAGTCCACCTCGAGCTGGCAAAACCATCCTGATGCAAAAGATGGCCAAGGCAGCCCTGGCCAACTATCCCGATTTATATGTGTTCATGCTTTTGATTGACGAGCGGCCAGAAGAAGTTACCGACATGGAACGGCAGGTCAAAGGGAAAAACTGTGAGGTCATTAGCTCCACCTTCGACGAGCCGCCGAGCCGACATGTCCAAGTGGCGGAAATGGTCCTAGAAAAAGCTAAACGGATGGTCGAATACGGTCATGATGTGCTCATCTTTTTGGATTCGATCACCCGCTTGGCCCGAGCCTGGAACCATGAATGTACACCCTCGGGAAAGATCCTATCCGGAGGGCTGGACGCCAATGCACTTCAGAGGCCGAAACGTTTCTTCGGCTCTGCCCGACAAGTGGAAGAAGGCGGTTCCCTTACCATTATCGCCACGGCACTGATCGACACCGGCAGCAAAATGGATGAAGTCATCTTCGAAGAATTTAAAGGAACCGGCAACCTAGAGATTGTCCTGGATCGCCGGCTGGTGGATCGACGAATCTGGCCTGCCATTGACATCAACCGTAGCGGCACCCGAAAAGAAGAAATGCTTATGGATCCAGAAGAATATCGCCGGGTTTGCATCTTGCGCCGAGTGCTGAACGAAATGAATCCCGTAGATGCAATGGAACTTTTGGTCACCCGTCTGCAAAAAACCCGCAGTAACGCCGAATTCCTGATGAGCTTGAATGTTAGCAGATAAGGAACTTCCCTCCAGGCACAAAACTGCCTCTGCCTCACGTAAGCATGGGTATCTATACCTCATAGGGAGGAATCGGGAGAAGGCCGGAGGAACTCCTAAGACGGCAAATCTTTCGCCTCCCCCCTATGGCAGCTCGCTGTTATACACAAGTTGACTTTGACGCATTCGAACTTCACTTTAGGCAAATACCAAAAGCTCCTTGAACAACGCAGAATGGATACAATAGGCGATCTAGCTAAGACAGTTTTTGAAACCAAACACTTTTTGCTCTTGGAAGTGATTCTTTCCTAAACGCTGCAATTTCTCCAAAGGAACAAGTAGCTTCTTTTGAAAGGTTCGTTATTCCCCTGTTTGGGGGTGCGGCTGAAATTTTGTGGGTTAATTGGGCAACATAGGCAATATAGAGAAATAGGCTTCGGCCACCTGCAAACCTGCTTTACACAGCCGCACCTAACCTATAGAACAAACCCGTTTCATTCCCTTTTTCCTCCCCGACATATAGGGATTTAAACTCCTTCGTCCGACTCCTGGCCTCTACAGTACGGAGCCTGTTGGACTGTGGGAGCTACCAGGGGAAGGAGAGATTCGATGGTGCAGAGAGCAACCTATCTTCGTCAAATCCTCTAAACTCGACTTTTGCCATTTTTAGCCTTTTGTCGAAAGAAGAAAGCCCCAACTGCTTGGAATTACTAGAGTTAGGCAATTGCATGAACAAAAGGAAGGGGCGCCGTAACTCCTGAGCAGAAAAGAAGTTAGGAAATTTGGCAAAAGTCGAACTAAACGGAGCACAAAAAATCAGTCGCACCTCCTGTTTGAGGCACAAAATTGCTGCCGTTAGAATGGGAAACATCTCCCAAGAATGTGTGTATCACAGCGAGCTATGGCAGCAGAGTCCAGCGCCGGTTTTGCCGAGGCCGGATTTCGGGGCGAAACCCCTCGGCTGCTCAGATCTTATGCCTTTTCCAGGAGCGATTCTTTGAATCTGAGATTGGTCCGCCAATGCGGATAGATCCTAATGCCCGCCGGTTACATATGGCTCCCCGAACGAAATTTTCTCCCGCCCCTGTATAAAATCTCGAACTCATTGCTCAACCATATGCACCTTTGATTAGATGCCTATTGGCGGTTTTATCTCAGGAGTTCAAACTGATGATCGGGGAAAGAAAATTGTCGTAACTTCTTATTTCTGAAAGAGTTATATCATCTTCTCTTCGTGCGGTCTGAGGAGGGAACAAAAGAAAACCTCTTGGGGGTTAATGAGGGCCTTTCTAGGGGTTGGGTGGCCTAGTGGGGTTCGGGCCGGAGGCCAGAGGAAAAACTTTGGCTTAACCGCCTGAAAAATCCTCGCTGAGATCACTCTGTACCAAGAAGGCTATGGGATATACCTCCGATATACCTCCAATGTCTTAAAGTTGCTTGCCTTCTGGAATGCTTGTTTGCGGGCTTTCGGAGAAAGCGGTTTGAAAATTTTGGTCCGAAAGGTTTTGGCCGCAGAGAGGAATCATTTCCTTATCTTCTTAGCAATTAAGGACTTAGAAATAAATATTATCCGTTGCCTAGACTTTTGAAGGACTTGATCTACCCACCCCGTATATGTAGCGTACTAGCAATCCTGTATATACTAGGTCGGAAGAGACGGTAAATTTCTCCGGTTGCCTTAGCAGAGAGGTTTAGGCGATGAAGGTTTACCAAGGCAATCATCAAGCACCGGAAGGACGTTTTGCCATTGTCGTATCTCGGTATAATGAGACGATCACCCGAGGGCTTTTGGACGGAGCTATTCGGACGCTGTTAGAGCATGGCGTCTCAGACGACCAGATTGAGGTGGCCTGGGTGCCCGGGGCGTTTGAGATTCCCACGGCAGCTTCTCGAATGGCTGCCAGCGGCCGATATGTGGCCATTGTTTGCCTAGGTGCCGTCATCCGCGGGGAAACCAGCCATGACCAACATATCAACCGAGCGGTCAGCCTCAGCTTGGCCCAATTGGGCGTCCAGTATCGGTTGCCTGTCCTTTTCGGCGTATTAACCTGTAACAGCTTGGAACAAGCCATCGCCCGTTCAGGCGGCCAAGTGCCCACCCTAGGCAAAGATCAACCCACTAGCCGCGTCGGCAACAAAGGCATCGAATGCGCTTTAGCCGCCCTGGAGATGGTAAACCTACTCCGGCAATTGCCCCCCGAACAGCCCAGCCAGAGTACTCCCGCCTACCACAATCCCTTAGAGATTTCCTGTCAGTAAATGGAAAGTCGCCATAAATCTCGACTTTTGCCATTTTTCCTAACCTGTTTTGCCTCCAATAGTTACGGCGAAACCTCCTTTTGTTCACCCAATTTCCTAACGCCAATAGTTCCATGGACTTAGAGTTTTGCCCGTCCAGGGCGGAAGCCAAAAATGGCAAAAGTCGAGCTCAGATACATCTTATGCCCAAGTCTCTCCCTTCCGGGAAAATGCTCTTTTCTAACAAAAAGGGAATTAGCGGAACTCTTTTGGTGGTTCCGTAGGGGGCAGTTTGCGAATGGAACGGGCCTGGGTATTCAGATGGGCTTGAATCCATCGCTCTAGCTCCTCCCAATCAACCGGAGGCAACTTCGACAAGTCGGGCCGAAGATCCACCGCCCCTTTAATATACACATGGACAATTTCACTTGCTGGTTTGTCCGTGTTCCAATGGATCAGCACCCGGATGCACCGCTCTAAAGCCCCAGGCACACTCAGTTCGTAGGCACACAATAGCGGCACATCCAGCCAACCTAACTGCCGAGCTGCCAAGGCCGGAAACTCGGCATCCAGGTCTTTGGTAGTAGTAAAAATGGCACTGGCCACATCTTCTTTCTGGATGCCGTTTTGCCGAATCATTAAGGCCAACAGTTGACGAGTGGCTGTCAGGATGGCCTCACTGGTATTGGCATCTGCCGTTGTCGCTCCACGAACTCCCCGGCAAGGCATCGTCCAAGTCCCTTTCGCGTTTTACTTAATGTACTCCGTGGATTTGGCAGAAAAAGTCGCTCCCTGATAGTTCCCTAGCAGGGTCGGTTTGGGCTCGCTGTTATCCACAAGTTAGAGTTCAGACGCTTGGACATCGCTTTAGGCAAGGCAGGAAAACTCGTTGAACAACACAGAATGGATCAAATAGAAAATATAGACAAACCATTTTCTAAAACCAAACACCTCCAGACCTTTTAAATAATCCTCCTAAATTTGTGCAATTTATCCAAAGTAACCATTGGCTTCTTTTGAAAGGTTTGTTATCCCCCTAGGTAGGGAAATAATTTGCTGGTGTGGTTAGTGTAAATCCATCCCAAAGATGTGTATAACAGCGAGCGGTTTGGGAAGGTCCGGAGTGCATTCCGGCAAGCCCCCTATTCTGGAGGGGCAATTATACTCCAAACTGGGGATTCGGGTGCTCTGCCCCCGTTGGCACACTCTATATAAGTTGCCCTGGGCCACTCCAATGGCTATTTCAGGCAATCCCTCAGCCCCAGCGAGAAAGCTGCCCTTGACATCGCGTACGAAACCAGGGGGCCAATTCCTTAAAACATCGAAGGTAATATCTTTTAGTCCAGCGGACCAGCAAGGCATTCCTGTGGAAGGGCAAACGGGGGTTTTGTGATCCTATGGATGTCTTGTTGGCCCGAGGCCAAGGGCGGATGCCCGGTTGGGCTGCAAGGGCCCAAGTAGCTTTTTGGACCACAAATACCCAGCCTTTAGTCGGCTGAATGGTTACCGATAAAGCTGGCTGTTATACATATCGTTAGTAGGTATTTCCCATCACAATGGCAGCAAGTGAGCGACCCAAATAGGGGGAAAACGAACCTTTCCGAAAGAAGCTAATTGCACTTTGGGGAAATTGCATCCTTTAGGAAAGATCCGTTGGAAGATCGGGAGGAGCATGGTTTCAGAAACTATTTTAGCTATATTGCCTATTTTCTCCCCTTCTTTGTTCTCCAACGAACTTTCGGCATTTGCCTAAAGTGATACGAATACTTTCACGCCACCTTGTCTATACCTGCGAGACCGATGAAGGGGTCTTTTGGATATTTATGGGATGGGTAATCTGTAAAAAATACACAATTTAAACATTCTGAAGAAGTGCTATCAACAACGGGGTTTGGAAGTATTTTTCGGATTTTAACGATTATTCCTTTTGTTCCGGGCTTTCTTTTGCCGATTTACCCTCCGGCAAATCCTCGGGTCAGGCTGTTAACTGGTTCCATACCTCTCCCCCTCCCAGCCAGTTGGGGAAGCCAGCCGTGAGGTTCAGCTTTGGGAGCATTTTCGCCCTCGGACACTACACAGAATCGAATCATTGTATCCAGGGGAAGTTGTATCCAGGGGAAGAGGAAGGAACTGCCAGAGTGTGGTCCATGCCTTGGGTTGGAAAAAGAAAGTTTGGAAGAAAGCTATGAGCTGTCGTGTCCAAACACCTCTTGGTAGGCTCAAAAATATGTGTGGGAAAACCGGATTTGGGTGGATATTTGGATTGATAGGGCTATTTGGGATGGCGTGCTGGTGCCAGGCCCAGGAGCTTGGTTCGGCCCCTGGTTGGCTCAGCAAAGCAGCGGATGGGGTGGGCAGAATCCGCCAGAGCGCTTTTGAACCTGAAGTTGTGCCCTCTGCGGAAGAGGCCAAAAGTCCTATTTCCGGGGTGCCAGAAGCGCCTCCCGAAATAGGTACGTTCCGCCCGCCCTCTCAAAACGACCGCTTTTCCACACCCTCCGAAATGGAGTCCTACCCCTTATGGGAAGAAGAGCTGATGGGGGTAGGACCGTTTTGCGATTTATGCGGCCATGGAGCCAATTTCATGCCCGATTGGTATATCGACCAACGGGTTACCATCTGGCACCGGTCTAGGCCGCGCCGGATGCGCATTAGTGGAGTAGGCGGTTTTGCCACTGTCGATGACGAACAAGTGTTCTTTACTACTGGGGTCATGGGCACTCGGAGTCCCAGTTTCGATGTGGCGGCTGGGTATGCGGCCGTTTTGCGCCATTATCTTCGTCCAGCTCGGGAAAACACCGATCTTTATGCCGAAGCTATCTACTTTGGCTTCAATACCTGGCAGGAAACTCGGGACGTGTATGCCACGCAGCGGCTTAGCTCTACGACCGGCAGTGGGACCAATCAGCAGACCATTACTTTTGGGAACTTATTTACTCCCTATACCCGGGATCGGGACGGAATGTTTAGCGGCATCGGCGGTTTTGACCGGGCAGACCATCACCAGCTCTACTATGAATCTCGCCTCCATAATGTAGAGGTGAATTTGCGGATTGTGCCTCGGGGTCGGCCGGACAGGCTTGTGCTGCATCCGAACGGCCATTGGCGCCGTCAGTGTGTCCCAGGCATCTATGGTACCTATCTAGTGGGTATTCGATATTTTTCTCTTCAAGAGCAGTGCAACTTCTTGGCCGAGGGAGTAACCGAATTTTATGATTCTAACGGTAACCGGACTCAGCAGGCCAACACCTGGGGCCGATATGATGTAAATACTTACAATGAGATGTTAGGGCTGCAATTTGGGCTGGATGTAAAATATCGGCAATGTACGGTGGAATGGGGTGGCGAATGCAAGCTTGTCCCTTGCATCGACTTTGCGGGCCATACAAGCCGAATCCGAGCCTCTGACCCGACGACCAACACCTCTTTCGACGTCTGGCTCCGGGACCGGGAAGACGATGTAGCTCTTTTGGGAGAGGTTTCGGTGGTGGGCTATTATCATCTTCGGCCCAATCTTTCTTTACGGGCCTCTTGGGATATGATGTGGGCTGTGGGGGTGGCTTTAGCCCCAGAACAACTCAAATTCCACCCCAATCCCGACAACCGCCTCAACAACAATGGCATGGTCTATTATCAGGGGGTTTCCTTGGGCCTGATCTGGCAGCGGTAAACTGCTTGCTCAAAAGATCCGCTCTATTTCTTTATCTTGGCCCTCCCGGCCTGATTGGCTAAAGATTCGGGAACCTCTCCATAACACAAATGTATTTTTACACCATTTGCATCCCCTCCACCCCTAACCTAACTATAGCGTTGCTAGCACTGCCAGCAACCGAATATATACTAGGTCTTTGAATCTCAACTTTTGCATTTTTCCTAAGTCCTTTTATTTCCAGTAGTTACGACGAGACTTCCTTTTGCTCACACAGTTTCCTGAGTCCTATAGTTACAAGGAGTTAGAGGTTTTCCCTTCCGGGAGAAGGCCTAAAATGGTAAAAGTCGAGTTGAATGGGGTGGCTCATCCCCGCCGAATCAAACGTTCCTAGATTCAGTATATGTTCAGCATTTTGCAGAGGTTCCTTCCTACCATTTCAGCCGAATGGACTGAACTTATTTCTCTTCCACCATGGGGCTCTGTTGAAAGGATGTCCGCAGTCTGCGGAGGTTTTCCCCATGCTGGTCGATTTTGCTTCAGTTTTGCGGGGGTAGGCTTCCAAACCGGAAACGGTTTCAACAGAGCCCCACCATGGCACTATCTTATGCTTAAGCTGCCATTGTTCCCTTAGAACCTAACCTGAAATTGGTAGATAGGCATTTTGCTTGGGTTTTGGGGGGGTCCATACCTGGCCGCAATACTTTGGACACCTCTGAAAAATTTTGAACACATGGTGCTTTATATGAACCTTCGATCCTATAGCTGGTAAGTTCTTCTCCCCCAACAACTATGGAACCTCTGCATAATTCGAGCAAGATATTTTTATACCATTTTGGTTTCCTCCGGATCTAGCCAAATATATTGGGTTACTAGACGGTTAGCCCCTACACATAGTAGGCATTTTGAGATGGAGACAACTGTAGTCTATCGAATCAAAAATTCATCAAGTTCGCTATATGTTCACAGGATTATGCAAAGGTCCCCTCTATCTATGGAGTACTAGTTATCCTAGCGCCCTCCATATTGGGGTTGGGAACATTGCACCAAAATAGCATAAAAATATTTCCACCAGATTATGCACAGATTCCTTTGAACATAGATGCACATAGGATGGTCCGGGATTCGAGCTCCTCCCGACCAGGAAACTATTTCCTTACGGAACTGCCTTTTGGGACAAGTTGTTAGGAAACAACAGTTTCTAGGAACAATCCCCTAACAGAGGCCCTTCACCGGTTCAGAGAAACCAGATCGCAATTTAGGGCCCAGCAAATTGAACACCATAAGTGTTTTGGTCCATCTTCTGGATCCTGGCATTGGTAGCTATTCCATAATGGAGCATGGCGACACCTTGCGGGTGGGACAGAGTAGCGGGGAGGGGGCACGCAATGCCTATAAAAGGGGAGCCCACTAGCCAAACAGATTATTCCGGGATTTTAAACTGTTCTGTGGGTGGTTGACTTTTTGTCTGGCAGTGGCTCTGTTGAAACCCTTTCCAGTCGGAGGCCTAAACCCAACTAAAACTGAAGGAAAACCCACAATATGGGCAAAACCTCCCTAGACTGCGACAAACTTTCAACAGAGCCTCTGGCAGTGGCAACGGCTACCGCAGAAAGGCTTTTCTTCGGTTCAGACGATCTATTCCCTGTTGAGGATAAGCGGTTTTGCAACTCGGCGAAAGCATTATCCAAACTCCTTATTTTATCTAGCTTACCAAAGGTCTCTTGCCGCATCTTAAGATCCTTCCTTGAAAAGCGTTTTTAGGAGGAAAGTAGCTTCCCCTCTTATTGCCTAGAATCTCCAAAATCCCTATTTTTAAGAAGTTTTGAGGATCGCGGTCGGTCGGCCAAAACCTCTGGGGAAACCTCAAAATCCCAATTTCAGGATAGCATCCAAAGGAGCCTACTGGAGAAGTGGCCTGGGAGTGACGAAATTTCGCCCCCTCCGCTCACCAAAAACTTGCCAGCTTCTCTTGTAGGATTCCCCAATCTTTTCTATATTGGCTACCCACTTGTTCCCTCTCAGCCAGAAGATTTGGCAAAAGTTGATCCTTCGGCCGAACCCTATGGCTTTTCCGAGCGTAGCGCTTAGTAGCAGTAGTGCTCAAGGGAGTGACGGTGGTCTCCCTGCGGAGGGCGAAGGAGGATGTGGCAGTTGGGACGATGACAGAAAAATATATGGAAAAAAGTTCTTGCAACCTTTTGGGGGTTAAAAGTCTCATCAGCTTAGGGTAATCCAAATCGCTTAAAAAGGAGCTTGTTAGTATTCGGCAATTTTTCCATAAAACGCTAGGTAAATGGCGTTTGATACTAAATGTTTATTGAACCTTTGCCTGGGGTAGTTCCGGAGTTCGGTCGATAAGAGGGGAGGATGAAGCAACGCTGGCGTTGAGGCCTCTGGGCGGGGAATACAATCAGGCAGGACAAAGAACTGAGGAAAATCTTTTTAGGATTTGCGAAACATTTTAGCTGAATGGAATGACCTTAATTTTTCTTCCCCTCCCCTGAGGCTCGGGAAGGCTGGGGTGGGGGAGGGCCACCAGCGAGGGCCGAGGATAGAAAGCCGCTGGTCTTGTGCCCCGATTCCAGAAGGCCGCTGTAGCTGGCAATTCCTTCGGCAATATTGCTGTGTTGCCGGTAGGGCAACGGGGCGGATTGTCTCCTCGGCAGAAATGGTATGGTTTGCTAGGCTGAATGTTATGGATTTACCAACCGGGGGCTAGCAAACGCACAGCAAAATAAAGTAAAATTGAATGAGAAGAGGGATTGGGAGTTCTTTGGGCTTTATGGGCTTCGGAGGACAGTAGGATGGAGATTTATGGTCCGCAGCGTGTGCATGGGGCGCAGCCGATTGGGCCGCCGCATGGAATTCGATTAGAGCAGGCGGCTCATTCTACGCCCGCGGGGCCGATTCAGGATGAACTGACCATTTCCGAAGCAGCCCAGGCGTTAGAAAGGGCTCGGCAGGTGCCGGGGATTCGGGCGGATCTGGTGGCCCGGGTTCGCGCGGAAATTGCCGCCGGGACCTATGAAACGCCCGAAAAGCTCCAAATTGCTCTGGATCGGCTATTGGACGAAATTAGCTAAATGGTAGGGCGGTATGCGCTTCGCTCGGTTCGGGTGGCTGTTAGCCCATTGGAGCGGTTTGCCGAGTTTCTTCGCAGTCGAGGCAAACGGTTAACCAGTCAAAGGCGGCTAATTGTTGAACAAGTATTCAGCCACCACGACCACTTCGACGCTGAAGAGCTGCTGGAACATCTTCAGGAACTCATTGCCCGTCGCCGGGTCTCTCGCCCAACGGTCTATCGGACCCTGGCAGAATTGGACGAAGCAGGCCTGCTGAAGAAGATGCCCTTAGGCGGCCGGAATGTCTATGAGCATGATTATGGATATCCTCAGCATGATCATTTATATTGTCAGTCGTGCAATCGGCTGATTGAATTCCATAGCGAGGCTATCGCTCGGCTGTGTGCCCGAGTAGCTCAAGAATACGATTTTGAGATAGTCAGTCATCGGCTTTTTGTAACCGGCCGCTGCGCTGAGTGCCGTCGGCAAGGGCTTTTACCCTCCTCGGACCCATCGGAACAACGCCGTTGTTGAAGCTCTGTTCTGTTGGCCTGTACTTTCCCGACCGATCCAGGTGAGGCATTTCTTGTCCAACATCTTGTGGGTTTAGGGGCTAGTTGAGCCCAACAGGCAGGAACTTAAAAATGTATCGAATCGCATCGGCCTCTGCACAAAAATTTGTCCCCTCCTTCTCTATCTCCTTCCAATATCCCCTCAGCTCGATTTATGCCAATTTCTAGGTGGCAGCCCTTTTTTTGGGAACCTCTGCAAAATCCTGAACATGTAGCGAACTTTATGGACTTTTGATTCTATAGCCGTTCGGTTCTTCTATCCGAACACCTACTATCTATCGGGTACTAGCAATGCTCCAGCTCTATATGTGGTGTTAGAGGAAAGACAGCCAACATGGTATCAAAATATCGCCCTTGAATTCTGCAGAGGTTCCTTTGGATATCCTAACCCTCTGAAAATATAGGCCTTAAGCTCGACTTTTGCCATTTTCCCTAACCTGTTTCGTCTCCAGTGGTTACGACGAACCGTCCTTTTGTTCATGCTGTTTCCTAAGTCAAATATTTCCAAGGAGTTCGACGTTTCCTTTTTTGGCAGAAGACCCAAAATTGGCAAAAGTCGAGTTAAGAGGCTGTCCTGAAATTGAGAGTTGGGCGTTGCCAATGGGTTTGGGCCGACCGTTTTCTATCCTCGCATTCCTTAAAAACAAGGACTTTGGGAATTCTGGAGTATTTAGGAAGGAAACTGCCTTTCACCATAGAAAATGCTTTTAGAACAGCCTCTAAGCTCGACTCTTGCTAATTTCCGGGGTCCAGACCCCTTTGGGTATTCTAACCCTTTGAAGATATTGGAGTTGGGAAACCCGCTGAACAAACAGTCCTCAAAACCTAACTTCTTGAAATAAAAGAGGTTACAAAAAATGGCAAAAGTCGAGCTAAGAAATTTGCCGAACAAAGAACTCATACAACCTGGCCTTCTGAAGGAACCTCTGCCTAATACTGAACATATAGTGATTCTTATGAACTTTCATTTCGATAAACTTTAACTGCTTCTAACCAAACATCTATTGGAACCTCGGCAAAAACTGAATATATTTGCTTGCCCTCACTCTAACAAAACATATAGGGATACTAGAATTGGAGACCTCTATAGATAGTAGGTATCCAGGTCGGACAACCAAACGGCTAAAGAATCAAAAGTACCCGAAGTTCACTATATGTTCATGTTTTTACAGAGGTCCCTCCTTTAAATTATCCAGAGGTTCCTATATAAGGCTAGCAGCGCTAGCGACTCAATATACGAGGCCGGACATGGAGGGAACCAAAATAGTATAAAAAAATTTTCGTTCGAATCATCCAGCAGGTCCTGAAATAAAAGGCGTCACAAAAAGTAGTAAAAGCCGAACAAAGAGACTCTCCGGAAACGGCATTTCTACGAAAAAAGCAGTTTACCTGAGCAATTTCCCAGAATGCCCAAAAGTCCTATTTTCCAGGAGGGAAGCTGCTAGGGCCCTCAGCTCAAAACACCCATTGCAAACCTCCAAAATCCGGATCTCAGAAGAGCCTCCTCTAGGAGGTTGACCCTCCCCAAAAACCGGTTAAGATGGAAATGAAGATTGCTATCAGGCAGGAGGACGTCGGATATGCCGTTTATTGAAATGACCGGTCAAACCCTATTGCAGATAGTGGCCGATGGAGGCCCGGATCCGGAGGAGCTGGCCAAAGTGGGGCTTACCCCTAAAAGTATTGTCCGGGTCAATAAACAGGGCGATATTGAACTGCGTCGTCGGGACCGCTGGGATGTGATCGGCGGATTTCTAGGCGATTTTGAAGAACGCATCAAACGGGAAACTGGCCTCGATTGGGTCTGATTCGCAGTGGAGTAGATTCTCAATCCCTGCATAAGCACGGCTGCAGGAATTTCAGATAACCCTCAGCCGAAGACAGTAGCTCTAGGTTTTCCACTTCTTGCTGCTCCAACGGGGCAAGGCGAAGCGGAAGGGGGAAAACAAGCAGGTTTTTTGCCTCCCTGAGCCGGCGAGCTTCGCTTGTCGGCTTTTGCCACGCCAGGGAAGAGTCCAATTACTTCCCGCGACGGAAGTCTTTTACAACCTGGAACAAAACCGACCAGCAGGGACAGAACTGCCACAGACTGCGGTCAACCTTTCAGCACAGCCAATTCTACTCCCAATAAGAGGCTTACTGATCGATTGCAGGAGCCTCTTGGTGGAGCAGATCTTTTATGACCATTTCAATTTGCTGCTCTATCAAAGTTGCTGGTTGATCTTGCAGAACTAGGCGGTGGGCTGATCGGGCAAGCTCAGCCAGTTGCTGGTGCCGAGCATTTCGAGGGTCAAACCGTCTAAGAGGAATCCAGCGCAGCATCCCCGGCGAAGCGAATCCTTTACTGCCCGGGAGGCTAACGGCTTCGACCAACTGGTTGACCCACCGACTATTAAGCAAGGCCGATAAATAGTAGGCTTCTTGGGCGGTTTGGGTGGGGATCAAACAGCAGGTTTCTTGGGGCACAATGGGTCGAGGACCCCAGGGGGTCTCTATTGGCTGTAGCACCGCGGCTCGAAGCTGTCGATCCATCCGCCGCCAAACCACCTTGAAGGCACTGAGCGTATAAAGGCCCACGTTATAGAGCGAATAGAAGGGGGCATGTGGCTGATAACGTTGGTAGGCGGCCCGGCGTCGAAGCCGATCTTCCCACCGCTGTAAATACCGCCAGACTGCCGGGCAATACTCCTGTAGCCAAGTGGGTTCTAAGCCACGCCGCCGCTGCGGGTCCTGGACTAAAAGGATCCAGCAGGAAGGCTGAGCGTGCCAACGGTGCACATCTTGCCAACGAACCAACGGAAAAAGTAAATCCGGCTCTAGAACTAGGCTTTCAGTACCTTCATCCGGAAGGCTAGTCGGTGGGCTGACCTGGAGCGAGGTTTTACTTGATGGGCAGTTAGGCAGCCAATGAGCCAGGCTGCTTATCTTCGGTTTCCGGTCGCAGGAACCCAAATCCTCCCGAGTGTCCGGGGTTGGTCCACTAGAGCAACTGCCACTGAGAGATTTCCGGCCTTGGGGATTCCGTTTCCATGGCCGGAGCCGGACTTTGCCATCCTCTAGGCCCAGCAGTTCAAACCAGAAGATCTCATTGGCTCCTCCGGTGTTAGCCCCTAGATAGGCCACATAGTCAGCCGGTCCTAGCCAGTCTTGGCAGCTTTTAGTCTTTGGAGTGGATGCTGGAGTGTCGGCTGCCGTCTGAATCGAAGCAGGCCGAACCCGCCAAGGGGAACAGGGGCGATCTGTTTGGATCGGCTCGGCCAAGCACAACTCCGCTTCGGTAGCACCGACCGGTTCTAGGTACAGGAGTGTTTGTTCTGGATGGGTTGCGGCTGGGGTATCCATCGGCTTTGGAAGTTGGGCTAGTCGTCGTCGCCAATACCGGACCGGATAAACCGTCGGCTCCCCCTTTTGAAGGACTAAAACAATAGTCCGTTGATTGGAATTGGCGAAGAGCCGAAATGCGGAAAAATCCTCCACTTCTAGCACTTTCAGCGGTGTGCCGTCCGGTAAACGGAACCTGCGGAAGCCGTCGCCGGCACCCTGGGTGTGCAGCAGGCTGTTGGGCAGCAAGAAGGCTAATCGGCCGGCTGGTTTCAGATACCGATCGGCGGTTACATAAGTGATTAGGGCGGCCAAGTCTTTTTTGGCCCCGCCCAGCCGCCCCTCTTTAGCCGACAATGAAAACAATCCATAATGCCGCCACAACGGCTCAGTAAACTGCCGATAGGCAGGTTCCAAATGATCCCACACCAGCCAAGGGGGATTCCCCACTACAAAATCGAATGTAGGGGTTTTAGAAGGGCGGACAACTGAACTGCCTGGTTGAGCCGAAAGAATTAAAGCTGAGGATAGGTATGGTGTCCGTGCTCTATTGGTCTGGTCGCATAACCCAATCTGTTTGCCTAGACCGAAATGTTCGGTAGGAGGATTCGATGCTCCAGGTGTGAGGGGGGAATCGAGACGGTCTTCAGAGCAACCAGTCAGTAGGGGTTCGGTCAGTAGGGAATCGGGTTGGAGGAGGTCCTGAAGGAAAATGGGTATCTGGCTTGGCAGATTCAGGTCCATCCAAGGCCCTAGGGCTATTAGCCAATTCGCCCGTGCCGCCAAGACCGCCAACCCATTTCGATCCCAGCCTACGATCCGCTCTGTTGCCTGCAAAATCCAGTCTGGCGGGTGCCAGGCCTTCTCTGATGAGGAACAACAAGCTGCTGTTGGATCCGAACAACGGGGCGGTCGGGAAGAAGCCGAAGCTAGGTGTTTATTTTTCCATGATATATAAAGAGCCGCCATCAAAAAGCTGCCTGATCCGCAGGCAGGGTCCAAAAACCGACCACTTTGTAGGCCCTGATAACCGGCTAACCGGACCACATGCCGGGCCAAACTGTCTGCTGTGGCATATTCGCCCCACCGCCGGCGCCCGGCTTCTGGCAACAGGGTTTGATAAAGCTGCTGAAAATGGTCTCGGAAGACTTGCTCCGCCCATCCGTCCGGCATCTCTGTGGGATTGGCCACAGTAGAGCCGGTCCCGGTAGGTATCCTCTGTAGTAGGCCGGCCAATCCGCTAGATGTACGAAATTTTATTTCAGAAATATTACTTTGTACATTTTTTGGAAGCTTCTTCCTAACAGCTCTGCCTAGTTGGGTTCGCTCCTCTTCTGCTTCCCCAATCCAGGAATTGCTCCAGTGCTGAAGGATATCGAGCAGCTGAGTGTGAATCGGGGAAACCACTTCCTTGAAAAACCTCTGATGTGATCGGGTCGGCAGATGCAGGTACCAACCAAACAGATTTTCTCTATCCAGTCCGAGCAACCGACCTACAGCAGTTTGGCCTTGCTCCAGGGCCTGCCACTGTTGCAGATTGGGCATACCCGCAAGTTCATGTCTAGGGCAGGCCCTGGTTATATCAAGCCATATTTGCGCTGTCAGCTTCACCACGAGAGCAAAATAGCTTTGGACGGCCAGAAAGAGTTCCGCCCCGCCTGCTTCCAGGTTCCCCTTATCCATCTTGTATTTCCGGCCCAACTGATTCCAAATTGGACGATTTTTTTCTTCTAAGCTGGGTGGTGCACTCCCGCAGGTTGCCCACTGGGTAAAAAGCTTCTCTCGGTGGCCTCTAGCCAGTCGATGGAAAGCCCGGTGCAGACAGCCGATTGCCCTCCGTGCCAACTCTGAACCGGCCCCCAATCGTCTGGCCAGTAAGTGTCCCAACCTGCTTTGCTTCGAATGCCAGTTTTCTATGATCGGCATTGGACGCCCAGTAACCTCCTCCCATGGGGCTTTTGGCACAAAAAAGAGAGCTCAACAAAATCCTGAACATATCGTGAACTTCATGGACTTTTCATCGGAACCTCTGTAAAAATCTGAACATATAGTTAACTTCATGACCTTTCGATTCTTAGGCCCTCCCGTTCTCCTAGTCGAACATCTACTATCGATTTGGGCGCTAGCAATGCTAGCAACTCTATATGCTGGGGTAAAAGGAGGACAAGCCAAAATAGTATAAAAATATCCTCCTTGAATTATGCAGAGGTTCCCATCCTAGAGGAACCACTGCCAAATCCTGAACATATAGTTAACTTCGGGAATTTTTGATTTTCTAGCTGTTCAGTCGTCCTACCAGGACAGCTACTATTTATTGGACCCTTATTGGACGCTAGCAATGCTGGTATCGCCATTGTGTTATAGGGAGGACAAGGCAAAATGGCATAAAAACATCACCTTTGAATTCTGCAGAAGGTCCTATAGGTGTTCGGCTTTTTTAGCCGAACAGCTACTAGCTCTTGGCTGCGAGCAATGCTGGCAACCGTATATATTCGGTTAAGGGGAGGGTAAGCAAATATAGTACAAGAATATGTCAATTGAATTATGTATATATTGCCAAATTGGGCGTACCCACGAACAGAACAAGAGTGTCTTTCGGAATCCGGGGGATAGCTTTGGGAGTCTCCCATCCGTGCCGTTAGGCTTGGTGGAAGGAATTATGGTTTAGTTTTTGGCAGTTTTGGCCGGGCCCCGGATTGGATGCGTTGGATCCAGTCTTTGGCGATATTGACTAGGGGACTACCGGGATATTTGTTCAAAAGGTCTTTGAGCGTAGCGACGGCCCGGTCGGTTTGTCCACGGCTCCAATCGCATTCGGCAGCCAGCAGCATCAGTTGATCTGCGTAAGGGGCGTCTGGGGCAGCTGTTTGCAGTTGTTCGTTCAGGGCTAAGACCTGATCGTACATCCGTCGGGCAGCCCAATACCGGGCA
Source organism: Thermoguttaceae bacterium (assembly GCA_025062105.1). Classification (GTDB taxonomy): domain Bacteria; phylum Planctomycetota; class Planctomycetia; order Pirellulales; family Thermoguttaceae; genus JANXAQ01. The sequence continues at coordinate 39,292 of JANXAQ010000236.1, forward strand.
TACAATAGATGGAGATAGCCGGCTAGTTTTTCCGTGGGAAAATCCTGTTGCCATTGGCGTAATTGAGCCGCGGCACGCTCCAGTTGGCCTGTTTTAAGGAACTCTTCGGTTGATCGACTATGGGCGCCCATCCAGGCGGTTCGCTCGGCGTGAGCTTTGTAGGTGCCGAGCACTTCTTCGGCCTTGGCGTAGGCTTGGCGAGCTTTAGGGCCTTGGCCGGTGGCCGCATAGTAATCCCCCCAGACGGTGTGCAATCGACTGGCTGCTAGGCCGGTTTTGGTCTCTGCCAGAAGTTTATCGGCCTGTTCCAGCAGTGGTTTAGCCTTATCGGGTTGGACCAGATCGGTAATGGCAATATCAGCAGCTTCCACTAAGCAATGGCCTTGCATGGAAGGGGTTTTGATTTTGGCGGCTGCTCCTTGCCAGATGCGAAGGGCCAATTGGCTATCACCCAACTGATCCCGAGCCATTGGGCCAACCACCCGCACCAGATTATACAAATCCGCATCCTCTGAGACGGGTGATTCGGCCAGAAAGGGCGCCTGACCAGCTTTGACTGCTTTTTGAATCCAGGGCCGAACCGCTTCCCGCATCTTCGCCACCAGTTCCGGTGTCAATTGAATGGTTGGACTAGTACCTTCTTCGGGATTGGCTGGAACGGCTGGTTCAAAGGCAGCAGCGACCTGATCCGCCTTTGTTTGATAAACCAAAACCAGTTGCCGAAGCGATGCCGCATCTAATTTGCTGGCGTCATACGTGTCCAAAATCGGCAGACATTGGTCCAGGGTGGGGAGGTTCTTTTCATCCCGTCGGGTCAGGACCGGCCGGTCGATATAGATGCGGTTAGCGATTTCTAGAGGTTTGCCAGTTCGTCGTCCCGGCCCCAATTTCACCGTATAAAGGCCAGGTCGAAGATACACATGATAAAGATGATTTTCTTGGGCGGTTTGGCCGTCGCCGAAATCCCAGCGAGCTAATCCCCCGCCGGTAAGCGCCGCCGGCGATATATCTTTAAATTCCACGACAATTAACGGTTCCTCGGAATCCGGCAAAGGAACATCCGCCCGAATCGTAAACTGAAAATCAGGAAACAGTTTCGCATCTTTCATTTGCACTGGACCTGGCGTGGCTCGGCCTACCGAATGCGCCCGAAACACTTCCGGCGGAATCTGAGAGGGTTTGGGTTTGTCGGGAGGACCAGGCGACGGCTCCCAAGCGGCCACCATGATCGCCGAATCCCCAACCGCCACATGGTAATACTCAAATTTGTATGCCCCTGGTTTTAGCTGAATCTCCTTGCGAAGGCCGGGGCGGGCCTGATAATGCGGCCCATGCACGCCAGGATGCGAAACCACTTCTTTGCCGTCGATCAAAAGGAAACTGGCGTCCTGGCTGGAGGTGAAGAAGCCATAAGTGCCCGGCTGACTAATATGCAAATAGCCACTATACCGACTCAAGAAAGGCCCCGGCTTCAAACTGAACGGATTGCCTGCATGGAACACGCCTTCCACATAATCGCTGCCGATCCGTTCGGAAGATTCGAAAGCCTTTCGCACCGAATCCAACTGATGAGGATTGCAGTCCTTGTATTTACGAGTCTCCAGCAGCAGACCGTCTCGGTTGGTCCAGGCCGGCACAGCCGCCCCCTCCGGCGGATTGCCCCCGTAGAAAATCTCGTAGGTGGTTTGACCGGAGACCGTTTCAAAGGCCAATCGGCAAAAATCGCCCGGCCCCAGTTGCAGGATCCGGGTAGGGACGGGTTTGTTCGTCCCCCGGCAAAACACCAGCACATTAGTCCCTTCGGCATTAATCTGCCCGTGGTGGTAAAACTCCACTACGATAATCGGCCGAACCTCTGCCGGGGTAAGCACTACCGTACGGACCGATTGGAACTCGGTGCCTGCGCGTTTGAAGCTCTGGGCAAGGACTTCAGCTCCTCCTATTCCTAATCCCACAGCCCAAAAGAACCAAAACATCCTGAAACCTGTGCTGACTCTGCAATGGCTACTTGGTGGCATCGAAAGCTCCTTTCTACTTCGCCTCTTCAAACCCCGCTCGTTTTTTCTTATTTTACCAGAGCAGAGGAGTTAACGCACAGACAGTCCAGAGCCAGCGGGAGAGAACATTTAACATTTCCGCCCAATCCCCCAAATACGGTTCTACTTTAATTCCGCTACCAAGAGTATATTTCCTCAGCTGCCCAGGACAAACAGGCAAAATCGCCACCCTACTAGATACAATGCTCAACCAGTCCCACTACTCCCAAAGGATTTGGCCTTGGGGTGAGAGCCTTTGACTTTGGGATTCGGCTTGGGCGGCTGCCAATCCGGGCCGAGGATCACAGACAGAAGGCGTTCTACATAATCGTTGGCTCGATCTGGGGCCTTTGGGTCTTTCAAGGGGAGCCTTCGAAGGGCGGGGTAAATTGGTTCGGCTTTTCGGCCCAAAGCGTCGATTACGTTCAGCGTGAAGGTGGCTAGATATGCGCCATTGGTTTCCGGCGAAGCATGGGCTTGGAGGGTTTGGAGGACTTTGGGGAGATCTTCCGCCTCCCCATAAAGGCCCAAGGCCCAGGCGGCTACCACCCGTACACTGGGAGATTCATCCCCTAGAGCTTGCCAGAGATCAGTTCTAGCAGTCCGGACTGCCTGTTGGCCTCGGATCAGCAAGCCCATGGCCGCCCAATACCGAATGCCGCTATCGGCGTCTTTCAGACCAATCTGAAGTTGGGGTACCGCTTCGGCCGTACGCTGGGCCGCCAGTTCTGCCATTGCCAAAATCCGTTCCAACGGATAAGCCTTTTGGTCATGGCCGAACTCGTAAAGTCTTCGGTCTCCTGCCCGCCGATGCATCTCCGCTTCGCTCAAAAACCCTAAGTCCCGAACCTGCAAGATATGTTGCCGAAGAGCCTGCCGCAGCTCCTGCAAAATGGGGACATAAGAGGGTAAGTCGGCCAAATTCCGGATACAATGTGGGTCCGTTTGGAGGTCATAGAGCTCTTCGGGAGGTTTGGGTTGCCAGAAGACGGCCTGTTCCGGGCGAAGTTTGCCTTCTTCAAACAGCTTCCGCCAAACCACCGTAGTAGGCGTCTGGAACATATAGCCGACATGTTCCCCCTGGATCCGATGCGGCATGTAGTTTCGGATATATAGATACCGCTGATTCCGGACCGCTCGCGACATATCGTATCGTTCATCCATCCGACCTCGGAAGCCGAATAGATACTTTTGTTCCTGCCCGACGAATGGCCCCATAAATGCCTGTCCATGCATCCACTGCGGCGGTTGCACCCCTACCAGGCTCAGAAGCGTCGGGGCTAGATCCACGAAACTGACCAGCCGATCCGATACCCCACCCGGTCGGTACTCCTTGGGCGCCAGATGCCGAAACTTTTCCGGCACATACACAATCAGCGGCACATGCAGCCCCTCGTTATAAAGCCAGCGTTTGTGCCTGGGCATGCCACAGCCGTGGTCGCTATAGAAAAAGACGATTGTTTCATCGACCAAACCGGCCTGATGCAGTTCTTCCAGGATCTGGCCTGCTTGGGTGTCCATCTGGCTGATGCGATCGTAGTACTGTGCCCAGTCATGGCGAACTTCCGGGGTATCAGGATGGTAGGGCGGCACCGGCGCTTTGGCCGGATCGTGCTGGAGGGTGTGGGGCCGGTTTCGAATCTGGCTTTCATGCGTGATAGTCAAATTGAAGATAGCAAAAAACGGCTGTCCCGGCCGACGATTCTTCCAATGGGCCGTGGGGGAAGAATCGTCCCAGACACCCGACGGCTTGGTAAGATTGTAGTCCTCTTTGCTATTATTGGTGCAGTAGTAGCCTTGCTCCCGGAGAAACTGAGGATACATTTTCATCCAATCGGGCATCGGGACTTCGCTCCGCATGTGCTCTGCGCCCAGACTGGTAGGATAGACACCGGTAATGATGGCTGTTCTGGCCGGTGCACAGACCGGACCATTGGACCAGCAGACCCGATAGCGCAGCCCCTGGGCAGCTAGCCGATCTAAGTTCGGCGTCTGGGCGTACGTGTCGCCGTAGCAGCCCAAGTGCGGCCCCATATCCTCACAGGTAATCCACAGGATGTTGGGGCGATGGAGGCGGTTTTGTGGTTGGCTGGCGTATGTGCCTGCCCCGGCTTTTTTGTAGGCAATTGTCCGCAGGACCGGATCGTGGGTGGGTTCCCCTCTTTGCAGGGCACAGGCTCTGTTGAAAGGTTGTCCGTAGTCTGGGTAGATTGTGCCCATACTGGTCGGTTTTGTTTCAGTTTCGGTTGGGTTAGGCCTCTGACCGGAAAGGGGTTCAACCGAGCCAAGGTCACACAAAAAGCCTTTAGGATTTTTTCCCTCTGTTGGCTGCAAAGTCTCCGAAATCGCCACCGACAGAAAAACACCCAAAAGAAAAGTCAGCTTTCGAGGAGTGCTCTCCAGGTAAGGGAGCCGGCAGCTTTTAGGGAAATTACTTCTGCTACCCCAAAAAGAATTACCAAAAACCATAGGGAGAGCTCCTCTATCCGAAGCAATGGCCAACGTTAGGGAGTGCTTTTGGTCATAGTCGATTCCTATGGAAATATCTATTCTGAGGGAGATTCTTCTCAGCTCGACTTTTGCCATTTTTTGTAACTTCTTTTATTTCAAGGGGTTAGCTTTTGAGGATTCTTTGTTCAGCAATGTTCCTAACTCCAATATTCTTAAAGGGTTAGAGCATCCAAAGGGGGTGCCTCCCTAGAAAATGGCAAAAGTCGAGATTTTTTCCCATTTTTGCAAGTGCTTGTATTTCAAAGACTTAAATTTTCAGGATTCTTTGTTCAGTAAATTTCCTAACTCCAAGATTTTCAAACGCTTAGAACATCCCACGGAGTCTGGAGCCCAGAAATTGGCAAAAGTCGAGATTCTCAGAGGCTGTCCTAAAAAGCATCTTCTATGATGTGATGAAAGGAGGTTTCCTCCCTCTCAATTCCCCAGAATTCCCAAAATCCCTGTTTTTAAGAAGTGTTGAGGGTAGGAGCCGGTTGGCCACAACTCAGTGGAAACCGCCCAAATCCCAATTTCAAGACAGCCTCTCAGTTTTGGTTTGCTGTTGGGCTTCTGCCGAGATGTTTGGCCATTTTTGCACCTTCCCAGCGTTTGGCCAATCCTCCTAACTTAGGGGTGTATGGACTTTTCTCCTAAACGGGGATGGATGGAGGCTGACTCGGTTAAAAAGAGAAATCGCTAATACGGGTAAATGGAGATGGCTTCCATCAAAAAGCTTTTTCTTACAAGCAAGGCCTCCGGCAAAGCATTTACCAAGCAGGCCACTGTTCTCGCCACCAATTGCCTAAAATCCCTAAAGTTTTTATTTTAACATTTTGGGGAGAGCCCAGTTTGTCTAGATTCCTTTGGAAAATCTTAACTCCCTTTTCTGGGTACCACTTTTAGTAGGTCTTTTTCTAATTTCTAGGGGGGGTCCTCCATGGGTTAGTTTTAGGATGAGGAACTAGGAAAAAAATCTGTTTCTGGGAGTACCCTTGGGAGGAGTTTTGTGGAATTTACCAGGTTTAACTATCTTCAGTAATTTTCCGATCCGGAAAAAATCCCCTAGGTTACTTGAATTCTCTGGCCGACTTGGTATGTTAGCGGAGTAAGACCGGTGGTAGTACGACCTGTGTCAGAGAGGTTCTTTTTCTTAGGAGGAGAGTATCGATGATACGCTTGACCACACGTCGGATGCTTTGGGGGCTGGTAATTGGGGCGTTGGTGCTTGGGTGTTTGGACCTGCCCAAGGCGGAGGCCTATTGGCGGTATTGGAGATGGAGAGGCCCGGCCATGTGGACCTGCGGCTACGGCGACTGCTGGGATGGTTGCTGGTATCTGGGACTTCGGCGAGGTCCGATCCGTCGGCTTCTGTTTGGACGATATCGCTGGTACTATGTTCCGGGTTGTTGCTATAGCCCCTGTTATGTAACCACTTGTTCGGTTTGCTGGTCGGTGCCCTGTTGCTGCTGGGATTCTTGCGATACTGGGACGGTTGTGAGCAGTACGGTGCCGGTGGAGATCCAAGAGCCTACTGTACCTGAACACCCTGTGGAGGCAAAACCCATCTCCCCTACCCCTAAACCTGCCCAGGAACCTGAAGCGCCTTCCAAACTCCCTGGGCCTGGCGGTTCTTCGCCCACGCCTGCTCCTCCAATGCCGGGGCCTGGCCAGACATTTCACGAACCCACTCGTTCTGACAGTGGTTTGCTAACTCTCTATGTACCGTACGACGCCAAGGTATTCATTAACGGCCTACCTACTCGGACCACAGGAAGCCGACGTCAGTATGTCTCTTATGGCCTGCTGCCGGGCTATCGGTACAAATATGAAGTCCGAGTAGAAATCATCAGGGAAGGTACCATCCTGGAAGAAACCAAGGTGGTGTACCTGACGGCGGGTAGTAAGGAGGCGTTAGCTTTTGGCTTTAATGTCCGGTCCGTCGAGGGCCTGGCCGTTCGCCCATAACGTTACCGTTCTCCTTCCCAAGCAGCTGTATAATTTCTATAGCTGAGGGAGCCCTGGCGCCTAGCCGCTGCTGAGGCAGCACCGGAAAGCAGCGGCAAGGTACTGTTGCCAGAGCATTGCCCCTTTTGCCAAGGCAGAAGGGGCATTGTATTTTTGCATGAGGGTTGGAGATGGTAGGGCGTTGGTTTTGGCGGCTAGTACGGCAGGTCTCACCGGGCTTACTGTGGAAGGCGGCTTATTTATGGGTATATAAGGGACTGCGCGCCGTAAGGGCGTTTCGGCGTCGGCAGCAGCGTGGCGAACTTTTTCCGCCGTTCTTATTTCTGTCGCTTACGAATGCTTGTAATCTTCGGTGCCGGGGTTGTTGGATCACGGCCCAAGGCACAAAACCGCAGTCTCTATCGGCCCAGCAAGTGGACCGGATCATCCAGACTGGTAAACAGCGAAACGTGTATTTTTATACCTTACTCGGCGGCGAACCCTTTCTCTATCCTGATTTGCAAGGCCTACTTGGTCGGCATCCGGATTGCTACTTTCAGATCATTACTAACGGCCTGCTGGTGGACGATGGATGGGCTAGACGGCTTGCTGCATTGGGAAATGTGACCCTCTTGGTGAGCCTGGACGGTCTGGGCCAAGAAAACGACGAACGCCGGGGCCAAGGCACTGCGAAAGCTATTTTGGACTGTCTGGATCGGCTCCGTCGCCATCGGCTTTTGTTTGGCGTAGCGACGACAGTAACCTCGGCCAATTTTGGGCAAGTAACCGCCGACCAATATGTGAGCCAGTTAATCCGCCGGGGAGCCTTGTATTTGTGGTATTATGTCTATCGGCCGATGGGGCCTACTGCTCCGCCCGGCTGGTGCTTGGACCAGCAGCAGATGCTTCAGTTTCGCCGTCGGCTATTGGAACTGCGTCGGCGTCATCCGATTCTGATCGTCGATACCTATTGGGATGCCGAAGGCCGAGCTTTTTGCCCAGCTGCCGAAGGACTAGGATTTCACATCGGCCCTTTGGGAAGCATCGAACCTTGCCCGCCGCTTTCGTTTGCTTGTGAACAGTTTACCGACGGACTGGCCGATTTTGCCACCTTGCTGGAATCAAGCCAATTTTTGCGACAGTTCCAGCAATTTGTTCACAGCAGAACCCGAGGTTGTGTGATTTTAGAACGGCCAGGAGAGTTGGCCGAATTCTTACAAAATAGCGCCGCACGAGACTACAGCGGCCGGAATATGTTGGCTGAGCTGACTGCTGCTACTCCCCAGTGTAGTCATCATCTGCCCGGGCAGGAAATCCCTGAAGACAGTTGGTTTTACCGACTACTGAAGCGTCGGCTGTTTTTCGGCCTGAGTGGTTACGGATGATGTTTGTTAAGCTTCGGACAACCCAATGGAAACGTTAACAAATGGAAACGTCCAGCCCAGTCGAGTAACATCTTTAGAATCTGCTATTTGAAGACACTGGGTTATTTAGGAAAACAAATGTTGGAAAATCTGGGAAACCTCCTTGGATAGTCTCATCTATTTCCTCAGGTTCTCCAAATTTAATGACTCCTCCCTTCGGCTGAAAAATTCCACAGAACCTCTGCAAAATCCTGAACGTAGAGGGAACTTCATCAACATTTAATTCGGGAGGAATTAGCCCCCCTCATTTAAAGCCCCATTGGCTCTGTTGAAAGGTTGTCCGCAGTCTGGAGAGATTTTGCCCATACTGTAGGCTTTGGCTTCAGTTTTGGTGGGTTTAGGCCTCCGAGCGAAAAAGGTTTCAACAGAGCCAGACCCACTCTATGGAAGTTTCTCGCAATGCTAACAACCCTATAAATTGCGTTAGAGGTGAAAGGGTCCAAAATGGCGAAAAAATATTTCCTTTCAATTATGCAGCTCGACTTTTGTCATTTTTTCTAACTTGTTTCGCCTCCAGGAGTTAGGGCGAGCGCTCCTTTTGCGCCGGCAATTTCCTAACGCCAATAATTACAGGGACGTTGGTTTTCCCATTTTTCGGCAATGGCAAAATTGGCAAAAGTCGAGCTTAGAGGCTGTCCTAAAATTGGGATTTGAGCGGTTTCCCATGCGTTTTGGCCGACCGGCTCCTACACTCGACACTTCTTAACAACAGGAATTTCCGGGATTCTGGGGCATTGAGGAAGTAAACCTTTTTTCATTATGGTAAATATTTTTCAGACAGCCTCTTAGGAACTTGACTTTTGCCATTTTCTGTAAATTCTTTTATTTCAAGGATTTAGGTTTTAAGGACTGTTTGTTCATCGGATTTCCTAACTCCAATATCTTCAAAGGGTTAGCATATCCAAAGGGGGCTAGCCCCTGAACATTGGCAAAAGTCGAGTTAGGAATTACGTGGACGAAAGGGGACGTCTCATTTTCTGGCGACGAAACAAGTTATGGAAATTGACAAATGTCGCGATTTAGGAGCCTCTAACAAAACGAAACTTCACAGAGCCGTCTGGGCTCCCATGCCGCGCATAAAAAGAAACAAGCTCATTTTATGAAACGCGTTTATTCTTGCTTGTGAACGGTGGGCTGGAGAAGCAAGGGGCGGCCAGGTTGCCAATCCCACCGGAGATCGCCCGGCTGGAGCTGTCCTGGCTCTCGGCAACCGATGCCTTTTTGCCCAGTGGCGGAGTCGCCTAGCTCGGCTCGAATCTTGTCGGCCAGGGTTTGGATTTTAGCGACGATCTCTGGGTGTTGGTCCGCCAGATTCGTGGTTTCGCCCGGATCGGTCTGCAAATCAAATAGGGCTAAGCCGATTTCGGCGGTTTTGTAGGGAGCAGGGGTGCCCCCTGTGCCTCCTGGTTGACCGGCCAGAGTCTGATATTTATGGGGAAAATGGAGTTTCCATCGGCCCATGCGCACTGCTTGCAGATGCCGGCCCCAATAAAAGTAATAGGCTTCCTGAGGGCTTGGGGTATCGGCTGGGCCAACCAGAAGCGGCCAAATATTTCTCCCATCGATTGGCTCCGGAGGTAGCTCCGCACCAACCAAGAAAGCTACGGTCGGTAGGATGTCGATGGTCATAGCAGGGCTGTGGCATTGGGTGCCGGCCGGGATCACCCCAGGCCACCAGAAAATGGCCGGCACACGCACGCCCCCTTCAAAAGTAGTGCCTTTGCCTTCCCGCAACGGGCCGGCGGAACCGGCATGATCACCATAGGAAAGCCAGGGACCATTGTCCGAGCTAAAAAAGACAAGTGTCTTTTTTCCCAGTCCTTGTTTTTCCAGCGCCCGGAGGATCTGCCCGACCGACCAATCTATTTCCATCATCACATCGGCAAACAGCCCCCGTCCACTTTTACCACGGAACTGGTCCGAGACAGCCAACGGCACATGAACCATCGTATGCGCTAGATAGAGAAAAAACGGTTGGTCTTGATTGGTTTGGATAAACTGAACGGCCCGCTCGGTATATCGGCGTGTAAGCTGCTGTTGGTCTTCGGCGGTTAGATCCGTATCCACAATCCGCTCATCTTCCAACAGCGGAAGCGGTGGATAGTTTTTACCTGCTGTCGGATGGTGGGGCCACATATCATTGGAATAGGGCAGGCCGAAGTAGTGGTCGAATCCATGACGGGTGGGGAGAAATTTTGGATGGTGGCCCAGGTGCCATTTACCCACACAGCAGGTTGCATAACCTTTACTTTTGAGCAGTTCAGCGATGGTCGTTTCCCGCTCGGCAATGCCATGGACTGCTCGGTGGTTCAGAGCCCCATGAATGCCGATCCGCACGTTATAACAGCCGGTCAGTAAACTGGCCCGGGAGGCCGAACAAACAGCTTGGCTGACATAAAAATTGGTGAAAATTCGTCCCTCCTTAGCCAAACGGTCCAGATGAGGAGTCGGATAGTCTTTGGCCCCGAATGATCCAATATCGGCATAGCCCATGTCGTCCATGAAGATGATCACAATATTGGGTTTGGTTTGGGGAGGTGGAGGCAAAGGGGTTTGGTTGGCAAGAAGATCAGACAGCATCGACTCAGCTGCAAACGTTCCCACACAAACATAAACCCCAACCATCCAAAAAACTATCTCCGTTCCCATGCACCATCCCCATATCTGCTGGAAAGCACCACCTAAGTTTCTTTCTGGATATTGAGTAGGGTTTTGTTTAGGTTTTTGTTGCATGGTTCAGCCTCCTGGGCAAAACTGCTGCTTGCTACTGTAGCAGCTCTGACGGCAAGAGGCAACCGGCTGTTTAGCTAGGAAAGGGTATTTCGATAGGAAAGGCTATCTTGTGCCAGAGGGGAAATCAGGTAACTAGGAAGCGGTGGCCTTAGGATGGCAGTCGCCACTTTGGATGCGGAAGCATCCTTCAGAACTTCTCTGGTTTAATAGGGAGGGTTAATTTTGTGATCTGTTTAGCTGGACAGGGGCAGATTGCTACTCCCCAGTTCCCCATTTCCTTTCTCTTGCTCTTTCCACCAACAGGAACAAGAAGCGACGTATTCCAGAGCCAGGGCTATGGCTCTCTGGGGGAATTTAGCTCTGCAAAACCGGAAGTAACATCAATAGGTTCTGTGCAAATCTGGATTTCGGAGGGTAAGAGCTTGTTTGGGTCTAGTATTTTTGCCCAATCGACCCATAGCCACCCACGGTTAACAGATAGATTTCCCTGGTTACCAGATAGATTTTTTGAAGAAATTGTGGTTAAATTAATTTTGGAGCGTGTTGAAGCTGCTAATAGGGGTGGGCAGGCTCGTACGGCAATTTGCGTTTTCGCCGAAACTTTTCAAACCTTGGTGGTGCAAGGGGGCGGCGTATGGCTGAGCAGTGGTTCTGCAAATTGGCCGGTGTGGTTACTGGCCCCTTGAAAGCCTCGGAACTACGGGCATTAGCTCAAGCAGGCAAACTGAGCCCAGAGGATTTGGTTCGCCAAGGAGAAGACGGTCCGTGGATAGCAGCGCGGAATGTGCGTGGTTTGTTCGGCTCTGCTGCCCAGAGACCAGCAGAGCCTTCTACACCGGAAAAATCTTCGGGAAGCCAGACTGTCCAGGTTTCTGGGAGCAAGGAGCGGCGGAGCACCGCTTCGAAGCAACCTAAGATCGCTTCGGCCACCTGGGAGGAGAAACCCAAGGCGACGGGATTGCCAACTCCACCTCGGACTCAGGTTCCTCCTCTGCCTGGCAACTGGCCTAGTTCTGCCCTCGCCTCCCAGACGGCACAATCCTCTTCAGCCGATGTGGAGTTAGGCTTGCCAATGGATTCGGTTTCTTCTTCCTCGGTAGATATCGGAGGTTCTAAAGGAGCCACCCCGGCAGCCCAACCTGTGCCCTTGCCAGAACTGCACAAAACACGGCAACTACAGAATAATTTGTGGATGATCGCCGTCTTGGCTGGGACAGCAGTGCTGCTGTTGGTGGTGGTGGTTTTGTTGGTAAGTGGTGTGATCTCTGTGGGCGATAGGCCGCAGGTGGGCCGCAAAAAAGCCTCTGAGCCTCCCAAATCAGCTGGCATTCCTCAGGCTGCCGAATCTTCCGAAACTTCAGAAATCTCTTGGGTGGACGCTTCGAGAAAGGCGATTCGGCGGGCAGGCACTTCAGTGCGAGTGGCTTCGGTGCGAGTAGCTGAGCCTCCGGCCGCCTGGAACCTCACGCCCGGCGAATATCTCCTGGTAGAGATCCAGATCAAAAATCAGGCGGAAGAAAAACTTCTTACCTTTAGGGGATGGCAGCGGGGGGGACCGAATGGTACCCTACTGAAGCTTACCGATAACAAGGGGAACACCTATTCCCAGATCCCCCCTGCTTCTCCGATGAACCAGGAACAGGCAGAATCAGTAGAACGGCTTCCGCCTGGCCACTCCCACTCCGAAACGCTGGTCTTTTCCTCCCCTGCCAAGATAGAAGAAATTGAATACCTCCGATTGGAACTGCCCGGCTGGGCATTTCCGAAAGAAAAATTTGATCCGTTCCGCTTCCAGATTCCTGCAAAGATGATTCGCATCGGAGAGCAGTCTGCAGGTCCTCTGAGCAAAGCCGAGGATCTTTTCGGACCGAGTTTGCCGTCCCCCTCTATGCCCAAAGAGCAACCTCCGGAAGGAAAACAGGAGCCTCCCCCTATTCCCCAACCGAAAAAAGACCCTGGCCAGGAGGAATTTGAGCAGCTTCTGAAACAACTGGAAAAGGAGGAAAAAGCTTCTCCCTCTCCGGAAAAAGAAAAAGCTCCTCCGAACTCCTCAGCTTCACAGGAACAAATGCCCGAAAGCACGGAAAAAGCTCCTTCCGATTCCAAGCCCTCGAAATCCTCTGGCTCCCGGCTCCCAGGGCAAGATATCATGGATCAGTTGGATACTCCCGTTCCCCCGAAACGCTCTTCGCAGGAGAAAGACTGATGCCACCCGTGGTGCGATTTGGGCGATATAAATACAAGGTAAATAGGTTTCTCTTTAAGCTGGTATGGTGGGCCTACGGAGCTAGTTTAGGATGGTGGATGGCGGCTGGTTTCGGCTTGGCTGCTGAGCCGAGCCCAGTGGTGGCCTCCGGCGCCAAGCTGGAAAAACTGGCGGATGGCTTCCGTTTTACCGAAGGGCCGGCCGCCGACAGCCAAGGCAACCTCTTCTTCACCGACCAGCCCAACGACCGCATCCTCTGCTGGACGGTTGAAGGCAAACTCCGGACCTTTTTACAACCGGCTGGACGAGCCAATGGCCTATATTTCGACGCCCAAGGCAATCTCTGGGCTTGCGCCGACGCCGAAAATCAACTCTGGTGCATTAACCCCCAGGGCAAAGTTACTGTAGTGGTCAAGGATTTTGAAGGCAAACGCCTCAATGGGCCCAACGACCTATGGATTCGGCCCGACGGCGGCCTATACTTTTCCGATCCATTCTACCGCCGGCCGTATTGGAAACACACTACCAAAGAAATTGACATCGAAGGCGTCTATTTCCTTTCAGCGGACCGAAAACAGCTTCGTCGAGTGGCCGACGATTTGGTCCGGCCCAACGGCCTGGTCGGTACCCCTGAGGGCACCTTCCTGTATGTGGCCGACATCGGTGCCGGAAAAACTTATCGCTACCGGATTCAGCCCGACGGTACACTGACCGACAAAACCCTCTTCTGCCAGATGGGTTCCGACGGAATGACCATTGACGAACAAGGCAATGTCTATCTGACCGGGAAAGGAGTCTTTGTCTTTAGTCCGGAGGGCAAGCAGATCGAACATATCCAGGTGCCGGAGCCATGGACCGCGAATGTCTGTTTTGGCGGCCCGGATCGCAAACAACTATTCATTACCGCTTCTACCGCTTTGTATCGGCTCCGGATGAAAGTGGCCGGCCCGGGCACCCGCTGGCTTCAACAGTAGGCAGAAGCCCTCGGGGTCCTCAGGAGAGTGGCGAAGATGGAAGCCGGACCCAACGCCACTTCCATCAGCACCCCCTGCACCGCCACCGCCGCAAGCCGAGTGGCGAAGATGCAAACGGCGGGCAAACGCTACCCCCCACAGGTAGAAGCCCTTTAGCGGATTTCTCCGTGTTGCTAATGGGATATTTCGCCTCCTAAAAAGGCTTCCTTGAAAGCGGTCTGGGACCGGCCGGCCCGGCGGGAAGAAGAGCTATTCTGTTCCGGGGCAATTCTACATATAGTGGCTAACTACCTAAAACCACAAAATATAGTACCCTATTTCGTTCCTCTTCTTCTCTTCGGGCCTCCTGAACTGTGGTCTTGGCCGCTGAGAGGGACTATAATAAGGACCTTTTAGAGGAGGTGGGCCCGACTATCCACCCTTGGCGGCGCCGGCTTGAAGAGGTTGTCCTCGAATGGGATTTTAATGTTTCCTGATATGTTTTGGGTGCTCCGGCGCCTGTAGGGATGGCCCTGTAAAATTGGACGGTCGCGGATTCTAGGGAATTCAGGAAGGTAAACTGTCTTTCCTGTACAAAGCCTTTTCGGCATAGCCTCTAAAAAGAACGAATCCCGGAAGAATTGCTTCCGGGCAAAACCATTCCTTGCTCAGGCAAAGGCGGAAGGGTTGTCGGGATTCCAGCGTCAAGAACATGAAGTCTATGTGGCCTTAGGGCCACGCAGTTATACGATCCGGATTGGCCGGGGGCTTTTGGGCCAAGCTACCCACCACATCCGGACTGCCTGCCCGAACCTTTCCCGGGCAGTGGTAATTACAGATCGGAACGTTGAACCGCTGTATGCAGCGCCGTTGGCAGAGCAACTTCGCTCGGCTGGTATTGCGGCCAGTCTGCTGGTGGTCGAACCGGGAGAAACCTCGAAAACCATTCAGGTGGCCACTTGGCTCTGGGAGCAACTGTTGGAGCAGGGAGCGGATCGAAAAACGCTGATCATAGCGGTTGGCGGCGGCATGGTGGGCGATTTGGCCGGTTTTGTCGCAGCTACCTATGCCCGAGGTATCCGTCTGTATCAGGTCCCCACCTCCCTTTTGGCCCAGGTGGACAGCTCTGTGGGGGGGAAAGTGGGGGTCGATCTGCCCAAAGCGAAAAATATGGTGGGTGCCTTTTGGCAGCCAATCGGAGTGCTGATCGACCCCGTCAGCTTGCAAACCCTGCCTGAGCGGGAATACATTTCCGGTTTGGCCGAAGTGGTCAAATACGCCATGATTCTGGACGCCGATTTCTTTGACCGGCTGGAACAGCATGTAGAGGCTCTTCGGCAACGGGATGAAGAAGTTTTGAGTTGGGTGATTGCTCGTTGTTGTCGGCTCAAAGCCGATGTGGTCCAGCAGGACGAGCGGGAAGAGACGGGCCTTCGAGCCATCTTAAATTACGGACACACCTTTGCCCATGCTTTTGAGACGCTGACCGGTTACAGCCAGCTTTTGCATGGCGAGGCGGTGGCAATGGGTATGGAGTGTGCGGCATGGTTGGCCGTTCAGCTAGGCCGGCTGGAGCCGACAGCAGCAGCCCGCCAACGCCAACTTTTGTCGCAGCTCGGCTTGCCGATCCAG
Organism: Thermoguttaceae bacterium; assembly: GCA_025062105.1. Classification (GTDB taxonomy): domain Bacteria; phylum Planctomycetota; class Planctomycetia; order Pirellulales; family Thermoguttaceae; genus JANXAQ01. The sequence goes on from JANXAQ010000236.1 coordinate 54,710, forward strand.
CCCCCGCTGATTGATCCAGAACGGACGCTGGAGATAATGCGGCATGATAAGAAGGCAATCCACGGTCAGCTTCGACTCGTCCTGCCTGACCGAATTGGGCATGTGGACTTAGTAGAAAACGTTCCTGCCGAACAAGTCCGAGCGGTACTCCAACGTAAGGACCAACCAAAGATCCCGCTCCAATAACGATACTTTCTTAACCGGACTTTTCCCATGGTGGGCCTCTTGCCGAAACAGAAAAGCCCTGAGTCCTGAAGAGTTATTGGGCTTCGGACATTACGTGAACCAAAGCGGTTTTCGCCGTAGCTTTTAGAGGCAAAACAAGTTAGAAAACATGGCAAAAGTCCAGCTTAAAGGCTGTCCTGAAACGAGATGTTGGCGTTTTTCCACCCGTTTTGCCGTCTGATCGGTCCGGCCGACAAAAATTCGGTACACTATAGGCACCTGTGCATAATCCGGAACATATAGAGAATTTTATGAACTTTTGATCCGATAGGCTTTAATTATTGCCATTTAAACACCATATCATATGTATGGTGCTAACAGTGGTTGCAACCCAATATATAGGGCCAGTACCAGAGAGAACCAAAATGGTATCAAATTGTCTCTCTCGAAGTATCCAGACTCCTTGAAATGATTGGTCTTAGGAAATTGGGTGGACAAAAGGAGGGTTCGACGTAACTCTTGGAGTCAAATTAACTTAGGAAAAAATAGCAAAAGTCGTGCTAAAGGATTTGCTGATTTTGGAATCTTCCGGCAAAGCGATGCTTCCAACCTGGAAAATGCTTTTCAGAACAGCTCCTTAGTTAGAGAAGGCGGTGGTGGGATGAACTATCGGCTCATTGCCCGGCTATTGGGGGGAATAGTGCTTTTGTTAGGGGCTTCGATGGCCTTGAGCCTGGTATGGGCGTTTCCGGCCTTTGGCCAGGTGGATACGGTCGAATGGAATGGGTTGCAGGGTTTATTGGGGGCGATGGCCGTTTGTGCGGGTGTGGGTGGCGGCTTGATGTGGTGGGGCCGATCGGCGGCTGGGCAACGTCTATTCCGCAAAGAAGCCTTAGCCGTCGTGGGACTCAGCTGGCTGTTGGCCACCCTGCTGGGAGCCATTCCCTATTGGCTCAGCGGCACTTGCCGACAGCGAGATTCTCATGGCCAACCGGTCCGGATGGACCTATTTGATGGGCTGTTTGAATCCGCCTCTGGCTTCAGCGGCACCGGTGCTAGTGTGCTATGCGATGTGGAAGACCCCCAGCTAGTACCCCGCTCTGTCCTTTTCTGGCGGTCCCAGACACATTTTTTGGGCGGCCTGGGCATTGTGGTGCTATTTGTGGCGATTCTCGGGATGGGATCGGTAGGCAAAGCGCTGCTGACGGCCGAGGCCGCCAGTACTACCCAGCAATCCATTCATGAACGAGCCCAACATGCCGCCTGGGCCTTCGCTTTCATCTTCATCGGATTAAATGCCCTGCTGACCGTTCTGCTGATGGTGCAGGGCGTATCGCTCTACCATGCCCTTTGCCATGCCTTTGGCACCGTGGCCACCGGCGGATTCAGCACATTTAATAACAGTATCGGCCACTTCCAAAATGCTACCATCGAAATGACAATCGCCCTTTTTATGTTTCTGGGTTGTACCAATTTTACCCTCCTATATTTCTTCTTGATTGGCCAAGGTAAGAAAATCCTCCAAAATACCGAATTTCGAGTCTACGTAGGTATCTTAGGGGCAGCCACGTTGGCAGTTGCCGTCTATAGCTGGAAAGCAGGTCCCTATACGAACCTGTTAGAGAGTCTTCGGTACAGCCTGTTTCAGGTGGTTTCTATCATGACCAACACTGGCTTTGGCACAGCCGATTTCGATCAGTGGAGCGGGTTTGCAAAAGGTGTGCTTTTGTTTCTCATGTATGTGGGCGGCTGCATGGGCAGTACCAGCTGCTCGGTGAAAGTGGTTCGGTATGTATTGTTGGCCAAAAGCCTTTGGCTTCAATTGGAACATGTGTTCCGTCCGAATGTCGTCCGGCAGATTCGGCTCAATGGTGAGCCGGTCGACTCGGAAGAAGTCCATAAGGTCCCCCTTTACTTCTGCCTGATCGTAGCACTGTCTCTTGCCGCCTGGTTGATCTTACTGGCCGTGGAACCAGATGCCACTTGGACAGAGAGCGGACACAACCCCAGGGAAAAATTGGCCGACTGCGCCAGTGCAGTAGCCGCTACAATCAACGGCGTCGGTCCGGGCATCGGACTGGTCGGAGTGATGACCAATTATGCCGCCTTGCAGGCCCCCTCCAAACTGGTGCTCACCTTGCTAATGCTGCTGGGCCGACTGGAAGTCTTCCCGTTGATTTTGCTTCTGTTGCCCCGTTTTTGGAAACCTTCTTAACCTCGACTTTTGCCAATTTTCCTAACTGCTTTTTCCTCAGAAGGTAAGGCAGACCTTCTTTTTGTTCACACAACTGCCGCACTCTAGAAATTCCAAGCAGTTATGGCTTTCTTCTTTCGACAAGAGGCCAAAATGCCAAAAGTCGAGTTAACGGTCCTATTCCAGAGGGCTTTATTAGCCCGCAGTTTTGCAAATTTCCCTAACTCCCTTGGTCTCCAGCAGTTAGGGCGAAACTTTCTTTTGTTCACCCAATTTCCTCCCTCCAATAGTTATAAACAGTCGGAACTCCGTCCTTCCAAAGCAAGTCCCAAAAGGCAAAAGTCGAGAGGAACCTCTGCATAATTCAAAGAGGATATGTTTATACTATTTTGGCTTGTCCTCCTTTTACCCCAACCTATCGACTAGGAGAACAGGAGAGCCTAGGAATCTAAAGGCCATGAGATTATGTTCAATATTTCCCAGAGGTTCCGAGATTATAGCTTTTTGGCTTAGAGGCTGTCTGAAATTGGAATTTGGGCAGTTTCCAATGGGTTTTGGCCGCCCGGCTCTTAGCCTCCACGCTTCGTAAAAACAGGGATTTTGGCGATTCTGGAGCATTTAGAAAAGAACCCCCTTTCATCATAGGAACCTCTGCAAAATTCTGAACATCCAGTGAACTTTATGTACTTTTGATTCTCTCGCCGTTCCGTTCTCCTACCAGGCCCCCTACTATCTATTGTGGGCTAGCAATGCTAGCGCTCCTATATGTTGTGTTACAGGAAGGATCAGCCAAAATGGTATAAAAATATCCCCTTTGAATTATGCAGAGGTTCCTTAAGGATGTTCTAATCGTTTGAAAATATTCGGGTTAGGGAATTCGCCGACCAAAGAAATCTCAAAGCCTAACTCTTTGAAATAACTGTAC
>JANXAQ010000267.1 GCA_025062105.1 Thermoguttaceae bacterium
GGCAAGAAAAACCTAAGTCCTCCCCCCCTCCTGAGTCCCCGCCGGAGCAGCCAAAACCTGAAGAAAAAGCCCCCCCCGGCCAGCCTCAACCAGAGAAACCCCTGGAGCAAGGTCCCCAGATTTTAGGGCAGTTGCTCTCAGATCGGGAGGTGCTTTTACGAGCAGATCCGGTTCAAAAGGATTGGTGGCGGATTGCAGCCCAAGGGAACGTGTTGGCTGGAGAGCGGCTGTTAAGCCTACCGATGTTTCGACCTGTGCTTGGTCTTGTGCCCGGCGTAACAGCCACCCTGATCGGTCCTACCCAAGTAGAACTTCTGACTGGCGGTTCAGAACAGCCACCAGGGATGAAAATCCTTTTTGGAAAACTTCGCTTAAGTCGGGTGGGCACCAATCCAGTAGCCTTCCGCATTCAGGTCGAGGGGCTAACCGGCATCCTAGGGTTACTCGACCCGGATGCGACGGTGGCTATTGCAGTGGCTAGAGTACACATTCCGGGCAATGATCCGACACTAGTACCCGATCCGGTGAGAGTGGAAGTGTATGCCACCCGAGGCCGAGCGAACTTTGCGATTGCCGACGGAGCACCCCTGGCATTGGCTGCGCCTGGTGTGTTGTCGATCGAAATGGTCTGCACTCAAACCGAACAGCTCCCCTCTGGAAAGCTCGCTCCGCAGCCGGGAGAGGCGAATCTGTCAACCCCTGACTCCATTCCCACCGGACTTCGGCAGACGCTCTCCTGGAAGATTAATCTAGGTCAAGCAGTGCCCTTAGAAAAAGTTCCCGACTGGATTATGACAGATACTTCCAGTCCGCTGGAACGACAAGCGGCGGCTGAAGTGGAACAAAAACTCCAGCCCGATCGTTTGGCCCGGATTAGCCTTATGGAGCTACTGGAGGATCGTCGGCTGGAAGTGCGTACCTTTGCCAGCCGATCCTTGGGTTATCTGGGCGAGTATCAACATTTGGTGGCCCGGTTGAACAAAACGGAAGAACGGGCGGTTTGGTTCGATTCGCTCGAACTGCTCCAGGAGGCGATCGGGTGGGGTGCGGAATCGGCCACCTCCATTCGACAAACCTTTGAAAAACAATTCGGAGGGCAAAATGGCGCTTTGCTCTATCGGATCCTTTTAGGGTATTCCGAAACCCAGCTTCTGGCCGGTGAAGCAACCACTCTGGTCGATCTGTTAGAACACAACGATTTGGTTTTCCGAGTGATGAGTTGGTGGACTCTGCAGAAACTGACCGGGAAAACCTTCTACTACCAGCCAGACGCACCAAAAAGTAAACGGGATTCTGCTGTCAAACGGTGGCGGGATTGGCTAGGACAATTCCTCTCCGGAAAAACTTCTCTTAGCAAAGAATCCCCGGCAACCAAAGAGGCGGCCAAACCTTCGGCCCCTGCTGGACCAGCTCAACAACCCCCCCAGGAAGCCCCAAAGCAGCCCTCTCCTGTCCCACCAGCCGACCTGCCTAATGTGCGAAAAACGCTTCCAGAACCTCCCCCGCCTAATCCTCCACTGCCGCTGCCGGAAAAAGCACCATGAAGCTTACCTTCTAGAGCCAACAGCACCTTTCCAAGGCCCGGGCCAGATCCGAGTTTCAGCATCCGACGCAGGAGCTAGCTTTTTGTACGCCTGGATAAGGTGGTAAGAAGACCTCTGGATAATTTAAAAGGAGATATTTTTACCGTTTTGCATTCTCCTCCCGCTAAACCAATATATAGAGTAAGCTGCTAGCATTGCTAGCAGCTCACAGAGAGTACGTAGCTAGGAAAACGGAACAGCTAAAGAATCAAATGTTCCTGAAGTTCACTATATGTTCGTGGCAAAAAGCAACTTCTTCCGGCCGAAAAACCTTTCCTGCCTCTTAGAGGCTGTGGCTGTGTTGAAAGGTTGTCCGCAGTCTGGGTAGGTTTCGCTTCGGTTTTGGTGGGTTTAGGCTTCCGACCGGAAAGGGTTTCAACAGAGCGAGACGCTGTCTAAAAAGGGCTGAACCCATTCCTTATTCCACATTCCATTGGCCGGTGAAGAGTTTGAATCGCCCGGTTGTCCAAATCCTGGGCTCCCCTGCTAGTAGAGGAAATAATTTGGCAGTCGAGGGAACCCAAACCTCTTTTCAGACAGCCCTTGTTAGATCTCCAATAACCAAAACTGGAGTTTCTAGCGGGGTTTGGTAGGCCGGCCTAGCACCGCATCTCGCCGACACTCATAGATCGGCAGGCGGTCGCTCAACCCACAGGTTTCCAAGATCCGTCGGTTTTCTGCGCTTAGGCCGCATAGCCGCATCAGCCCTCCCTGTTGGCCAATCCTTCGCTGAAGCCGGAGTAATTCTCCAATCAACTCGCTTCGAAGCAGCCCGATGCCATCCAGTTCCAGGACCACGCGGTAGATCAAGTGCTGATGCATGAGTGTCCAGATCTGGTCGGCCAAATCTGGAATTTCGGAGCTATCCGGCTCCAGATTCCGAATCCGCACAAAAAGCCAGTCCGGCCCCCGCTCCACCTGCAACTCCCATCCCGGCGCAAGCCTCAGCATTCCATTACTCCTTTCTAGGGAAAAGAAAACTTCCCCGAAAAGCCCCTATTCCACCATCTATCCATCATATCCTCCAGTTTTTTCGTTACAAGCCCTCGGGAAAGAAAAATCCCTATATTTCCTCACGAGCTGCTCCCCTGGAAGGGCTAAAGGTAGCCAGCAGTTGCCTAAGAGGTTTCCTCAATGGCCAGACACACGCTGCTTTGTCCGCCACTGACCTGCAAAATATCGAAACCTACTTCTACCGCATCAAGTTTTGCGACGTATGGTATCCGTTTGGTATTCGTTTGGCTAATGCACACTTAAGAGGGGCTATTCCTGACCAAGTCTCCTATCCAAGAGATGGAAGCAGGGATACTCGACAACGAAGGGAAAAGGTATCTTTTCGAAGCTTTTAACCTGTGATATAACTAACAACCAGGAAGGGGCCTGAAAAACATGGAGAATTTAGGTAAATGGTAAACCTGCCAAAAACATACGGCCCTTGGCTCCTAAGGGCACGAGACTGCGTAGGGAACTTCTGCATAATCCAATTTGATACCATTTTGACGCCTTTCCTCTCTAACCGAATCAATAGGATTGATAGCACTGCTAGCAGCCTCTATAAAGGAGAGGTTAGACTAGGTGTGGGCCAATGGAGACCGAATCAAAGGGCTTCCGTTCGCTACATGTTCAGGATTCTGCAGAGGTTCCTAAGCTCGACTTTTGCCATTTTGCAGCTCGCAACTTCATTTAGATCTTTAACCTTAAATATTGGGGTTAGGGAATTTGATGAACAAAGAAACATCACATCCTAACCCTATGAAACAAAAGAAGTTACAAAAATGGCTAAAGGCCAGCTTAACTCAGGCAACAGAGCAGAAAACACTTTAGCGGAATGGAGTACCCCTATTGATCTCGTCTCTTTGCGGGGTAGGGGAGTGAGGGGGAAAAGATACGGTCAACCGGCCTTTTGCCTCCTTGGGGCGTTGCCAAAGACCGAAGACAATGTGTCGGTCTTTCCTATGGTGGCTGGCGGTTTACACAAGTGGGCATTGAAGTGTGCGGACATTACTTTAAGCAAATGCAGAAAGCTCGTTGAAGAACACAGAATGGATAAAATAGCGAGCTAGCTAAGACTATCTTTGAAAGCAAGCACTTTTTGCTTTTGCAAGAGATCTTTCGCAACTGCTGCGATTTCTGCAAAGTAACCATTGGGAAAGGGTTGCTATTCCCTTATGTGGGGCAATCAGTTGCTGCCGTAAGCATGGGAAAGACCTCCTAAAGATATGTATAACAGTGAGCTCATGGTGGGTAAAGTTCGATTGGCCACTGAGCTGAAATGTTCCCGTTGTTGAAGGAGTGTTTTTATGACGAAGCAACTTTTTTTGGTAGGATTCAGTGGAGTGGGGTTGCTGTTAATGGTTTTTGGGGGTTGTTTGGGTAGGGGGCCGGCGCGGGTTCGGCCGCCTTCGATTGATGCCGGTTCTGCTGGCCGAGAAGCCATACGCCAATATGACACCAACGCCGACGGCCTAGTCAAGGGGGAGGAATTGGACAAGGCGCCCTCGTTAAAAGCTGCGTTAAAGAAACTAGATAAAAATGGCGATGGCGGGGTGGATGCCAGTGAAGTAACAGCGCGCATTCGCCAGTGGCAGGAGTCCAAAGTAGGCAAAATGGGCGTCAGTTGTATAGTTACTTTCAACAAAAGGCCTCTTGCCGGAGCAAAGGTTACTTTTGAACCGGAGAAGTTCCTTGGAGCGAACATGAAAATTTGTGTAGGTACCACCGATGACCATGGGGCTGCCAGCCTCATCGAAGAAGCAAGCAGCGACGGTCTGCCAGGCTGCCCGCCAGGCCTATATCTGGTGCGGATTTCGAAGCAGGAAGGCGGCAAAGAGCTGCTGCCGGCCAAATACAACAGCCAGACCATCCTAGGAGTGGAAATTGCCCTGGATGCGGAAGGCATGCAGGAAGGCTCCCTGCGGTTCGATTTGATGCCATAAAGGGTTTGGCTAGGATGCAGCCCCCTGCGGAAGTGGTCATTACCGGTCTGGGCCTGATCAGTCCGATCGGCATTGGCCGGGAGGCCTTTTGGCAATCTTTGTCTGAAGGCCGAAGCGGTGTTAGTCGATTAAGCCAGTTCGAGATGGTGAATGAAATTCCACCATTTGGGGGCCAGATTCGAGATTTTGACCCGAAGTTGTACGTTCGGCCGCGCAAAAGCCTGAAGGTGATGTGCCGGGACATCCAGTTGGCGGTGGCGGCAGCAGAATTAGCATGGACAGATGCTCATCTTCCGGCCCAACCCCCAAACCCCGATCGGTTCGGGGTGGTGCTGGGAGCCGAAATGATCCAATGCGAACCCGAAGAACTGGCCCCCGCCTTTGAGGCCTGTATCCAAGATGGCCGGTTTGAGTTTCGGCATTGGGGCCAGCGAGCCATCCCAGAAATCTTCCCCTTGTGGATGCTTAAATATCTGCCGAACATGCCTGCCTGCCATGTCGGCATCATCCGAGACGCTCGAGGACCGACCAACACCATCGTGCTGGGGGAAGTGTCCAGTCTAGTGGCCATCGGCGAAGCCTTCCGCACCATCCAACGCGGAGCGGCGGATTTGATGTTGGCCGGCGGCGCTAGCAGCCGAATCCATCCGGTCCTCTACGTCCGATCGCCTCTTTGGGAAGTTTCCCGCCGAGCCCATCAGCCGGAGGCCGCCTGCCGACCGTTCGATCTGGAACGAGATGGGCTGGTCCATGGCGAAGGGGCTGCCGTTTTTGTGTTGGAATCCGCCGCTCATGCCCATGCCCGGGCTGCGCCCGTACGGGCACGCATTTTAAGTTATGCCGAGGCCTTTGAACCCCGGCCGAAGCGCGGTCTGCCAACTGGCCAAGCCATCGAAAAGGCCATCTTACTCGCCTTGAAACGGGCTGGTGTAACCCCCTCGGCACTCAGCCATGTCAATGCCCACGGTATGAGCACCCGGCACGACGACCGCATCGAAGCCCAAGCTATTTATCGAACCCTTCCCCAAGTACCGGTAACCGCCCCAAAAAGCTATTTCGGCTACCTGGGGGCCGGTTCTGCAGCGGTGGAACTGGCAGCCAGTCTGTTGGCGCTAGAGTATCGGCTCATTCCTCCTACGCTCAATTATCAGAAGCCAGACCCAGAATGCCCCGTTCAGGTGGTGGCTGAAATGCCGAGGCCTTTGGGACCGCCGGTGGTTGTAAAGCTGAGCCATGCTTGGACTGGCCAAGCCGCCGCTCTTGTCTTGGCCAGCCTTTAAAAAACTCCTCCATCCCCCTCAAATCTTACCGTTTTTTTCTTACCTGGGTTTGACTCAAAGGACTTAGGAAGTCCCTCTTTTGTTCACCCCCTTGCTAGGCTCGATTTTCGCCTCCGCGTTGAAAGAGCAATATTTTAAGGAACCTCTGCATAATTCGAAAGGAATATTTTTATACCATTTTCTCTGGTCTTCTCTCTAACACAACATATAGGGCTGCTAGCATGGCTCGCACCCAATAGATAATAGGAACCTCTGCATAATTCAAGGGTGATATTTTGATACCATTTTGGCTGTCCTTCCTCTAACACAACATATAGAGCTCGAGCATTGCTAGCACCCAATAAATAGTAGGTGTTCGGATAGAAGAACCGAACGGCTATAGAATCAAAAGTCCATAAAGTTCACTGCATGTTCGGGATTCTGCAGAGGTTCCAATAGTAGATTTCCAGATAGGAGAATCAACCGGCTAGAGAGTCAAAGGTTCACAAAGTTCACTATATGTTCAGGATTTTGCAGAGGTTCCTTAACTCTCCGGAATCATCGGCGCTTAGGAAATGATGGAAACAAAAGGAAGTTTTAGCTCGAGACATCCGGAAGTAAAATGAACAGGTTTTGTGCAAAGCTGCAATTCCAGGGGATTAAGCAAAGGTGCGGCTGATTTTTTGTGGTCAGTTTGGGGATTTGGCGAACATAGGTAGCCTGCTGACCTATCGAAGCGTCCCTTCCCACAGGCCAAGAGGCTCCGTATTCCAGGAGACAAGAGTCGCTCGAAACTGTTTAGGTCCCTATCTTCAGAAGGAAAAAGGAACTAAACTAAGGAAGCTCTGGATCTTTCGAGGGGAGAGATTTTTATACGATTTTGGTCCTCTCCGAGACCCACTCGCTGTTATACACATCTTTGGGATGGATTCACCCTCACAGCAGCAGCAAACGATTGCCCCAATCCGGGGGATAAATCAACCTTTCAAAACAAGCCAATGATTACTTTAATTGCACAATTTGGGAAAAATCATTTAGAAAATCAGCAGATCTTTAGTTTCAGAAAAAGATTTATCTATATTTTCTATTTGATCCATTCTGTGTTGTTCAACGAGTTTTTCCTGCTTTGCCTAAAGTGATGTTCGAGCGTCTGAACTTTAACTTGTGTATCACAGCGAGCCGAGACTGACCCAATATATTGGGTTGCTGGCACTGCTAGCACGCTACATATAGTAGCTATTTAGATGAGAGAAGGTAAAGCCTACCCAATCAATATACATAAAGTTTATATATGTTCATAATTATGCAGAGCTTCCAAGGGGGTAGTTCTATGAGTAGGTGCAGTACAAAGTTGGTTTGCTGGGGTCTGATTGTCTATATTGCCAATCTTGCCTAATTGACGCACAGAATTTAAGCCGCGCTCTCGAGCTATTTTGCCTATGTTATCTATTTTTCCCAATTGGCCCGCGGAATATCAGCCGCACCCTTGAGCTCTGTCCTGTCTTGCGGCCAAATGATAGGATAAATAGAAATGGCTCCAAAAACTAAAACACGTTGGCCAACTGACGTAAGGTACGGCTTTGGGGTGGTGGCCCCCCACCATCTTTTCGGAGATCTGGTGGGATTAGTGTCTCCAACGAACCCACCGCCCTGGTGGAGGGACGCTCTCTAAGATTCCGTTTTGCTCATTTTTAGAGCGGGGGCCCCTTTTGATGTTCTAACCCTCTGAAAATATTGCAGTGTTTGCCGAACAAACAACCTCCAAAAGCTAACTTTCAGAGGCTGGGGCGAAACCTAGTTTTCAACTGGAAAGTGAACTCTGCCTGGAGGTTTTAAAATATGCAAATCCCTGGTGGAGCCAAATTTGCCAGAGGCGGCAGTCGGATAAACACCTCGAAAGGTGTCAAAATCCTATTCAAAGACAACCTTTTAGGTTGAGTGTGGCCATATCGCTAACTTCCTTTGCTTCCCAATAGGGACGACGAAACCTCCTTTGGTACTTACAATTTCCTAAGTTCAATATTTACAAGAACTTAGAGGTTTACCCTTACGGGACAACGGCCTAAAAGGCAAAAGTGCAGCTGGGAAATCAAGTAGGGTGGCAAAAGTCGGCCACCCAAAAGGCCATCGGATGACACGTTAGCATGTTTTTAAAGAGGTGGTGCGGCTGAGAGGTTCATTCGACAACCCAGGGTAAAATAGACCGGGGGGCGGAATTGTGGAGCCTGCAAGCAGAGCTTTGCTTGCAGGTGGAAAATGCATTGTGGGAAAGGAGCGTTTTTTTCCGGGCTAGGAACTTCACGAAGAGGCAGGTTGTGGCACCGTTTAGCTACTAAATACTATAAAAGCGCGCAGTATGCAGACTACTGAGCAAATTCAAAAGCAGATTCCTCTCGTATGGGGGGAGAAGGTTTATTTAGAACTGTCCGAGGGACTTCGGATCCCAGCACGGAAGGTCGTTTTGGACGATGGTAGGGAAACTCTTTATTTGTATGATACCAGCGGGCCGGAGGGCTACCCCCTGTGCGAGGGACTTCCACCTCTTCGACGCCCCTGGATTTTAGCTCGGGGAGATGTAGAAGAAGGCCCGCCCCGCGTCCCTCCACCCGCCGCATGTCGAGTACCATCCACTTTGATGCGGCCTAAAGTGCTCCGAGGCCGAGGGCCTGTTACGCAACGGTTCTATGCCCGCCAAGGGATCATCACGGAAGAAATGCGATTTGTTGCCGCCAGAGAACAGGTGGATGTCGAAGTGGTTCGGCAGGAATTGGCGGCAGGACGGGCACTGTTGCCCGCCAATATTAACCATCCGGAATCTGAGCCGATGATTATCGGCCCCCGTTTCCTAGTGAAGGTGAACGCCAATATCGGCCATTCTCCGCTGAGTTCTTCGTTGGAAGAGGAAGTAGAAAAGATGCGGTGGGCCTGCCGATGGGGGGCAGATACCGTGATGGACCTTTCCACAGGTCCAGACATTTATGCGACCCGACAGTGGATTTTGCGCAATGCGCCGGTACCGATCGGAACGGTGCCAATTTATGAGGCGGTGGAAAAGGTCGGTGGTCAGCCAGAAGAACTCAATTTCGACATCTATTTACAGACCCTCATCCAGCAGGCGGAACAAGGCGTCGATTATGTAACTATCCATGCGGGGGTGCTAAAAGATTATCTGCCTCTGGTTCGGAATCGCCGCACTGGGATTGTCAGTCGAGGCGGTTCGATCATGGCTGCTTGGTGCCAGGCCCATGGCCAGGAGAATTTCCTCTACACCCATTTTCGAGAAATTTGTCAAGTGCTCCGGGAATATGATGTGGCCGTTTCTCTGGGCGATGGCCTTCGTCCTGGATGTATCGCCGACGCCAACGACCAAGCCCAAATGGCTGAGTTAAAAACTCTTGGCCAACTGGCGCAAATCGCCTGGGAATATGATGTTCAGGTGATGATCGAGGGGCCTGGGCATGTGCCGATGAATCTGCTGGCCGAGAATGTGGAAAAAGAGCGGGTTTGGTGTCATGAGGCACCTTTTTACACATTAGGCCCTCTGGTTACCGATATCGCCGCCGGATACGATCATATTAGTTCGGCCATTGGCGGCGCGATGATTGCCTGGCTAGGAGCAGCCATGCTCTGCTATGTAACCCCAAAGGAACATCTGGGCCTGCCCACTAAAGAGGACGTTAAAGAGGGGCTTATTGCCCATAAGATTGCCGCCCATGCCGCTGACCTGGCGAAAGGCCATCCGTTGGCTTTGGCCTGGGACGAAGCTATGGCAAAGGCTCGGTTTGCCTTCCGCTGGGAGGATCAATTCCGCCTGTGTTGGGATCCGGAACGGGCCAAGGCCTATCATCAAACCGCCTTGCCCCCCGGCACAAGCAAACAAGATGACTTTTGCAGTATGTGTGGTCCTCAGTTCTGCAGCATGCGCCGAAGCCGACAGATCCAACACAACTAAGCTCCACTTTTGCTATTGTTGGCCTCGGGGGAAAGCGGAAAGTTCTAAGTCTCTGGAATTATTGGACTTAGAAAATTGCAGGAACAAAAAAAGGATTCGTCTTAACTGCCGGAGTCAAACCAAGTTAAAGAACATCTGCAAAATCCTGAACATATAGTGAACTCCATGAATTTTTGATTCGATAGGTTTTAGCTCGACTTTTGCCAATTTCCAGGGTACCGTCCCCTTTGGATATCCTAACCTTTCAGCATTGGACTTTGACAATTTGCTATACTAAGAATCCTCAAAGCCTAAGTCCTTGAAATAAAAGAAGTTACAAAAATAGCAAAAGTCCAGTTAGCTGCCCCATCCAAATCCATCCTATATCCAAGGGGCTAGCAGGGTTAGCAACCCAACATGATTGGGCTAGTCCCAGAGGGAACCAAAAACGTAAATTCCCTCGAACGACGCGGAGGTTCCCATTTTCTCCGAGGCTTTTATTCTGGCAGGTCGAACCCTAGGCCGGGGGCGTCCCGGGGATAGAGGATACCTTTTTCCAGGTGGACGGCTTCCGCGGCCGGATCACCTTCCAGCTCCAGATGACCGTCCAGGTCGGCGTAAGCAACATTAGGGCTAGAAAGGGCAAAATGCAAGGCAGCAGCAATTCCCAATCCCGATTCATCCACACAGCCGACCATCACTTTCATCTTGGCGGCCCGGGCCACTGCAGCAATTTGCACCGCCTCGGCAATACCTCCGACTTTCATCAGTTTCACGTTAAGCATATCCGTTACATCTTCTCTGGCCAGACGGAATGCATCCCGAATGGTAGCTAAACTTTCATCTGCCATCGTTGGTACCGCCCCTTGTCGAGTCACCTGAGCCAGTTGGTCGAATTGGCCTTGTAAGGTCGGCTGCTCGATCAGTTCCAACCGGGCTGGTAGCGTCTGCTCGATGAAGGAAAGAGCCTGTTCAACTGTATATCCTTGGTTGGCATCAAAGCGCAGCTCCACCTCCTCACCCACCTCCTCTCGAACACGCAAAACCCGACGAGCATCGTCATCAGGATCCAGCCCCCCTTTCAATTTCAGCGCCTGAAAGCCTCGGCTAACCCAGTAGCGAGCCAGACGCACCGTCTCCTCTTCCGGTAAAATCCCAATGGTTACACTGGTTTTGATCGAACTCCGATACCCGCCCAACAACTTCCATAACGGCAGATCACACTTTTTGCCCACCAAGTCCATTAGCGCCATATCCACAGCCGCCATCGCCGATGGACGATCCTCCAGCAGCGGGCGCAATTGTTCCAAGATCAGAGCAGGCCGGAGGGGATCAGCCCCCCGAAGCATCGGCTCGACCACCTTCTGCATCGCCTCCAAGGCATCCTGAGGCGTCTCCCCGGTAACCACGTCGTCCGGCGCCGCACATCCATAGCCAACATACCGCCGATCCGTTACCACCCGCAAAAACACATTGGTGGTCGTTTCCAGGGTATCATAAGCGGCCATGTAAGGTCGGCCCAATCGCATAGTAACTGGCCAATATTCAATCCGTGCGATCTTCATGGCCGTCCATTCTCAGCTGGGAAATCCCCAACGCTCCAATAATTTCCCCTCTCGGCCCCAACAAATTCCTCCTCGTATCCTTATTCCGGTATTATAAACCGAACAGTTCAGCCGAATGGAGTAGGCTTTTTCTTCTATCCCCCCAGACGGTCCCAGGGTACGGGGAGGAGCAGGTGGAGGCAACAGCAGTTGCAAAACATGCCCCATTGGCCTTCAGGCGGAGATGATCTGTTCGCTCTGGGGATTTCTACGGCTTTTCGGGGGGCGCTAACCTTGCACTTCTGTATCAAACCTCCTTCTGGAAGCGACTTGCCAAGAGAGTCTCCTTTCTAAAACTAGGATGGGGGATAGTAGGAGGTTTAGCCCAACAGATCTCGCTTATACACATCTTTTGGGATGGATTTCCCATCCCAATGGGCCACAGCGATTGCTCCACCTAGGGGTGTCACAAACTTCTCAAAAGAAGCCAACCGTTACTTTGGAGAAATGACACCATTAGGGAAAGATCATTCGAAAGATCAGGAACTGTTTGGTTTCAGAAACTGTTTTTGCCTATATTGCTTGTTTTATCCATTCAATTCCCTTCCACAAACTTTCGGCATGTTCCTAAGTAATATCCGAGCCCCGGAACTCTAAATTGTGTATAACAGCGAGTCCAACAGAGGGAAGACCTGCTGGGCCATTTTGTTGCCGGATACGCCAAGCCAAGCCACAAACCAAAATAGGCAATCTAACCTCAGTGGCAGGAACCGGTTGGGCTGCTCGGATTGGAAAAGCTTTCGCCCCCACCGTCGTAAAGAAGATGCCAGGAGATCCCCCCTTTGTACTCCCATAAAGTGGAGCTTGGGGGAAAAGTACAGCAAGAAAGGAAAACGGGCCGGTTAATCCGGCCCGTTTCCTCTACAGCGAATCCAGAATCGAAACGCCCGATTCCATCCCCATTATTGCTTATCCAGATGGGCTGTCAAGAGGCGGGGCTGATATTTTTGGGATCAGTTTAGGGAATTTGGGGAAAATAGATAATTTCTAGGCCTGCCGAACCCGATGGGGCTGTATTTACTATCATAACGGGGGCAAATTCCAGCCCGAATAGTGGGCTAACCAACCTCTCCAAACAACTCCTTTATAGAAAATCTCCCATAAGGAGAGATCTTTTGAAAAATCAGATAGTGTTAGGTTTCGGAAACCATTTTAACTATATTGCCTATTTTATCTATTCTGTGCTATTCAACGTACTTTTGGGATTTGCTTAAAATGAGGTCCGAGTCCTTCAACTCTAACTGGTGGATACCAGCGAGCTCTAAAAAGTTAAGGCTTGGCGAGGGCAATGCCGGATGAGGAGAAAAAAAGCCGGGCCTTTTCCTCCTCAGTAGTTCCAAGTCGGGTTGCCAGAACAAGATAGTTCTAACCTTTTATCTTTAAAGGACTTATATCACCTTCTCTTTACACCCCTTGTGGGGGGAAGGACCAAAAACGGTTGGCTG
>JANXAQ010000289.1 GCA_025062105.1 Thermoguttaceae bacterium
ATGTAGACAGTCTTCCATTTCAACGGCCAGTGAATGCTCTAGGTAGCTAAGGTGCCCAAATCCTCGGCTGTAACCCCTCCTGGTGGGGGAAACAACTTGGCTACCGAGTGTGCCAAAAAACTCTTTTCAGACAGGCTCTAACAGGCTGGTTAGTTTTTCCAGGCGCTCTGCCGCTTGCGGTTGGAGAGCGTCCATGGCTTTTAGGCCCTGTAGGGTCAACCGAGTGGTCCCCAGCAACCGGGCGTAGAATTCCGGCACGGGTTCCACGTAGCCTTCCACGGGTTTAGGCATCCAGGCGGAACCGGCGGCCATAGTGTAACTTTGTTTCGCATAGAGGATCGTGTCATGCCGCAGTTGCGCCCAGGAAGCCAGCGCCGTTGTCATGCTCTTATCCTGCCATGCCTCCGTAGTCATAAAGGTCGGATACCCTTTGGGATACGGCTGCAACAGGGCTTTCAGAGCATACAGCCAGGACCAATAGGCGTTTCGGTTCCAGTCGGCTGGGCTCAGTTTTTCAAACTGGCCGATCAGGTCCGCCAGCACCACGTCGTACCAGAGGTTTCTCCCTTTGGCCAGATCCGTTTCGGTGCCATACTGATCGTCGCCCAGTTGGGTGAGCCAATGGTGTGCCCGGTGGCTGCCTAGCCAGGCTGCTATATCTAAGCCTCGTGGGAATCCCCGGATGGGGCCGATCTGGGCCTGGACATAAGTAAACATTCCTTGCCGACCTTCTCGGGGCGATCCAACGGTCGGGAATACCAGTCGGCCCATCACATAGGCGTCCGGCACAAAACGTTGGCCCATCAAACGGAAACCGGTTGTTTTATCCAAGGCGGCGGCCAAGCGTTCCGGATCGGCGCCGACATAGGTGATTACATTGCCGGTGCCGCCGTAGATGGCTGGGCCGGCCAGCTTGGCTAGTTCCACCTGCAACTGCCGGAATTTCTTTTGGTCAGCCAGTTGCCCAACTTCCATTTTTGGACCAAGCACCTTTCGGAGAGCGGCTTCATATTCGGCCACTCCCAGGTCATCGGAAAAGCCAACATAAAAGGCGGTTACCGTGTAGATACGTTGCCAGACGTCTCGTCCGGTTCGGCCATCAGGTAGTTTTTGTTGGAGGAACTTCACGGTATGGGCGGCGGCCATGGTTTGGGCCTGCGCCTCGGCCGGCGGCACCAAGGCAGGCTGATCCTGCGGGCCGAACGGCTCCTCGCCTTTAAGCAAAAAGGTCATCCGGCCAAACCACATCATTGCCAAAAAGTACCGCCGGAGTTCCTCGGAGCGGGTGTAATGCCCACGGGGCACATACTGCGAAAAGTCTTCACTATAGCGGAAGACCGGCCACTGGGTGTAAGCGGCTTCCCGCGGCGGCCAGAAACCTTCGTGCTTCTCGATCTTCTCGATTACCTCCGTCACAAAACGGGCCAGAGGACCTGTCGGTTGCCAATCCGGTTGCAGACATTTTCGGCCCACGGCTGCCCAAACCCACCCCTTGGCCAGGGCCTGCTTTTCCAACGGGTCTTTTGCCTGTGCATAGGCCGACTCAAACTGATCCACCAGCATCGTGCACAGCGCTACCATATCGGGATAAAACTCCCGCTGTTCGATATCCATGAGCGACTGGTCAAACTGCACCCGATAAAGATGCAGGAGCGTATCCGTGGTGATAAAGATGGGGATTTCCCAGTGTTTGAGGGTACCGTAGGGTTTAACGATATCGTTGGCGCCCAGGCGAGGGGGAGCAGCTCCCGGAAGGGCCTACATCGGAACCACCACAAACCCGTTTTGCCGAAGCCGACGGATCGCCTCCTCGCTCAGCCGCAGTTTCTTGAATACGTCCTCGGCGTTAGTAACCTTGGAAATATCCACCGGCAAAGGATAAGGCGGCACGGAAGGTTTCACTTGGACAGAAATTGGCTGGTAATACTGGCTGAACTGGCCGGCCAGTTTTTCCACCTGTTTTTGCGGGGCAGAGTGGCTTTCGGCGGCCAATAGCTCTCCAGGCCGACCGGTTACCGATCCAAGGGGATTAACCAATTGGGCCATCCCGGTCAATAAAAATACATAAGTACACCATTTGGCAGCCAACTCTGGAGCATTCATCTGCGAGCACTCCTTCTTGAAAGAGGATAAGGGAAATTGTTCGGCGATGGCCGAGCCGGATTGGCTCAGCCCAGCTACCACAGGCAAAACCTCTACGATGAACTGAATATCCGCCCTTGGATTCCAAGCGGATTGGGAAGGCCGCTGATTTTGCTCCGAACCGGTTTTGGGCCCCGCCCTACCGGTCTGTTCCGAATCCGCTCGGACTGGACCATCAGTATTGGGGACCAAAACAGTTTGAGCCATTCCCCCGGTGGAAGGCAAAACCAAACCAGCCGCTGGATGCCCGCTGGCCTGAGCATTCCTCTGACCGTCTGGGAACAGTCGAA
>JANXAQ010000311.1 GCA_025062105.1 Thermoguttaceae bacterium
CCGAAGTGGTTAAAATTGCAGGAGGGGCGTGCTGCCTTCTGCTCTCAGAGGGTGTCCCGAAAAACCATTTTCCCACTTGCAAACAGACCCCCCAGTGGCTCTCATATAGCCTTTTGTTTTGCCGGGTTTTGCCGGAAGCACCGGTGAGCCCGAAAACCTGGGACAAACCACTAAAATCCGGAACACTTCAACCGAGTGGAGTAACAGCGGGGTAACTCATCAGTTGGAGAAAATGGGTATTTTGAAAACGAAATAATTTTGAAAGTTTTCTCTAGGTTCTTCTGTTGGTAGTGCCTTCGGCTGAATATTACTAAAATCCCATTTCAGGAGAGTTACTCTGTCCTCTGCCCTCGGTAGGTGTCTTCGGCCAACCCTATCCTCTCCCAGCAGCCAGGCAAAGGGGAGAAAATCCGGGCCACTTACCTCGGCAGAGGTGTTACAATAAGGGTAATTGAACTAAAAAGAGTAGGTTGGGATTTGGCAAATTAGGCAACTTGGGTATTTTAATCAGTTTCGAGGCCGCAGCAGTGCCAACTGATATAGCATCTTGTGCCAGAGAAAGGAAGGAAAGAGAAAAATAGTCTTTCCCCCGACCGAAAGGGTACCCAAGATGCTTGTAGCGGTGGAAGCTTGACTTTGGCTTTTTCCCAGGTTGGAACCTCCTTTAGATGTTTTAACCTCTTGAGAACCTTCTGCATAATTTCTAGGGGGATATTTTTATACCATTTTGGTTTTCCTCCCCCTAACCCAATATCTAGGGCTGTTAGCATTGCTAGCACCCAATAAGATAGTTAGGGTCCAGGTACGACAAGCGAACGGCCTGAGAATCAAAAGTTCACAAAGTTCACTATATGTTCAGATTTTTGCTAAGCTTCCTTGAAAATATCGTGTTAGGGAATTTGCGGAACACAGAATCCTCGAATCCCAACTCTTCGAAATAAAAAAGGTTACAGAAATTAGCCAGCCTCGAGCTAGGAAGCTCTCCTAAGATTGAGATTTTGGGATTTACAATGGATGAAGACTGAGCAACGTCATCCATCGCGACCTTTTATATTTTGGGGACCTCTGCATAATTTAAAGGAAATATTTTTATATACCATATTGGGCTATCCTCCCGCCAACATAATATCGGATTGCTAGCATTGCTACCACTTAATAGATAGAGCTGTTCGGATAGAAAAACCGAACGGCTATAGAATCGAAAAGTTCATAAAGTTCACTTTATGTTCAGGATCTTGTGGAGGTTGGTTTTTAATTTTGGAGATTCTAGGGGAATTAAAATAGAAACATATTTTCATCATTGGAAATGCTTTAAGGAAAGCTTCTAAGACCACGGAAAAGCCTCCAGGGGTTAAAAGGGTTCCCCTACTGCCCGTTGTGGGAACCCAATTGGCCGATAACAAATTGCCTAGGAAGCTACTACCCCTCATAAGTGTTCCTCTCCAAGGGGCAGCAGGTAGTCGATTGGAAGCGTCTGGTGTTTCATTCAGGTAAGAGCTTCAATAAAGAGCTTCAATAAAAGAAAGGAATTCTGGCGTGCGGATTGGTGCGGTGATGTATTTGAATAGTTGTCCGTTAGTGGCGGAGTTGCCCAGGATTGCTCCAGAGGTGGAGATTGTTTTCGATGTGCCTAGCCGACTAGCCCAGAGGTTGGCTGCCGGAGAGCTGGATGCTGGGCTTGTGCCTTCCATTGAGGTATATAAAAATCCCTATTGGCAGATAGTGTCGGATGCCTGTATTGCTTGCCGGGGTCAGGTGAAAAGCGTCAAACTATTTAGTCGAGTCCCTATCCCCAGCATCCAACTGCTAGCGCTGGATGAAGGTTCCCGAACCAGTGCGGTCTTGGCTCAGATATTGCTATACCAACGCTACGGAGTTCGGCCCCGTCTAACCAGTTTGCCACTCCAGTTCCCCGTCTGCGAGACCTCTGCGGATGGGGTGGTGCTGATTGGGGATCGGGCCATGCAGGCCCCCGAAGACGGTTTTTGCCAGGTGTGGGATTTGGGTGAGGAGTGGGTGCGGTGGACGGGGTTGCCGATGGTCTTTGCCCTTTGGGCAGCTCGGCCAGAAGCAGATTTGGATCGGTTGGATCAGATTTTGCGCCAAAGCCGGGATACTGGTCTAGAAAAACTTTCGGAAATTGCCCGTCGGGAAGCTCTTGCCCGAAATCTGACCGAACAACAATGTCTAGAATATTTTCAAAAGCATTTGGTCTTTATCCTTGGCGAGCAAGAGAAAGCCGGTCTCCGCTACTTCTATGAACTGGCCCGTCAATATGGATTCCTCCCCTGCCAAAGTGGCGACCGGCTTGGCCCAGCCCAATCTGAACTCACCTCCTTAACGCCAAATACCCCATAAACTTTCAGGCAAAATCTGATCTGGGAAACATCTCGGCCGACAAGGTAATCTTCAATCGGAGGTATATTACCTTCCTTGTGAATTTGGAGAAAGGAGAAAAATCGCACAAAGAGCTTCGAACAAAAATGAAACCCCCAGAAACCGGTTTGCTGTGATACACAACTTTTGGGATGGCTTTGCCAGCCCGATCAGACAAAAATGATATCCCCCATAAGGGGATAAAGAACTTTTTCAAAGCACTCAGGATTCCTTTGGAAAAATGGGAGCAGTTAGGAAAGTCGCTTAGGGAATCAGGAGGGATTTGGTTTCGGAAACTGTTTTTACATATTTCCCATTTTATATATTCTTTGCAATTCGCCGATTTTTCTCAATCTACCTAAAGTGACGGCGGAGTATTCAAACAGCGATCAGAACTCGGATGGGCCATTTTGTCGCTCATAAAAAGGGGAAAAAAGTCATTTGGTTAGAAACTTTCCGTTTGCTATAAACCTCCAGAGGTTCTTTTCCTAAAGGACCTATTTTCTCCAAATTATTGCTTTCGAAGGTTCCAGCCCCCTCGGCTGAATCGGTATCCTTCAACCTAAACACTAAAAAAAGGATCGAACTGATGAGCTGTAGTAGTTTCTTGTGGCGGGAAAACCTCCGGCAGGCTCCGTTGAGGATGCTTCGATTTTCTCTGGTAGGGGGGATTATATGTGGGGTGGTGGCCGGTTTGGTTGGATCGTCTGAACAAGCCTCCGCTCAAATCCGAGTGAATCGGAAACATACAAAAACTTCCCTAGGCCCATTCCCGAAGGAAGTCCGAGAATCGGCCGTCATCAGTCCGGACGGCCGGCATTTAGCGTATATTCAGAAAGCCGACGGTAAAATGCAAGTAGTGCTGGATGGTAAAGCATTGCCGCTTTTTGAGCGGATAGCCGCCCTGACTTTTAGCCCGGATAGCCAGCAGTTGGCCTATGTAGCTGGCCAAGGGGCCGAATGGTTTGTGGTGCTTGGTGACCGGCCCCAAAACCGATATAGCCGGGTTGGCGAGCCAGCCTTTTCCCCCGATAGCAAACAGTTGGCTTATGTGGCTCTTTTGTCCGAGCAAAAGCGAACCATCGTCGTCAATGGTCAACCGGGCAAAACGTGGGATGAAATCTTTGAAGGTCTGTTGGCCTGGAGTCCAGATAGTAGCCGATTGGCCTACGGCGCCCGGCAAAGTGACCAGTGGTTTGTCGTAGCAGGCCAGCAGCAGTACGGTCCTTACAGCTATCTGGGTTCGGCTACCGGACTAGTCTGGAGTGCGGACGGTCGGCTTGTTTTTTCGGTGCTGGAAGGCAAGCAGTGGACGCTGATGGTCGATGGTCAAGCGCAGAAAACCTATGACAATTTAGCGGAGGCAGTTTTCAGTCCGGATGGCAAACGATTGGCTTATATGGCTCAGAGTGGCCAGAAGTGGCGGGTGGTGTTGGACGGCCAAGAGCAACCGGCATTCGACGCCCTAGGCGAAGGCACTCTGATGTTCAGCTCGGATGGGAAGCATTTGGCCTATGCAGCCCGTAGCGGCGATAAATGGTTTGTGGTGGTGGATGGGCAAGTGCCTAAGAACACCTATGACAGCATTGGCCAGATGCTGTTTAACCCTCAGGGAGATCGATTGGCCTATGTGGCCCAGACCGAAGGCCGGGAGCGGGTCGTCATGGTGAACCTTACCGGTTCCCAGCCAGAACATAAGGAGGATCGGCTTTGGGATGCCGTAGGGGATGGTTCTTTGGTTTTTAGTCCCAATGGGCGGCGGTTCGGTTATATAGCCCGCAGTGGGCGGGCACGCTTTGTTGTTGTCGATGGCCGACGCAAACCCCGCTACGACATGGTCGGCTACTTGACCTTTACCCCTGACAGCCGACTGTTCTTGTATGCTGCCACCGATGCCGGCCGCACTTTTACCATTGTCGATGAAGCTGAAGCCGAAGCACGGTATAATGAAATTTGGTTGCCCCCTGGCAAACCACTCCTTGTCGATCCCAAGAAAAGGCAATTTCACTTCATCGCTGTGGAAAAAGATACTGCTTTTCTTGTAGAAGAACAGATCGACTGAGCATGGCCCGGGAGAATGTGGGCTTGACAAACTCGCGCAATAGAGACTGGGAAAGGCGTTTTCCTCCTGGCAGAGAAACAGTTCAGTCAAATGAACCACCTCCATTTTCCTGAGCTGAATCTGGTTTTGTCATCCCGGCCCAAGCGGGCATCCAGAAAACCCAGCGGGGATTCAAAAACTGGAGGAACCTCCATAAAATACTGAACAAATAGTCAACTTCAGGAGCTTTTGTTTCAGACGGTAGCCGTTCAGTATCGCAGAAGACCCCCTATATGTTGGGTGCTAGCAATACTAGGAGCCCTATATATTGGGCCAACGAGATACCAAACCCAAACGATATAAAAATATCTCCGTTGAATTATGCAGACGTTTGTGGCTTCTTTTTTTACGCAGAAATGACGCGGGAGCGATCCTTCTGCATTCCCCTGAAATCTTACCTGACAGAAAGAGAGGCGGAGCATGGATGAGCTGTCGGAAGCTCGGCCTGCAGGGCCAGTGGTACTAGGCTGTGTATCAGCTCGTGTGGTCAGTTTGGATGGCCATTGGGTCTTAAGTGGCTCAGGGCCTACGCTGATGCTTTGGGGCGCCCAGACCGGAAGCCTCCTCCAAACCTTCGAACATCCTGGGGAGGTATTTTCCGCTTGTTTTAGTCCGGATGGGCAAACGCTGCTGGCCGGCGGGGAGGACCGCACGGCCCGGCTTTGGGACGCTGCTACTGGAAAACCCTTGCAAGTCTTCCACCATAGGGACCCGGTTTGGTCTGTAGCCTTTAGTCCGGATGGCCTTCGGATCCTCACCAGCTCGGAACATCCCAAACGTCCTGTTCAGCTTTGGGACATTCGCACTGGCAAACACCTCCAACGTTTTGCCCATCCTGCTTCGGTTTGGTCGGCGGTCTTTGGACCGGACGGCAAGACCATCCTTACCGGATCGACCGACGGTCTGGCCAGGCTGTGGAACACGTTAACTGGCAAAATCCAGGCCACCTACAATCATGGAGCGGAGATTGTACAGGTAGCTATCAGCCCAGATGGCCGGTTAATTGCTACCGCTGGCGCGGATAACCAGACCAAACTTTGGCAGACGGATACCGGCCAACTGCTCCATGTTTTCCAACATTCTGCTAGACCGCACTCGGTGGCCTTTAGCCCAGATAGTCGCTTGCTGCTTATCGGCGCCGATCAAGTGCAGCTTTGGGATGCTCCGAGCGGCCAATTGATCCGCACCTTTGAAAAAAACCCTATGATGGCGGAGGTCGGGTTTACCCCGGATGGACGCCGGGTGGTTGCTAGCCGGGCCGACGGCTCCTGGCGCATCTGGGACCTCCAGACCGGCAAAGAACTGGCCCGAGAAAAACTAGCCGAACCGCCGCCCAAAAAGGACCTCATGGATGACCTCCCTTCGGTAGTCAAACTCCGGCTTCGTTTGGCCAGACGCCGAGAGCTCTTTTGGCCATTGGTTTGGGGCCTTGTTGCCGCCATTGGCGGCGGTTGGCTCCTGGGCGGCGCCCTGGGCGCTATCCTGGGCGGCATACTCGGCGTTTTGCTCGGCTCGAAGTTTGCTAATCTTTTCGGCGATACCGCCATTGAATTGCTCTGGATGTTCACCGGCGCCATGCTTGGCGCCGCCTTCGGTGCAAAAATCGGCGCCAGCGCACCCTATCTTCCCATAGCTTTCTTGCAAGCACTTTCCGGAACCTTTATCGGCGCTCTGGTCGGCCTGATCGTGGGCGCCTTGATGGGCGTACTGCTTTGTCGGATCGCCGAGCGCCTCACTAATACTATTCATTTGATCATTTCCAGAACCTTCTCGCTCCCTCAGCCGCCTCCCCCAGAAAGCCCTCCCTCTTCGATACAAATTTCTTCCGACCAAAACCAACCTCATCCTCCAAAAGCAGACGCAGACCTGTGAAGGAAAACGTCGGGAGGCTTTGCAGAGTAAAGGGAAAAGGCCGGAATTCTTCCCCAGTTCCCCTGGGGCGGGTCAGAAGATAACCCCACGCCACACCTACCTCAGTATTTTAGCGTTTGGCAATCTTCGTCCTTGGAACACTTCAGCCCACTGGCGCCATTTGTCATTCCTGCGCAAGCGGGAATCCAAGGGGCTGTCTGGAAATCAAGACTTGGGCGTTTCCGCGATAGAAGGTTGGATTAACCAGCTCTTCCGGCAAACGACTTGGAAAATAGGCAGTTTCCGGATGCGAGGTAATCCAGCTCCTGAGCTGACTTCCTGTGGAAAAACGCATTTCCAGAGAGCCTCTAAGCTCGACTGTTGCCATTTTTCTTAACTTGTTTTGTTCCTAAGAGTTAGGACGAACCGCCCTTTTGTTCACACAATTTCCTACCTCCAACAGCTTCAAGGAGTTAGAACTTTCCTATTTCGGCATAGGGTCAAAATTGGCAAAAGTCGAGCTCAGTTTTTTGGTGTTCACATGTCTGATTTCCCGCTTTTCGCGGGAGGAAGGTTCTGGACTGCCGCGTTCGCGGGAATGACAATGGAAGGCATCCTCCTAGCAAAACTTAGAGGCCGCTTCACTCCGCGGAAGTGTTACTCGTCCTTTTCCGCCGGAACGCCCAGCAGAGTGCGGATGGCCTGTTTGAGGAGGCGCTCTGCTTCTGGGGCTAGGTTGGAAGCGCTGGGTTCGTAACCGCCCTCCTTGTACGAGTTTTCTGTACATATATAACTTGTTCCATCATCTCCATAGGCGGCTACGGCTAAAAAGCGGTCTGGGACCAGACTCTGAGCGTAAAGTTGAAATTCGATCATGCATTCGCCGGGCAGATGCAGAATCCAGGCCGGTCCGATCTGCACCAGACTAATGTCGATCGGCCGGTCCGCCCGCTGGGCATAGGCGACCCGGCAGGCCGCATAAATGCGGGTCAGCATCGGCGCCTTTGGGTCTTCTAAATTCCGTCGGGATTGTTCCATGAGGCGATCGGTGCGAGCGGGCAGTTTCACCGGCAGGGTCTTCCACTCGATCTTGCCGGCAGGTTCCCACCGGGTGGCAGCAATCGAATCCTCCATGGCCCGGTAAAGGCGATCTGTCAGGGCGTCCCGGGCCTCCCTGCTGCCGTCGTTGTATTTGCCCATGGCCACATCGCCCGCACAGCCGGTGAAATAAATCTGAAACACCCCTTCCTTTTTCTCCAGACGCTGACGGGCAAAACCTGGCACATCGCTCGAAGCTCGCGGATCATTGTAAAAACTCTGCGGATGCGTCGCATAGTAGTGAAGCCGAACCAGCACCTTTTCGCCCCGGGCCAATGAAATGGTCTTCAGATAGGGATCAATCTGGCCTTCCGGCTCGGCCTGTAGCGCCGGGTCCTTGCAGGAGCTCATCCGGCCAACGATTTTTCCATCCCGAAGGATCCGGCGATTGGAGGCCACTTGCTGGACTTTGGCTTGTCCCAGGCCGACCCGGTCGAAGGGTTCCAGCCGGCTCAGCGCCTCTTTGGCCGCCTGGGCCAGCCGATCCGTAACTTCCATCAAAAACTCAAAATCGACATACCGCGGCGGATCCGGATATTTTTCCAAAAGCCGCTGGGCGTCGCCGTCGATGTGCGGAGCCGTATGCTGATGCACACAGTGCACCGCCACACAATCGGCCGAGGTTCCTACCGCCTTGGCCAGTTTTTCCCGAAATAACTCATACGAGGAATTAGCCAACACACAAAAATCCACAGCGCAAAGCACATATCGTTTTTCGCCCGCTTGAAGCACGATGCCTTTCGCCAGAAGCGGCTCTTCGATCACCTCCAGCGGCTTATAACTCGGATAGATCGGCTTGCCCAGCGCCGGCGTCATATCGGCGCAAAAGGTGGCCACTTTGAGTTGGCCGGCAGACTCTCCGGTGCTTTGTAAGCCGGTGGCTCTTACCTCAGCACAAGGGCCTGTTGCTTCGGCCCAAACCACCATCACCCACCCCATCCCCACCAGAGCCCCACCGAATCCTAAACACTTTAGGAAACAGCTCATATTCACCTCCTTCTGGGCTTGTCTGACGATGTGGTATGTCTAGTATCTGGAAGATAATTTCCCCTTCTGAGGAAAGCAAGTCTTCCGCCAAAGGCAAAAGATCCATCCATTCCTAATAGAACAAGGCATTTTCACCATCCTTGCCCTTTTCGCGTTTCAGGGATACCATTTTGGGAAAGAATTGGTAATGTTTCCGCCAATGGTGAGGGCTTGTTTTTCCCATTCTCCACTGCCGGGAGAGGGGAAGGGTGAGGAGGCTGGCGCCAGCGTTGGCCTATTGCTCGCAGTTCCCGCGGCCAACCAGCTTATCGTTTCACTCGGCCTCTGGAACGGTGAGGGCTGACGGATTTCTGCCTCGGCGGAAAAGTTACTTTTTTGGGCCAGAAAGCGGCTTTTTTTCTGGGAGGCTCCTGCGATGCATTATCCCTGGTGGTATGTGCCGCTTGTAACCGGACCGATGCTAATTGCTCTAATTGCAACGCTCCATGTGTTGGTAGCGCATTATGCGGTAGGCGGCGGATTTTTTCTGGCCGTGGAAACCAGTTTCGCCTATCGGACTGGCAACCAGGCCTATCTGAGTTATCTGCGTCGGCACGCCCAGTTTTTCATCCTGCTGACAGTTGTGTTTGGGGCCATTACTGGGGTGGGCATTTGGTGGACGATCGGTTTGGCCTCGCCGCTGGCCACCCAGGTGCTCATTCAGACATTTGTCTTCGGCTGGGCAATGGAGTGGGTATTTTTTGTCTTGGAGATAACCTCAGCCTTTGGTTTCTTTTACTTTTGGGGCCGGTTGCCGCCGCCGGTTCATAAGGCGTTTGGCTGGATTTATGCCTGGGCTGCCTGGATCAGCCTGGTGCTGATTACTGGGATTACCGGCTTTATGCTTAATCCGGGCCGATGGCTCCAGGAGGAGCATCGGTCGTTTTGGATCGCCTTTTTTAATCCGCAGTTTGTTCCGCAGGTGGTAGCCCGAACCGGCGGGGCACTGCTTCTGAGTTCTTTATATGTGTATGTTCATGCGGCTTGGGTGCTTCGGCAGGAGGCTGGTTTACGGGAGTTGGTGGCCCGGCGGTCGGCCAGGCCGGCTTTGCTAGGGGCTGGATTGTTGGTGTTGGGCGGAGTGCTGTGGGCGGCCTTTTTGCCCCCTTCGGCCCAGGCTGTCATCCTAGCGGCCGCTCCGCTGAATATTCTTATGGCCGGAGCTCTTGGCATTTCCCTGTTGGTGGTACTATTGGTATATCTGGGCCCTCTGCGAAATCCTGGTTGGCTTTCGCTGGGCTTTGCCGCCACACTATGGCTTCTAGGCCTGGCCGGTTTTAGCGTCGGGGAGTTCATCCGGGAGGCGGTGCGCAAACCGTACATCATTTACAACGTGGTCTTCGGCCATCAGCTCTTCCCGGAGGAAGTAGCTAAGATCCGTCAGCAGGGTTTTTTAGAGAGCGGCCTGTGGACCAGAGCGTGGATGGCCGCCTATTATCCCCAGGTGTTTGAGCCGTCTGCATCGGCAGTAGAGGTTCCGGCTACCACCGTCTCGTTAGCAGAGCGGTCCTCATCGGTAGCCTCTCAGTTCCAAGACGCTCGAAGTTCTTCCATGACGGCGGCGGTTTCCAAGCTCATCGGCCAGATCGACGAAACCAGATTAGTTCAATTGCCCCTAGCAGATCAGGTAAAAATCGGTCGGGTGCTTTTCCTGCACCATTGCAACGATTGTCATGCGGAGCGGGACGGCTATTCACCGGCTGGTCGGCTCCTGCAAGGCATGCCCAAACGGATGATCCACGATCTGGTGCGAGATTTACATCAGCATAACTTCGTCATGCCGCCTTGGACCGGTACCGATGAAGAAGCTCAGGTGTTGGCCGAATATCTGGCCACCATCACCCCGCCCCGACCTACGAAAATGCGACCGGAACTGCCCGTATCAGACTGAAAACTGGCTCTGTTGAAAAGATTGTCCGCACTCTGGGAGGTTTTGCCTATACTGGTCGGTCTTGCTTCAGTTTTGGTGGATTTAGGCCTCCGATCGGAGAGAGTTTCACCAGAGCCACTGAATCTTCAAAATATCAAATGGCTATTAGTGTCTGAACCATTACAGGATGGGTTCAAGGAGTCCTACGGGAATGGAACCAGGTGTGCTGATCGAAAGCGGTGGGGTTTGGCCGGGAGCATTGCCAGCGCCTTGGTGGTTTATCCAATTTTTCAAGGTGCTGGGTTTTACGCTCCATGCGGTGATGATGCACCTATGGTATGCGGGCCTATTGTGGGCGATGTATTTGGCGGTTTGGGGCGGCGTCAATGGTCGGGAGGCTGCGGGCCGACTCATGCGACAAATGCCCGTCCTGGTGGCCTTAGGGATCAATTTGGGTATTGTGCCGCTTTTGTTTTTGCAAGCGGCCTATGCGAAGGTCTTTTACCCGGCCACGATTTACATGGCCTGGTTCTGGCTGGGGATCGTGGCGCTTTTAATCCCGGCCTATTATGGAGTGTACATCTATTCTTTTGGGTTGAGGCGTCTTTCGGGAGGAGACGTTTCGCCGTCTCCGAAACTCCAACTGGCCAATACTGCCGACGCAAGCCCAGAATTGGCTAGCGGCAGCCCTTCGGTGGGACAAGAAGAATCAGCCAGTCTTGGCGGCCAACAGGGCCTGTTGCCGCCGATGCCTACTTGGCGGTTGGCTGCCGGATGGGCTTCGGCCCTGCTGTTCGTGCTGATCGGGTTTTTGTTTGTCAACGGGCTAACGCTGATGACCCGGCAAGAGCTTTTCCAGCAAGAGAAATGGCAGGCGGTTTGGGAGCCGCATACGGTTGCCGGCGCCGCCCTTGGAACCGGTCTGAACCTGGCTGATAGCCGCCTTCTGCCCCGTTGGCTCATGTTCTTCAGCTTGGCCTGGACAACGCTTGTGGTGTGGCTGGTAGTGGATACGGCGTGGCGGGCCAGCCAACCATCGGATCCCTACCGAAACTGGGTTACTGGCACCAGTTGGAAGTTATATTTGGCCGGGGCTGTTGGATTTGCCATTTTCGGCTCTTGGTATCTGCACACTTGGTCGGCGGAAGTCCGGGCGGCCATGTTCTCCTGGCCAATGGTGGTTTTGACGGTGCTGACGGCCATTTCGCCGGGGCCGGTGTGGTTGGGACTTGGTTGGTCGGCCTGGCAAGGTAGGCCGCCAGGCCGGACTTTGGCCGTCGGCTTGGCCCTAGGCCAATTGGCGGTTCTGGCCCTCAATGCGACAAGCCGACAAGTGGTCCAAAACCTGGAACTTGGCCGCTTCTATGCCGTCTCCCAGCAGCCTCAGTCCATCCAATGGAGCCCGATGGTGGTGTTTCTGCTGCTTTTTGTATTGGGTGCTGCCGTGCTCGGCTGGATGCTCCTGCACCTATGGCACTACCGGAGGATTGATGCGTAATTTTAGAGCCTTTGAAGGCGGCGTCGGAATCCCCAAGGGGATGCCACATTTTGTCATTCCCGCGAAAGCAGGAATCCAGAGCCCCTCACCCGACTAGCTTCGCTAGCCGGCCTCTCCTGCCCCCCGTGCATTGGTATCTACACATCTTGTCAGGACAGTGCAGGAAGCCGGAGGAACCGACAAGCCGGTAAAATTTTCGCCTCTCCCCTCCGAGGGAGTGGCCGGCCTCGGCTTTGCCGAGGCCGGGTGAGGGGGTCTAAAATCACTGGAGGTCCAGATAACATGCCTTTCCTGGTCGGCGACCGTCTGAACCTGGGACCGTTCCACCGATTTGTGTAGATACCAATGGCCCCCCCGTGGAGAGGCGAAGATCCAGGAGCAGACGTCCGCACTCCCAGGCAGTCCCTTTCCCGGCAGAAAAGTTACCGGCGTTGGGCTTGGATGACCCGTGGGAGACGGGCTTGGTCCAGTAGGGTGGGGCTTAAAAGCCAGCGGCTGTCCTGTTGGAAAATCTTCTGGACTTGTTCATGGATCATGGGGCTGATTTCCACTAGCAGCCAGCCGCCAGGATGCAAATGCTTAGCCGCCTGCGTCGCTAGCCGGGCGATCACTTCGGTTCCAGTAGGCCCAGCCACCAAAGCATCCCGTGGTTCATAATCCCGGATTTCCGGGGCAAGCTGTTCCCACTCGGCTTCAGAGACATAAGGAGGATTAGAGAGGATAAAGTGGAAGCGTAGTTCCGGCGGCGCCCAATCCAGCAGATCCCCCTTGACCAGCTGAACCCGGTCGGCAACGCCATGCTCTTGGCAATTCAGCCGAGCCACATCCAGAGCCTTCGGACTTTGATCCACCGCCCAGATGCGGGCGGTG
Source organism: Thermoguttaceae bacterium (assembly GCA_025062105.1). Taxonomy (GTDB): domain Bacteria; phylum Planctomycetota; class Planctomycetia; order Pirellulales; family Thermoguttaceae; genus JANXAQ01. The sequence goes on from JANXAQ010000311.1 coordinate 12,691, forward strand.
GGTAGGAATTTAGCGGCACAAATAGCCAACACGCCGCTGCCAGTGCCCACATCACAAATGGACAACGGCCCGGCGGCTGCAACGGATTTGGCCAGGTCCAATAGGGCCACCACTAGGAGTTCGGTTTCTGGCCTGGGAATAAGCACATCGGGCGTAACATGGAAGCGGAGAGAGTAAAATTCCTTTCGGCCCAATAGATAGGCAACTGGTTCTCCGGCTGCCCGCCGCCGCACCAATTCCCGAAACCGAGCACGTACCTGCTCCGAAGCCACCTGATCGAAAGATGTGTAAAGCTCAATTCGGGTACAACCAATGGCTTCGGCCAGTAGCAATTCAGCCTCCAACCGGGGACTGCTCGAGCCATGCTGGCGAAAATACTCCGTGGTCCATTGCAGAAGCCGGCCAACGGTCCAGACCTCGGCGTTTGCCATGCTCCAGGACCTTCCCACACCCAGAGTTGTCCAACTTTCTTTTTACCAGTTTATTCCGAGCCACCGTCAGACAGGCTCAAACTTTCCTTTTCCCCGCCACGGGAGAAGGTAGCCTGCAAAGCAAGACGGCGAGGCAACCTGGATTCCTGCTTTCGCAAAAATAGCAAGGTCTGAATTGTTGTTTTCGGAGGAAGGACAACAGGAACCTCTACAGAATTCAAAGGGGATATTTTTATACCATTTTGACTTCTCATCCCTCTAACCCAATCTATAAGGTTGCTAGCATTGCTAGAAGCCAATAGATAGTAGGTGTTCCGCTAGGAGAACCGAAAAGCTACAGATTCAAAAGTTCATAAAAATCACTAGATGTTCAGGATTTTGCAGAGGTTCCGATATTAGAGTTACCTCCTGGCGGAGATGGTCTAGGCTCCACTACCACGGGCAACCGAGTTTATTCCATCGGTCCGAACAGAGCCCGGAGTTCTTGACGTTCATGTTCTTGCAGGGCGTCGATGATCGGCTGCAGGTTGCCCGCTAACACACTATCTAACTGATAGAGGTCCAAGCCGATTCGATGATCGGTTACTCGATTTTGGGGGAAGTTATAGGTACGGATACGTTCATTGCGATCGCCGGAGCCAATTTTGCTTTTCCGTTCGGCAGCTCGTTTACGCCGTTCCTGCTCTTGGTAGAAGTTATAAAGGCGTGTTTTGAGCATCCGAAGAGCCTTGGCCCGGTTTTTATGCTGACTTCGCTCATCTTGACATTGCACGACAATACCCGTGGCTAAGTGGGTAAGCCGAATAGCAGAGGCAGTTTTGTTCACATGCTGTCCGCCGGGCCCGCTAGCAGTAAACACATCTTCCCGATAATCTTCCGGTTTTAGATCGATTTCGATTTCTTCCGGCTCGGCCATGACGGCTACAGTGGCCGCCGACGTATGAATCCGGCCTTTGGCTTCCGTCTGAGGTACGCGCTGCACCCGATGGCCACCACTTTCATACTGCAAGGCCCGATAGGCGCCATCGCCTTCGACGGCTACGATCACCTCTTTAAAGCCGCCCAAATCCGTCGGATTCATATCCAGGACTTCAAACTTCCAGCCTCGATCCTCACAGTAATGTTTGTACATATTGAAGAGGTCTCGGGCAAAAAGAGCGGCTTCTTCCCCACCGGTACCTGCCCGAATTTCCAGAATGCACTTTTTCCGTTCCAGGTCTTCGTCGCCGACTGTCAGCTCCAGCAATTCATCCCAGAGCCGATCCCGACGTGCTTTTAGTTGTGGCAATTCGGCCTCGGCCAACTGACGCAATTCCATGTCCGGTCCTTCCAGCAGTTCCTGCGTCTGACGGATTTGTTCGTTGAGCTGCTTGAACTCTCGATATCGAGTGGCCAACTTGGCCAATTGGCCGCGTTCTCTGGCCACCGATGCCAATCGAGAGGAATTGGCCAACACCGTCGGATCGAGCATCATCCGCTCCAGCTCTTCATAGCGCTGGAGTTTCTCTTCAAGCATTTCTCGCAAAGAGCGTGCCATACAAAAAGCCCTCTACTGGCGACTGTTTACTTCTTTACTTCCTGTGGTAAGAAACAGGCTAGAACCACTCCTAACTAAGAACCTACCCCTTGCTTCCCATTTTCGGCAACAGTTCTTATTATCCCATCTCCTTCGGCCAGATTATGCATAAACTGTCTTACAGTACTAAAAGGGGAGTGGATTTTCAAGCAAGATTACCTCTAACAGGAGGCCGCTGCCGAGTTGATGGAGTCCGGAGATTAGTGTTCGCGTTTGGTAAATTAGGCAATATAGCGATTTTGGATAATCTGCCGGGAGTTGCCATTGCTAAGCTGATTCCTAAATGGCCGAGCCATAGTTATCTTTGGAGAAGAGGGCCTCCAGTAAGATCAGCAACCACTTAAAGCGGAGGGGAAACAGAAAGGCACTGGGAGACTTTCTGGAATCTTGATGGCCTGATCTGGCGCCTCCGCGGTTGTCTGTGTGGACGAAATGTCAAAGGCCATTCCCGTCGGCGGTTTCCTCGCCGGCCCTCATCTCCTCGGCTTCTTTTATGATGCATTTTAGGATGGATTTAGCTCCCACTGCGAGAAATCTGTTGCCCCCACATTAGGGGGATAACGAACTTTTCAACAGAAACAGAACACAATTGGTAATTTAGAATGAAAACCATTTGGCACAGGAGAAGAAAAATAATTACCCAACCTTCTTTCTTTTCCTATTGTATCTATTGTATTATTGTATTATCTATTTTGTGCACTTTAACGACTTGTGTTTGCCTCGCCCTTTATGGCTGGTAAAATTGCCCCGCCGATATCTAACAATTTTGATTTTTTTCAAAGGCTCTAGGGGTTATATAAGTGATCGGATACTTGCCTCTTCGGGGGTATTGAGCAAGGCCCATAGGGAGAGCGGTTTCGTAGTCGGCTGAATTTACCAAAACCTTGGTTGATTTCTCAGACTCCCTACCAATCCATACCCTTTTAGGTTTCTTCTTCCTCCTCAGAAGGAGGAGGGGCTACTGGTTTCCGTTTCTTTGGCCGTTGTAGGCTAGGATAACTGCCTTCGCCAAATTTCCGTTGGAACTTTTCAATCCGGCCAGCGGTATCCACATACTTCAATTTGCCGGTAAAAAACGGGTGGCAGACATTGCAGATGTCAATTTTTAGCTCCGGTACCGTACCGCCAGTAACAAAGCTGTTGCCGCAACCACAGGTAACCTTCATCTGATAGTACTTCGGATGGATGCCTTCTTTCATGTCTGTGGAACTCCCCAAATAGATGAAACTCGTCAAAATCCTGTTGGTGATGTTTAAAAAGTTAAGGTACTGAGGCTGTTAGCTCGACTTTTGCTATTTTTGGGCCTCCTGTGGAAAGCAGAAAATTCTAACTCCTTAGCATTATTGGAGTTAAGAAATTGGATGAGCAAAACAAAGACCCGTCGTACGTCCTGGAGACAAAATAAGTTATGGAAAATGGCAAAAGTCGAGCTTAGGAAAGCCAACGGGAATGCGTCCTGAGATTTTCGGCCCACCTGTTATGGGCAATTCGTATATCAACCCCTCGCCTCTGTAAGTTATTCCTACTTCGGAAAGGGGCGTACACAACAATAATCGCAAACTTTTTACTATAAAAACTTTTTGGAAATTCGGCAAGGGGCACAATCAGGCTATAAAACCTGAGAACCGCATGGGAAAGTGTTTTGTATCTCCTGTTTTATTTTATCTATCTTTACTTCAGTAAACACCTAAAACGGGGTTTGGTTTACCTTTGCTAGGGTTAATAATAGCCAAAAAGAGGGGGTAGGCAAAGACCCTCCAACCTGTATGATAGAAGAAAATGTTCCGATCCCACTAGATATGCTCTGGGGGCAAAAAGTCCCTCTTACTTTTCAAAGGAAGGAGAAAGTGCAATGAGGGGCCAGAGTGGGGATGGATTGCATTTGGTAGGGAGAAATTGCTCTTTTTCGGGTCGGCTAGTTATTAGCTTTCGATCGGTGTTACATGGTTTCACGCTGGTGGAACTGTTGGTGGTCATTACGATTATTGGGATATTGATTGCTCTTTTGTTGCCGGCGGTGCAGGCGGCAAGAGAAGCGGCCCGCCGTACCCAATGCACCAATAACCTCAAACAGATCGCCTTGGCCCTGCACAATTACCATACCAGTTATAAAATCTTTCCGCCTAGCTCGGTTTGGCGCCCCGGTGATGCGGCCGACGTCCAACGCCTGAACAACCCCAATTTGCGGGAAAACTGGGTGATCTTGATCTTGCCTTTTCTGGAACAGCAGGCCTTGCGCGACGCGTTTGATTTGAGCCGACCGATTCCCGATCCGGTCAACGAACGGGCCCGCAGCACCATGCTTTCGGTAATGTTATGCCCCTCGGATGCATACAATCGGACTCCTTATGACGGAACCCGATATAATCAAGGTGCTAATTGGGCCCGAGGCAACTATGCGGCTAATGCCTCGCTGGGCAAAATGACTGTAAATGCCCATAGTGGATATAACGGCTTAGAGAGTGCCGCCACGGACGCTTCCCCCGGATGGAAACATCCGCTTATTCGGGGTGTGATGGGGGCGAATACCTCGGTTTCCATCGAGGAGATTCGCGACGGCACCAGCAACACCATTTTACTCGGCGAGATTCGGGCCGGTGTGGTACCGATCGACCCCCGCGGGGTGTGGGCCATGAGCGGCGGATGCCCTAGTGCGCTTTGGGCCCATGGATATATCGGCGATGCCAACGGGCCCAACGCCCCTTATCTGAACGCCGATGATACCAATGGTTGCAGTGACACACGAATTGCTGTCGGCGGCGATGTAACCACCGGCGGGCAACGCCTGGCTCAAATGGGCATGCCCTGTGCCGAGGGGAGTCGGCCTAATTACCAGCAAACCGCCCGCAGTATGCATCCGGGTGGGGTCCATGTGGCTATGGCCGACGGAAGCGTCCGCTTCATTAGCAACTATATTCAGACCGGTACCTCCCAGACCAACCTGGGCGTCTGGGATCTGTTGAATCTATCGGCCGACAGCCAGCCAATCCCCTCCGGCTCCTATTGAGCTTAAGCAAACCTGCCGCAGAAAGCTACATCTGCTGGCTGGAGGACCTGATGGTACTAGTGCCATGACGGTAAACCATCAGCCTCCTAGAAATCTCGCACCCTGTGCCTTTCCCCTGGGTGCTGGCTATTATACAGGGAGCTCTGCATAATGCTGAACATATAGTGAACTTTATCATTTTTTGATTCGATAGGTTTTCACTGCCCCCAGGAGAGAAGCCAAATGGTATAAAAATATCTCCCTCGACGTATGCAGGGGTTCCTAACGGTAGAACATTGGGTGAACAAAAAAAGAGGATCGCCGTAACTGTTGGTAATAAAACAAGTTAAGGAGATTGGCAAAAGTCGAGCTAAGAGAATCATCTGAAGCAACTTCTCTTTGCCCGCCGTGCACCGAAGAATTCGTCCTAAGCCCCGGTATGCTTTTGGTAATCGATAATTACGATAGTTTTGTTTACAATTTGGCGCGGTATTTTCAGCGTCTAGGCCATCCGACGGAGGTGGTGCGGAACACCTGCATTGATCCGGCAGGTGTTCGGGCCAGGCGACCAGCAGCTCTAGTATTTTCCCCAGGCCCCTGCACGCCTGACCAAGCAGGCGTTGCTTTGGAGTTGGTCCGACAATTTTGGCAAGAGCTGCCTATGTTGGGTGTTTGCTTGGGGCACCAGATTTTGGCCCAAGCCTTTGGCGGGCGGATTGTACGTGCCCCGCAGCCCATTCATGGTCGAGCTGCGCTGATCTATCATACCGGCCAAGCGGTTTTTGCCGATCTACCTAACCCTTTCCAGGCGGCCCGGTATCACTCCCTAATAGTGGACAAAAGATCTCTTCCAGATTGCTTTTCCATCTCTGCTTGGACGCAAGACGGCCTGGTGATGGCCATCGAGCATCGGCACCGACCCATCGTGGGCTTCCAATTTCATCCAGAGTCGATCCTGACTGAGTGCGGTTATCAGCTTTTGGCCAATTGGCTTCGTCGAGCCGGCTTGCCGGTCCAAGAGCCCTTGCCGACTCTCCAGCAAGAACTTCAATCCCCTTAAGTTCGACTTTTACTGTTTTTTGGGCTCCCGGCCGAAAGAGAAAAGTCCTAACTCCCTGAAATTATTGGACTTATGGACTCTCCTGAGATGGAGATTTTATCGGTGTCCATGCGTCTTAGCTGACCATCCCCACTCTGGCTGTTCTTTAAAAATCGGGATTTCGAAGATTTTAGGGGATTTGGGAGGGAAACCCAGTTTCATATAGAAAGTGCTTTTCAGGGCTGCCTCTTAGCTCGACCTTTGCCATTTTCTGAACTGCAACCTCCTTTAGAGGCTATCTGGCTCTGTTGAAACCTTCTAGGGAGCTATGGAAATTTTGCCCATAATATGGGTTTTTTCGACTCTTGGTGGGTTTGGGTTTCCCATCGGAAAAGGTTTCAACAGAGCCAGGCTGTCTGAAAGGGGAGTAGGTGATCTTGCTTTTCCACCGGCCGGTTAAAGCCCTGGGTAGCAAAGTGCCCAAATCCCGGGCTGTTGTTCCTCCTGAAGGAGAGAATAAGTTGGCAGCCGAGTGAGCCAAAATCTCTTTTTAGGTAGCATCTGGCTTTTTGAAAGGATGTCCGCAGTGTGGAATGTTTTGCCCATGCTGGTCGGTTTTGCTTCCGTTTTGGTGGGTTTAGGCCTCCGAGCGGGAACGGTTTCAACAGAGCGGCAGCCTCTTAGCTCGACTTTTGCCAATTTTCCTAACTTCTTTCCTGCTCAGGACTTACGGCAGACCATCCTTTGGTCCACACAATTTCCTAAGTCCAATCATTTCAAGGAGTTAGAACTTTCTCCCTTCGGCAGGAGCCCGAAACTGGCAAAAGTCGAGCTAAGAGGCTGTG
>JANXAQ010000115.1 GCA_025062105.1 Thermoguttaceae bacterium
CGGCCGGGCTGACGCCCGGCCGCCCTCTCCCCCGGTGGGGCGAGGGGCATTCCACCGCACCGGGTGTGCGGACGCACACCACCCACGTGGGGCGGGGGGAGTGGGGTAAGCAAAGGGGGAGCACAAGGTAGTCTGGGTTCCCGTTTGCGCGGAAATGACAAGCAGCAGCACAAAGGGGTCTGGATTCCTGCGTGCGCAGGGATGACTATCTGGAGGTTTGCCCAAAATTTGCAACCAGAAAATAGGCTGGGTACAATAAAAGCAATCGAAGTAGGCGAGTCAGTGAGAACTTTTCCGTCTTTTTCCGGGGGAACCTCAACATAAGGAGAACGACTTATGCAACGGCCCTATTGGCAGAAGGCGATGGGAAGGGTTTTTGTTGTGTTGGCACTTACCGGAGGAGTTTGGCTGGCAGTTGGGGCGCATAGCCAGGCCAGCATCCTTTCTCATCCGAACCTGGTGAGCTATTGGCTGCTGAATGAACCGGCCGGGACTTCGGGCACCGGCTCCGTCAAAGACGCCAAATCCACCAACCACGGCACGCCTGCCGGCGGGGTAACCTTTGGCAATCCATCCGGCATGAGCACCCTGGGAACAGCGGCTCTTTTTGATGGTTCCACTGGCAAGATCGACGTGCCCTACACGTCTGCCTTAAATCCGGCCAGCTTTACCGCCTATGTGTGGGCGCGGGTCGATGGGGGCGCAGGCACCTGGCGATCCCCGCTTACGTCCCGTTTTGATCCCCCGATAAGTGGATATCTATTTTATGCCGCCACGGATAATACTTGGCACTTCTGGACTGGTCCTGGTTGGCATATTCTATACGGCCCTAGTGTGGTGCCGAACCAATGGGTCCATTTGGCGGGCACATACGATAGCACAACCAGTACGAAAGTTTTTTACGTCAATGGCCATCCGGTCGCCTCTGCTACCGGAGTTACCTATCAGGCTAATCCCAGCGCTCCGCTGCGGATCGGCTCCGGGGCTACCGAAGGCACGGGTTACTATTGGTTTAACGGGGCGGTGGATAATGTAGCGGTGTTTAATGCGGCCCTGCCGCACCAAACCATCGCCGATCATTACAATAGTTTCTCTAAATATGCTCAGGAGGTATTGGCCGGTGGGCCGATTGCCTACTGGCGCTTGGGCGAACAAGCAGGCACATCGGCCTATAATGCGGTTAATGTCAGCCAGCATGTGGGAACCTACCAAAATGGCGCGGTACTCCGGCAAACAGATCGGCCCTTGGCCGACGATATTGACACCAGTGTAGATTTCGACGGCACGGACGACCGGATTGTGGTTCCGTACAATGCAGCCTTGCACCCGGCCAGCTTGAGCGTGTCGTTTTGGGCCAAGGTCGAAGGCGGCCAAGACAGTTACCGATCGCCGCTTACAGCCCGAACCGACAGTGTCGGCGGCTCCCACAATACCCAAGGGTACCTCTTTTATGCAAGCAACACGAACCGATGGGAGTTTTGGACTGGCCAGGGGGCAGGGTTAACTTACGATGCTCTCTATGGCCCCACTCTGACACTGGATCGGTGGACGCATGTGGTCGGCACCTATGACGCTGCGACAAAACTCAAGCAATTGTTTATCAACGGCCAACTTTTTGCCCAGAAGTCCAATGCCGTGTATGTGCCATTGACCGGCGTGCAAAATTCTCTTTTCATTGGCGCCGGAAGTAACGCTGGCGACGCATTCCGATTCAACGGCAAGATTGATGAGGTGGCCATTTACAGCCGGGCGATCAGCAGGGCGGAGGTGGCCCGGCAGTATGAGCTGGCCGTTACCGGCACGCTAACGCCCAACAAAATCTTCGGCGCTACGTACACCTACTCTACCGCTCCGGACGCTGACGCCAGCTTGTTTAAGGACGATCTGAAAACGGCCGGTAGTTTTTCTGGGGATTTGGCCGACTTGTGGGTAGCCACCGGTGCGTATGCCTCCGGCGATACGACGGTCGGCTGGCAAGCCACCACGCCGGTAACCATCACCTTCGATCTGGGTGGGCGGTACAGTCTGCACAAGATCCGGATCGGTTATTCGTATGATGCCAGTGCTGGGGTGGCTGGGCCGGACGACGTGCAGGTGGCCTGGAGCACCGATGGCATAAACTTTACCACACCGGTCCTGTTTACTGGCTTTACCGGTACAGCTCGGCATAATGATCTGGTGGTGGGCGATTTTAATCATTGGGCCACGCATGTGCGGCTGATCTTCAACGGCGGTGCCGCCTATGGCATGAGCAAATACGTCCTGGACGAGATTGTGTTCATCGAGGGCGTGCCAGAGCCGGGAAGCCTAATGCTTTTAGCCATCGGTTTGGTGGGCTTCGGCCTGTTGGGACGGCGAGTGGCAAAAGGCAAATAATTCCTCTAACGGTTCCGCCCAGTGAAAAAACCATTTCTCTTCTCCAGCCCTCCCGGCCCAGAAGCCGAACTGAGCTTTGCCTGCTAGGGCGAGGGTCGGTAGAGACGGTACTGTTGGCTTGTCTCGCAGTGTACGCGGGGACGCTTCCTTACGGGAGCGGCTTTAAAGGCCCCCTCACCCGACCCATGTGTCGCCAGGCCGCCCTCTTGAAGCGTCGGCCAGAGGAAAGATTGCCTCATCACCCGGGCCACCTGTCGGTTGCCCGGCTGAGGGGGCTAAACCACGGACGGCAGAAGGCAGACGGCGGAAGGATATTTCCACATTTAACGTGTTCCGGCCTCCGTCTTCAGCCTTCTGACCTCGGAGTCAAAGGTCCCCCTCACCCGGCGTCGCCTCCGGCTCCGCCGGCCTCTCCCGCCAGAGGAGAAAGAACCCTTAGGCCCACTCCCTCCGGCGGAAATGGTACTCCTATCCCTCCCAAATACCCCCTTTGAGGGAGATCGCCTTGGAGAAAAAATTTTCGTTTTTTCCCCTACATTTTTCTTGCAATGAAAAATCGGCTAATTACAATGAATCATGGTGCCATAATGATAGCATGGGAAAATAGAAACTAAGTATGCTGTCTAGCCATTTTTCGGACCTACTTATTGAATTGGGAGGAGGGTCTATGCACCGACCAATGTACCGTTGGATCCGTCGGAGGGTTCTGCTTGCCACATCCTCTGTGCCCACAGCAAGAATGGTAGCGATCCTGTTGGTGGCCGCGGCAGCTTGCCTGCTAGCTGCCCCGCTGCCCGCCTGGACTCAGACAACCTACACGTGGAACTACGACGGGGGGTCAGGCACAGGGTGGCCCACGAATAATGCATGGAGCAGTTCGGCCAACTGGACCCCTACCGGCTACCCGAACGCCTCCGACCACATCGCTAAGTTCACCTTAGCCCTAAGTGCCCACCGGACGATCACCATGAGCGAAAATATCACCATCAATCAGCTTACTTCTACCAATACGGGAAGCTTGGTGCATCGGTTGGAGATTGGCTCGTCCAGTTATACGCTCACATTTGCCGGTACCAATCCTACGATTAATGTCTCCCATGCCTCTGGCGGCGATGCCGGGGTCTGGATTAACGCCCTCGTAGATGTGGGTACGGTAGGGGTGAAAAGCGTTGGCTCGGGATGGAACACAGTAAGGTTTGCTAGCGGCGTGCAGGGCAGTGGTACGATCACGGTGGATACGAATAGCGGCATTGAACTGACGGGCAATTCCCCAAACTTTTCCGGCGATTTTGTGGTCAATAGTGGCGGCCTGCTTCAGGCCAGAACCACCCAAGCCAATGTGCTTGGCAATACCACTGGCAAAACGATCATTAATCAAGGCGGCCAGTTTTTCTTCCGAGATATGGGCAGTTCGCCAGCTATTCCGGAACCATTCGAACTGAAGGGGGTCCATTCGCGAGGTTCCATTCAGGCTTATGCTAGCAATCCTACCATGAATGGCCCGGTTACCCTTAGCGCCAACGGTTCGTTTTCCGTTCGGGATTGGGCCTCCGGTGAGCCAGGAAATACCAGGACCTTTACCATCAACAGTGTCATCGACGACGGTCCCAACACCTATAGCGTCTTTTTCCTGAACGACTATACCGACAACCGATGGGCAAATGCCCGAAATAATGTGATTGTCCTAGGCGCCCAGAGTACCTACGGCGGCAACACGTATATTACCACCAATTATCACGATGCCACCAATCCGTTTACAGGCAGGGTTCGGTTGGCTGTCAACAATGCCTTGCCTACCACCACTAAGGTGATCCTTGGTGGTCGGCATGATGCTGGCGGCGGTGTGTATATCGGAGTGACCGAAGGGAATGGGACATTGATCCTAAATGGATTTAATCAGACTTTGGCCGGCTTGGAGACGGCCGGCACCGGTACGATCAACCGCGTGGTCGGCGGCAGCACCACTACCTCCATCTTGACCTTAAACATTGCCGACACCGTAACCAATACCTACGGCGGCTTTCTGGGCGGCTCAGGTACCGATGAAAACAACCTGGCCCTCGTGAAAACCGGCCTAGGTACCCTGGTCCTTTCGGCCGCCAACACCTACACCGGCACAACGACCGTCAGCCAAGGTGTGCTGAGGATCACCACTGCCAGCGCCTTAGGTGCAAGCGGCAGCGGCCAAGGAACCACCGTGGCCGACGGCGCCGCGCTGGAAGTTTCCGGCAACTTGACCGTGTCCGAGCCGATCACCCTCACCGGCAATGGCCCTGGTGGGAAGGGGGCACTGTACAGCACAGGCACTAGTGCCACTTGGGATGGGCCGATTACGCTCAGCGGCCTAAGGGGGCGAATCGGTGTCGCCACCAACGGAACTTTTACTATCAGCGGCGGTATTTCTGGCTCCAGTATAGCCTCATTTGGGGGGGGTGCCAACGGCACCATCGAAGTAACCACCAAGCCGATTAATATCACGAGGAAGGTAGAGATCGTTGACAATACCACCCTCCTGCTCAAAGTAACCGGCAACAACTGGACCGATACCGACATTGGGGGTGGAACAACGCTCGAATTAGGTGTTTCCGATGCGATGCCTTCTGGCACGGTGGTTACGTTGGGCTCGGGCAGTTCCAGCGGCGTGTTAAGGTTAAACGGTTTCAATCAGCAATTGGCTGGCCTGCAGACCAGCGGCACTGGGACGGGCAACCGGGTCGTCGGCGGCAGCACCACTCCCTCCACCTTGACCCTAAACATTGCCGACACCGTAACCAATACCTACGGCGGCTTTTTGGGCGGCACAGGAACCAACGAAAATAACCTGGCCCTCGTGAAAAGCGGCCTAGGCACTTTGATCCTTTCGGCCGCCAACACCTACGCCGGCACGACCACGGTACAGGCCGGCACACTCCAATTGGGCCACAATAATGCCCTTGGTTCCACCGCTGCGGGGACCACGGTGCAAACAGGGGCTACCTTGGAAATAAATGGTTTCAACACCCCAGAGCCCATCACCCTGAATGGCGGAACTCTCTCTAACAACTCGAGTACGGCAGGGTATGTCACTGGGACCCTTACGCTTACAGCTAACAGTACGATCTTTGCTGCCAATAACGCGCTCTATCTACAGGGTCAGGTTACCGGCTCTGGTGGCTTTACTAAGACTGGCGGCCACGCGGTTCGCCTTTCCAATACTGCCAATAATTACACAGGTCCCACGGTGATTAACGCGGGGTATCTTGACAATGAGGCCAGCGAGGTCATCCCCGACGGATCGCCCATGACCGTAAACGCCTATTGGAACCTGCGGGGTAACACGGAGACCATCCATAGTTTGTCGGGATCTTCTGGTGGATACATATACAGTAGTATCGGTACAGGGATACTTCGGATTGGGGCCGGGAATGTCGATGCCACCTACAACGGCCTCCTGAAGGTTCACAGTGGCGTCCTTTCGATCGAAAAAATCGGCACTGGCACCCAAACCCTTTCCGGTAGTAACGACTACACCGGCACAACGACCGTCAGCCAAGGTGTGCTCCGGATTACC
>JANXAQ010000086.1 GCA_025062105.1 Thermoguttaceae bacterium
AGCTTAGAGGTTGTCTGAAAAGGAGGTACCCAGTCTTCCTTTTCCAACGGCCGGTGAAGGTTCTGGGTAGCCAAGGTGCTCAAATCCTGGGCTGTAGCGCCTCCTGGTGGGGGAAACAACGTGGCAGCCAAGGGTGCCAAAATCTCTTCTCAGACAGCCTCTTAGAGGAGCCATTTTGGAAGGGCCTTCCGTCAGGACTGAGAAGTTGGAAATGGTCTCCAGGAAGGGACTCCCCGGTTGGGTGGGCACAATACTTTCTTCACTTTCTTCCATCCGAAGAGGAATCTTCAGAAAATACGGAAAGGTAAAGGAACCTCTGCGTGATATGGTTATCCGGTTTTGGCTTGCTGGGGCTCTAGCCCAATATCCAATATTAGGGGGAGCTCGCATTGCTAGCAGCCAATAGATAATAGGTGTTCAGGAAGGAAAACCAAATGGCTGTAGAAAAGATTCGTGAAGTTCACTATATGTCTAATGTTTAGGATTGTGTCGAGGTTCCTAAACGGTTTTCCTTGGGAAATTCCATTTTCAAGGCAATCTGTTGACTCGATTTTTGCCATTTTGGGTTTTCTGGCGAGGTGAGAGCTTTCAGTATCTGGGATGATTGGAATTAGGAAATTGCATGAACAAAAGTAAGGTTCATCATAACTCCTCGTAATAAAAGAGTGCGGAAAATGGCAAAAATGGAGCCTACAATATAAGAAGTGGCCCACAATGGCAAAAGTGGAGTTCCAAAAGCGGATTTTACTTTTGGCTTGAAATGGGAGGCTTTTGTGCTGAGTTTTAGCTGATGGATGTTGGAGAAGTAGGCAGTGCTTTATCGAGAAACAGTTTCTGATGTGCAGCGCATAAATGGGCTTTACGACCCGCAGTGGGAGCATGATTCCTGCGGGATTGGGGCCGTGGTGGATATTTCGGGTCGGCCGCAGCGCCGGATCGTGGACTATGCCCGCCAGGTACTATTGAACCTTCAGCATCGGGGTGCAGCCAGTGCGGATGAGACCACTGGGGACGGAGCAGGCATCTTGCTCCAACTGCCGCATCGTTTCTTTGCGGAAGAAGCCAAGCAATCGAATGTTGTTTTGCCGCCGGCGGGTCAGTATGGGGTGGCCATGCTCTTTCTGCCTCGGCCTGTAAAAGTGCGACTCCAGTGCGAGGCGATTTTGCATCAAACGATACGGGAAGGCGGTTTGGATATGTTGTGGTGGCGGGAGGTGCCGACCTGCAACCGTCGGCTCGGACAGATTGCCCGAGGCGCCGAACCTTGGATCCGGCAACTTTTTCTCGACGGTCAGGGCCTAGCCGACGAAGAACTGGAACGCCATTTGTTTCTGGTACGCAAACGGATGGAGCGCCGCATCTGGCGAGAGCTTGGTCCACAGGCCGACGACTTCTATGTGGTCTCCATGTCGTGCCGAACCATCACCTACAAAGGGATGTTTCTGGCCTGGCAATTATTTGATTATTATCCTGATCTGTCGGACCAGCGGCTGGAAACCGCCTTTGCCATTGTCCACCAGCGCTACAGTACCAATACGTTTCCCTGTTGGCGTTTGGCTCAACCGTTCCGGATGATTGCCCACAATGGCGAAATCAATACGCTACGTGGGAACATCAACCGGATCCGCAGTTATGAAAAGACGATGGCTTCACCTCTGTTAGGGGAGAATCTGGAGGAGATTTTCCCGATCATTGATCCTGGCGGCAGCGACTCGTCGGCCTTTGACAATACGATGGAACTTTTGGTCCGTGCGGGCCGATCCGCCCCGCACGCTCTGATGATGATGGTACCGGAGGCCTTCGGCGAACGGTACCACATGAGCACGGACAAACGGGCGTTTTACGAATATCATGCGGCCATTATGGAGCCGTGGGACGGACCGGCAGCCATTTTGTTTACCGATGGACATTTAGTAGGCGGTACGTTAGACCGAAACGGTCTGCGCCCCTGCCGATATGTAATCACCCAGGATGGTCTCGTGGTGTTGGCCAGCGAAGTGGGTGTCATCGAGTTTCCCCCGGAACAGGTGCGTCAAAAGGGCCGACTTCAGCCAGGCCGAATGTTCTTGGTCGATACCCAGCAAGGCCGAATCCTTCGGGACAACGAGATCAAAAGTAAAATCATTCGGCAAAAGCCGTATCGACGCTGGCTGGAGGAGAATCGCATCGAGCTGCGTGGCCTGTTTCAACCCACCCGGACGATCAGTTGTACCGATCCTGAGGTGCTGTTGGAGCGGTTGCGGGCTTTCGGCTATACGCAGGAAGAGTTGCGGATGATCCTTGCGCCGATGGCCCGAGATGGTCAGGAACCGGTCGGCTCCATGGGGACGGATACTCCCCTGGCGGTCCTTTCGGACCAACCGGAGCTCCTCTTCCACTATTTCAAGCAGCTGTTTGCCCAGGTAACTAATCCGCCGATTGATCCGCTGCGGGAAGGATTGGTCATGTCGTTGATGTCGTTTACGGGTAAACAGCGGAACTTACTGGACGAAACGCCGTTGCACTGCCGGCAGTTGAAGCTGCCGCATCCGATTCTGACGCCGCAGGACATGGAGCGGCTTCGGTCGGCGAATCGCCCTGATTTCAAGGTAGCGACGTTAGATATTCTGTTTCCGGCCGATGCCTCTAAACCTGGCCAAGCTCTAGAGGAGGCTTTGGAGCGACTTTTAGCCGAGGCTGAGCAGGCCATCCGAGATGGTGCCTCGCTGTTGATTTTAAGCGATCGGGGCCTATCGGCCCAACAGGCGGCGATTCCCAGCCTGTTGGCCGTCTCGGCTATGCACCACGGCTTATTAGAGCGGCGCTTACGCCATGAAACCGGTTTGGTGATCGAAAGCGGGGAACCGCGGGAAGTAATGCATTTTTGTCTTCTGTGCGGCTACGGAGCCAATGCTATCCATCCGTACTTAGCCTTTGAGGCAATAGGGAAGCTTCAGGCCGATGGCGATCTACCGCAGGATATCGAACTGGGCCAATTGGTCGATCAATATATTACGGCCGTCAAAAAAGGTATCCTAAAAACCATGTCTAAGATGGGCATTTCCACATTGCGTAGTTACCTTGGGGCTCAGCAGTTTGAGGCCATCGGTTTGGATCGGTCGCTTGTTGACCGATATTTTCCCGGAACCGTGTCTCGGATTGGGGGTATTAATTTGGACATACTGGCGGAGGAGACCCTTCGGCGCCATCGGCAGGCTTTTCAACCCAGACCACCCGGAGCACTACCGCTAGAATACGGCGGCCAGTATCATTTTCGGCACGACGGGCAGCGCCACCTCTGGAACCCTACCACGGTTACCCGCCTCCAACATGCTGTCATCTATAACGATCCGGTCGCCTACGCCGAGTTTGCGAAAGCAGTTAACGACCAAAGTCGGGAGCTTTATACGCTACGAGGACTGTTTGAACTAGTTCCGGGCGAGCCGGTCCCGTTGGAAGAGGTGGAACCGGCCACGGAAATCGTTAAACGCTTCTTCACCGGAGCGATGTCCCATGGGTCGATCAGTAAGGAGGCGCATGAGACGCTGGCGTTGGCCATGAATCGGCTCGGCAGCATGTCCAATACAGGCGAAGGGGGCGAAGATCCGGCTCGATACCGGCCACTGCCAGGCGGCGATTCGCTCAATTGTGGCATCAAGCAGGTGGCCAGTGCCCGGTTCGGGGTTACCATCGAATATCTGTCCCATGCTCGGATTTTGCAGATCAAGATGGCCCAGGGGGCCAAGCCGGGCGAAGGCGGACAACTACCCGGCCATAAAGTAACCGAAGAAATCGCCCGGCTTCGGCACTCCACTCCAGGAGTAACGTTGATTTCCCCTCCCCCGCACCATGACATTTACTCCATCGAAGACCTGGCTCAGCTTATTTATGACCTGAAGGCGGCTAATCCAGAGGCGTTCGTCTCGGTCAAATTGGTGGCCGAGGTCGGCGTCGGCACTGTGGCTGCCGGTGTGGCCAAGGCTAACGCCGACGAAGTGCTCATCAGCGGTCATGACGGCGGCACCGGCGCCAGCCCCTGGTCGTCCATCAAACACGCCGGCATCCCCTGGGAGATCGGACTGGCCGAAACCCAACAAACTCTGGTCCGAAACGGCCTGCGAGACAGAATTTTTGTGCAAGTTGACGGCCAAATGCGCACTGGCCGCGATGTAGTCATCGGTGCCCTGCTGGGGGCCGAACGGTTCGGTTTTGGCACCTCGGCGCTGGTATCCTTAGGTTGTCTGCTGATGCGCAAATGCCACCTAGGAACCTGCCCTGTAGGTATCGCCACCCAAGACCCCAAACTGCGAAAACGCTTCGCCGGCAAACCGGAATATGTGATTCGGTATCTGTTGTTTGTGGCGGAGGAAGTGCGCCAACTGATGGCCCAATTGGGATTCCGACGGTTTGAGGAGATGGTCGGCCGAGTCGATCGGCTCAGCTGCCGAAAGGCCATTGACCACTGGAAAGCCCAAGGGCTAGACCTCTCGGCTATTTTTGCGCCGCCGGAAAATCCTTCCGACTGCTCGCTTCGACGCACTAGGCCGCAAGTCAATCTCCATGAAGATCATTTGGACCGAAAACTTCTGCCGTTAGTAGCTCCGGCGCTGGAACGTCAGGAGCCCGTTCGGCTCCAAATGCCGATCCAAAATGTTCACCGCGCAGTGGGCGCCACCCTCAGCTACCATGTGGTGCGCCGATACGGGGCCAAGGGGCTGCCTGATGGTACCATCGAGATTACCTTCCACGGATCGGCTGGCCAAAGTTTCGGAGCGTTTTTGGCCCCCGGGATTACGCTGCGGCTTGTGGGCGATGCGAACGACTATCTAGGCAAGGGGCTCTCCGGCGGCCGAATTGTGGTGCAAACCCCGCCCGGTTCGCCCTTTGACCCTAAGGAAAATATCATTGCGGGAAATACCCTCCTTTACGGTGCCACCAGCGGAGAGGTGTTCATCAACGGCGTAGTCGGTGAGCGGTTCGCTGTGCGTAATAGTGGCGCTACGGCCGTGGTAGAAGGCCTTGGCGATCACGGCTGTGAATATATGACCGGCGGCGTGGTGGTCGTCCTGGGTCAGACCGGCCGAAACTTCGCCGCCGGCATGTCCGGTGGAGTGGCGTACGTACTGGATGAACATCAGTTGTTCGATACGTTGTGTAACCTCGATATGGTGGATATTGAATCCCTATGGGCCGATGAAGACCTCCTTACCCTCCACGAGCTCATCCAACGCCATTATCAATGGACCGGCAGTGAGCAAGCGCGGCGGATTTTGGACAATTGGCCGGAAATGTCCGGGAAGTTTGTCAAGGTCATGCCGATCGACTACCGCAAAGCCTTACAGCGACAGCGGGAACAAGAACGGGTCCGTCAAGACGGTGTACCAGCCACCGAAGAGGTCTTCCCTCAGCCGTAAAATTCAATAAAAGGCAGTACTTCCGCCGAACAGAGTAATCCTATTTTTTCCTTTCCCCCTCCCAGGCCTGGGTAGGAGGGAGGGGGAAATGATATGTACAGCTGAGCTTTTTTGGCAGAAGGCTTTGCCTTTGGCTCGGTCGGCGTCCCCAGAGTGGGGAAAAGCCAGTGTTTGTCGGGACTGAAGTGTGCCTAATTTTCGCGTTGATCGCATCCTTGGCTCCCCTTTACCTCCAAAGAAGATAGGAACCTCTGCAAAATCCGGGAAGATGTGAATTTAGGAACCTTTCATTCGGTAGGGATTCTCCTACCCGATTCAAAGACCTACCAGATGTAGGTTGTTAGGAGTGCTTAGCAGCCCTATGCTGGGGTAAAGGGGGGAGGCCGTCCGAATGATGTAAAAATATCTCCTTTAAATCGTACAAAGGTTCCTATGACAACCCGTTGGTGCTCTGCCCTAGTCCTTATGCAGGACGAACAGTGCGGATTGTAGGAATATCAGGAATATATTGAGCAGGGGGTTTGTCCCCTAGTGAGGTTTCTGATGGCTGATCCAGTAGGATTTGTTCGGTATCCGCGTGTGGAAGTGCCGCATCGGCCGGTCTGGGAGCGAATCCGGGATTGGCAAGAGGTGGATTTGCCTTTGCCGTTGGAGGAGCTTCGTCAGCAGGCGGCCCGGTGCATGGACTGCGGCATTCCGTATTGCCACGCAGTGGGCTGTCCGTTGCAGAATCGGATCCCAGAATTTAATGATTTGGTCTATCAAGGCCGATGGAAAGAGGCGGCGGAAAATCTTCATTCGACGAACAATTTTCCGGAGATAACCGGTCGGGTTTGTCCGGCACCGTGCGAAGCGGCCTGCACGTTAGAACTGCATTGTCAACCGATCAATATCAAACACATTGAATACCAGATTGCCGAGCGAGCCTTTGCGGAGGGGTGGGTTCGTCCGATTCGGCCTCGGCAGCGAACGGGCAAACGGGTGGCCGTGGTGGGGTCTGGACCGGCTGGATTAGCCGCCGCTCAGCAATTAGCCCGGTTCGGTCATCAGGTAGTGCTTTTTGAACGCGAGGACCGGATCGGCGGACTACTTCGGTACGGGATTCCTGATTTCAAGCTAGCCAAATCGGTGCTGGATCGGCGGTTGGAGCAGATGGCAGCTGAAGGGGTCCGGTTTGAACCGGGAGTGCATGTAGGCGTCGATATTTCGCCGAGCTATTTACTGAAAAGTTTCGATGCGGTCTGTTTGTGTCTTGGGGCTCGAGAACCACGCCGTCTGCAGGTGCCTGGCGCTGAGCTACAAGGAGTGCATTTGGCGATGGATTTCCTCAGCCAACAGAATCGCCGGGTTGCCGGGGATCGTCTACCGGAGGATCCTGATCAGATCATCAGCGCCCAGGGAAAACATGTAGTCGTTATTGGCGGCGGTGATACGGGTAGCGATTGCGTGGGCACCGCCATTCGACAAGGGGCAATTTCCGTTACTCAAATCGAAATCCTTCCCAAGCCGCCGGAACACCGAGCACCGGAAACCCCTTGGCCACTTTGGCCGAAAATGCTTCGCACCTCGACATCCCACGAGGAAGGCTGCCAACGGCTCTGGAGCGTCCTTACCAAACGTCTTAGCGGCGAGGGCGGCCGAGTCCGACAGCTTCATGCCTGCCTAGTGGATTGGGTCCAGACGGAGGGGGGTTGGCAGATGAAAGAGCGCCCCGGAACCGACTTTACCCTCCCGGCCGATTTGGTCCTTTTAGCGATGGGATTTACCCATGTGGAACACCAAGGAGTGGTCGATGCATTAGGCCTGGAACTAGACAACCGGGGCAACCTGCGGGTGCAAAACTGGATGACCAGCTTACCAGGCGTATTTGCAGCAGGCGATGCGGTCCGAGGTGCTTCGTTGGTGGTCCATGCAATCCGAGAAGGCCGATTGGCCGCACAGGCCATCCACCAGTGGTTGCAGTCCCACTCTATCTGCCAAAGAGGTTGTATCTAAGCTCGACTTTTGCCATTTTCCCTAAGTCCTTTTGTTTCCAGTATTTACGACGAGACTCCCTTTTGTGCACGCAATGTCCTAAGTCCAATACTACAAGGACTTAGCATTTTCCTCTTCCGGGAGAAGGCCTAAAATGGTAAAAGTCGAGCTAAGAGGCTGTCCGAAAAAGCATTTTCTATGATGAAAGAAAGTTTCCTGTCTCCATGCCCCAGAATCCCAACATCCATGGTTTTTAAGGAGTCTGAAGCATAGGAGCCGCTCGGCCAAAACCCATTGGAAACCTGCCAAATCCCCATTTTAGGCCAGCCTCTAAGCCCGATTCTTGCCATTTTAGGCCGTCTGCCGAATGGAGAGAGCGCTAAGCTCGACTTTTGCCCTTTTTCCTAACTGTTTTTGCTTCCAGGAGTTACAAGGAAACCTCCTTTTGTTCACCCAATTGCCTAACTCCAATAGTTACAGGAAGTTAGAACTTTTCCCCTCCGGGAGGAGGCTAAAAATGGCAAAAATCGAGCTAAGAGGCTGTCTAGAAATGCGTTTTTCCAGGAGAAATCAGCTCAGTAGTTGGATTATCTAGAATTCCCAACGTGCCTATTTTTCTCCTCTTTTGCTAGACAAGCCGCTTAATCCAAAATCTCTCGGAAAACGTCTAAGTCTTGATTTCCAGCCAGCCTCTAACTCTTTGGTGCTGTTGGAGTTAGGACATTAGATGAACAAAACATAGGTTGAGCGTACTCCCAGAGGCAAAACAAGTCAGGAATCTCTGCATAATTCGAAAAGGATATTTTTATACCATTTTGTCTGGTCTTCTCTCTAACAGAACATATAGGGCTGCAGCATTGCTAGCACCCAATAGATAATAGTAGATGTCCAGATAGAAGAATCAACAGGCTAGAGAGTCAAAGGTTCACAAAGTTCACTCTATGTTCAGGATTTTGCAGAGGTTCCCTAAGCTCGGTTTTTGCCATTTTCTCTAAGTCTTTTTGTT
>JANXAQ010000125.1 GCA_025062105.1 Thermoguttaceae bacterium
CAAATGCCGCCCGGGCCAATTGCCCAAGCCGCCCCCGCTCTTCCACCAAAAACACCTCATACGCCTGCAAATTGCCAGCCGACGGCGCCTGCCGAATCGCCTCGTAAATCTTTTCCAAAACTTCTGCGGGGATTTTCTCCGACTTGTATTTGCGGATGGAACGCCGCCTGTTGAGCAGCTCGAAAAAGTCCATGGTTCCTTCCTTTCCATCCCAAAATGCCCAGATCATGGAATCTCGGTTTCCTCAGCTCTGCCACCATTTTGCCAGATTCTCCTTTGGGTGAGGAGGCGGCAGGAGCAGAAGCAGACCCTCCGTTTGCGCTCCATTCTACCCAAGCCATTTTCCATAGACTACAATAGCGTTGACACGGAGGAAGACACCTTGGGCGGGCATCGCATTGTGGGGTACTGTCGGCCAGGGGAAAACTCGGCAGTGGAGGAAAGTTTTCCGGATTCCTGCCTGCATAAGAATTCTAAGAGCTTCTAACAAAATGAGTTTTCCTACCATCCCCCAAGGGGGCAGGTAGCACCTCAGAACCATCTAGATTTTCATTTTGTTAGAGGCTCTAAATCATATGTACCAGTTCAAGCCGAGCGGAGCGGGTGTTTATTTTGGGTCCAGAAGGTACCCTCCATGCTCCCTGCCGCGCAATCGGCAGTCCAGGCTTGTTCCCGCGGAAGCGGGAATCCAGAGGCACAAAGAAACACCTGGATTTCTGCTTCCGCAGGAATGCCTTGCTGCCCCATTCGGCTGGAATATTATCTCCAGTGGTTTGATGAACTGGATCCCTGCTTCCGCTCCCGATGACAAGAAAGGCTTCTCCAATCGGTTGAACTATTACCATCGTACCATCTTGTAGGGACCGAGCGATGAATGGCTACCAGCGGATCATGGCGATGTTGGAAGGCCGGCCGGTGGACCGGCTGCCGCTGATGCCGATTACGATGATGTTTGCCGGCGATCAGTTGGGTGTGCCATATCGGCAGTATGTAACCGATTATCGGACTTTAGTGGAAGCTCAGATTCGGACGGCCGAGAAGTTTGGGTTTGATTATGTGTCATGCATTTCGGACCCTACCCGGGAGGCAGCCGATTGTGGGGCGGCCATTGAATGGTTCGACAATCAGCCGCCGGCCATCGACGAACAAAACGCCTTGCTGGCCGATAAGAAACGGCTTGTGAGTCTGAAAGTTCCCGATCCGCTAGGCGGGGGCCGAATGCACGATCGGGTTCAAGCGGCCGCTTTATTCCGGCAGCGCGTTGGCGGCCAACTGCTGATCGAAGGTTGGATCGAAGGCCCTTGTGCTGAAGCTGCCGACCTGCGAGGCATCAACCGTCTCATGCTCGATTTCTACGATGATCCCCAGTTTGTCCAGGACCTGTTTGAGTTTGTATTGGAGATGGAACTGCGTTTTGCCAAGGCGCAAGCGGAAGCCGGTGTTGATCTGATGGGCATAGGCGATGCCGCCGCTTCCTTGGTCGGGCCCCAAATCTACGAACAATTCGTCTGGCCGTATGAAAAACGGATGATCGACGCCTTGCACCAGATGGGCCTGAAAGTACGGCTTCACATCTGCGGCAATATCAACCGGATATTGGAGGGGATAGGTCGGCTTGGCTGCGACATGGTGGATTTGGACTATATGGTGCCGGTAGGAAAGGCTCGCCAGGCCATGGGGCCGCAGCAGGTCTTGGCCGGTAACCTCGACCCAGTGCGGGTGCTCCGCAACGGTAGCCCCGAGACTATTCACCAGGCCCTCGCTCAGTGCTACCAGGAGGCGGGTAGCCGGTACATCGTGGCCGCCGGCTGCGAAGTGCCCCGGGATACCCCAGAGGCTAATATCCGGGCGATGTACGAGTTTGCCTGCTCGGCTCGGCTGGCAGGGGACGCGGAGCCGTAAGGGGAGTAGTGGGTGGGGGGTAGAGAGTGGGGAGTAGAGAGCGGGGCAGTAGAGAGTGGGGAGTAGAGGGTGGGGCAGTAGAGAGTGGGGAGGAGTGGGGAGTGGCGAGTGGACAGGAGAGACTGGAGAGTAGGGACTGGAAGATGGGGAGTAGGAGGTGGGCAGTGGGGGGAGTGAACGGCAGAGCATATCTCTGCACGTAACTGCTCGGCTGACAAGTAAGCAGTAGAATGGCCATGACCGAAGCCAATTACCAGGAGCCAGACGTTTCAGCCCCGGTTCAGCGAGCCAGGTATTGGCAGCTTCGTACTCGGAGGCTAGAGTTTGGCCGTCGGCCTTTGCTGATGGGGGTGCTGAATGTAACGCCGGATAGTTTTTCCGACGGCGGTAAATTTCTAGAGCCTCAGGCTGCTGTGGATCATGCCTGGCGCTTAGTGGCCGAAGGGGCAGAGATTCTAGATATTGGCGGCGAAAGCACTCGTCCGTATGCGCAGCCAGTTCCCGCTGAGGAAGAACTCCGCCGGGTGATGCCGGTTTTGGAATCCTTGGCCGGCAAGCTGCCTATTGCTATTTCCATCGACACCTACAAAGCGGTGGTAGCTCGGGAGGCGATTGCTGCCGGAGCCGAAATTATCAACGATGTTACCGCTCTGACCGGCGATCCATTGATGCTACCGCTAGCAGTGGAAACTGGAGCGGCTGTGTGCTTAATGCATATGCAAGGCAGACCCGAAACCATGCAGGACAATCCCCAGTACGAGGACGTAGTCGGGGAAGTGTATGCCTATTTACAGGCCCGTCGGGATGCCGCCCTGGCCGCTGGAATCCCGGCAGAACGGATCGCCCTGGATCCGGGCATTGGTTTCGGGAAACTGCTGGAGCACAATTTGGCCTTGTTGCAGAATGCATGGCGGTTGCATGAGCTGGGCTGCCCGGTACTGGTAGGGCCTTCGCGGAAACGGTTTATCGGCCAGCTATTAGGGGATCTGGAAGCGGACCGGCGCTGGGGCACCATAGGGGCGGCATTGGCTTTGGCCCGACAAGGGGTACAGATTCTCCGGGTGCATGATGTGGGCATAGTCCGGCAAGCGCTAATGGTGTTTGAGGCGGCCGGTGGCCTGAATGAGCCAATTTTCCTTGCTCGTTCGCCGTTTCGGTATATGTAGCGGGCAACAGGCTCTTGAAGTCGGGTGTCTGGATGCCCAGTGTTTCCTTGCTCAGCCCTCAGCTCGACTTTTGCTATTTTTAGCCTCGTCCCGGAAGGCGAAAGTTCTAATTTCTTACGGAACCTCTGAACAATTCAAAGGGGATATTTTTATACCATGTTGGCTGGTCTTCTTTCTAACACAATATATAGTTGTGTTAGCATTGTGGCGCCCAATAGATCGTAGGTGTCCAGATAGGGCAACTGAACAATTAGAGAATCGAAGGTTCACAAAGTTCACTATATGTTCAGGATTTTGCAGAGGTTCCTTATAACTATTGGACTTAGGAAATTGGGTAAATAGAAAGGGGGTTCGTCGTAACTACTGGAGGCAACAGCAGTTAGAGAAAATGCCAAAAGTCGAGATCAGAGGCTGTCTTGAAATTGGGACTTGGGCGGTTTCCAGTGGGTTTTGGCCGACCGGGTCCTACCCTACAGACTCCTTAAAAACAGGGATTTTGGGAATTCTGTGGAATTGAGAGGAAGGAAACCTTCTTTCATCATAGAAAATGCTTTTTCGGACAGCCTCTCAGAGAGGATCTAGGGGGAGGGGACTTGCCCAGGCAATGTCTGAGCAGGTTCGTCTGGCAGAGGGCCGACCTGGTAACAGACAACCCACTCATTGCCGCGCAGATACAATCGGCCGTTGGCGATAGTGGGGTGCTGAGGTCGGCCTAGGGCGATACCAGGCTTAAGGCGGCCAAGTTCTTTATAGCTGGTGCGGTTTGCCTCGGCCAAAACCAGTTCATCGTTTTTGGTAATGGCAAACAGGAGGCCGTCGGCAACCACTAGATTTCGGTCGTTGGTCCAATCGGGGCTATCATGCCGCCAGAGCAATCTGCCATCCGTTAGATTGGTGCAATGGAGGAAACCTTTTCGTTGGTCGCCGCCGAAACCAAAGACAGACTCTTCCCAAATAGCTGGGGTGTTATATAAATTGTTTTGCAGTTCGGTGGTTCGGTAGAGTTCTTGGTAGGTGATTTTGCCCGTCTCGGCTTTCATCCGGAGACAGGCGGAGAAATTGCGGCCTTTGCCTTCTCCGGCACAGACAAATAGATACGGCCCCACCGCCACCGGCGTGCTGATCAGTCCTAGGATAATGCCGGCCGGGTAAGGATAGCGCCACATGATCTGGCCCCGTTCGGCATGGACGCCTAAGATTTCTCGGGTACCATAGGTGGCGACGATGATCTGGGGGATGCCATCTACTTGTTGATAAGTGAGCGAGGCTGGTGCGCCGAGTTCCCGGTCGCCCTTGGGCGGTACAGAAACAGTCCACCGGATTTTACCGGTGTATTTATCTAGGGCGGCCAAGACGACCCGCTGGGGATTGTCGGCACCAATATAAAGGGTATCGCCAACCACCAGCGGGGTGGCCGCTTCGGTAGCCCAAACTTCTTGCTCCAGCCGCCATAGCTCGGTACCATCGGTCTTCAGGCAAACCACCGGACATCGCATCTCCCAGACATCGCCTTGGTGGTTCAGATACGGAATGAAATAGACGCGATCACCATCGACCACCGGCGAGGTAACCGGGCCCCATTCAAAATGGCGATTCGGTTTGGCCAGAAGCAGGCGTTTCCAGCGGATTTGGCCGGTCTTGGGGTCCAGACAAAGTGCCCACTGTTTTTCTTCGGTTTCTGCGGCGGTAAAGGCCAGACCACCGGCTTCGACCACCGCCGATTTCCCGTAGCCTACCTGCACTCGCCAAAGTTCCTTAGGCCCTTCCAGCGGCCATCGGCGATACAGCCCCCGAATCTCATAAACCGAATTGCCATGATTGGGCAAAAACCGGGGTAGATCAAATCGGACGGCGGGTTCCGACGCATCGGCCTTGGTTTCCACCGCCCAGATGCCGATCTGGGGCCCAAAACCGTCTACCCCCCAAACGAGCACAGCCACTCGCAGTACTGCCCCAAAGCCCATCGACACCACACCCACTCGCATTCCGACACTCCTTGTTGTACGAGGAAAAACTCTTGGTAAGGGTTTTTTCGCAGCGCAGCATACGAGGCCCAAACGATGGGTTCTGTTTGTCTCTGCCGCCAACAGGCAATCCTATTTTTGCACATCGAACTGGTTCTCTCAAGAAGAAACATCAGGGGGGACTTCCTTCCGGCAAAGTATTTTCCGAAGATAAAAAGAAAGTTTCTGGGAATTGCTATTAAGGAAAAAAGAGGTGGTGGAAACGGTTTCGGAACGGGTGTTGGTGGTGGCAACCCAGCGGTTTCATGAGCTGGGGTATTTTCAGGGCTTTACGGCCCAGGTAGAGCGGTATGTGCCGGCGCTATTGGACCCTGAGTATTTAACCTATCGGCTCCGGACGGACGTAGAACAGGACCCCAATTGGAAGCAACTGATTCCGTATGTGATTTTTTTGTATCGGGATCCGAGCTGTGGACCGATGTTGTTCCAATACCTACGTGGCGTCGGCCAGGGCGAAGGCCGACTCCACCATAAGCGAAGTATTGGTATTGGTGGGCATATTTCGGCAACAGATGCCGCCAACGGTTCTTCGGATCCGTTCGACGAGGGAATGCGTCGAGAGATAGAAGAAGAAGTAATTATTTGTTCTCCTTACCGGCTCCAATGCGTCGGCCTAATCAACGACGATCTGACCGAAGTAGGACGTGTCCATTTAGGTCTAGTGTATTTGGCCGACCTGCACCAACCTGCTGTCCAACCGAGAGAAAAAGATATCTGTCAAAGCGGCTTCCTACCTCTTTCAGAATTGTTCCAACATTTCGCCGAGTTTGAAACCTGGTCCCAGTTGTGTTTGGAGGGGCTATTTGGCCAGGAGGCCAAGCCGTAAGATAGTAAAGCCTCCCTAAACCGGCGGCTATTGCAGCTGCCGAGAGTGCCATTCAGCTTGGAACACCAGCCGTAAGAGAGCAAAGCCGCTTTTCCCTGGGGTGGAATAGATACCTCTTCGCCAGTAGGCATCCAAGAATCCCCCACCTCCGCCAGGTTTCGGCACCCCATCTGCTTGTCAGCACGTAGATGTTATAGGCAGCTGTACTGTTCCAAGGATACATTTCTTGTCCCGCAAACAAGCTCTCCTCTCACCATCCCGGCTCCATGGAAACCCAGCTTTTGCCAATTCCGAAGATCCCTCCCTATGTGGATATTCTAACCGTTTGAAAATATCTATACTTTTTGCAACATCACTCTTTAGCGGCAGAACTGATGGAGCCAGCCCATCCGAGGCGAGTCTTTCCAAAGGGAATTCCAACTTCTACACCCTGGCCGAAGACCCTAACCAAAATGGCACCTCTGACCGATGGCCTTCCAATCGGTTAGGCTCTTAGGCAACACAAAGGGTCTGGGCTGGTAGCCGCAGAAGGCGATCCGGAGACAAAACAATTTACCTCCCCGGGCATTTTTTCAGAACGTAAGTGAAACTAAAGAACTTAGGAACCTCTGCAAAACCTGAACATGTGGTGAACTATGTGAACTTTTGACTCCCTAGCCGGTTGATTCTCCTATCTGGACATCTACTATCTATTGGCTGCTAGCAATGCGAGCAACTCTATATGTTGGGGTAAAAGGAGGACAAGCCAAAATAGTATAAAAATACCCTCCTTGAATTATGCAGAGGTTTCCTTACAAAAAACAGCAAAAGGCCAGCTTAGAGGCTGTCTAAAGAGGGATGTATACAATCTTCCTTTTCCAACGGCCGCTGTTGGCTCTGGGTGCCAAGCTGCCCAAACCCTAGCCTCAGCTTCTCTTACTGGGAAAAATCACTTTGAAGCCGAATCTGCCACAACTCGCTTTTCAGACAGCCTCTTACGGGTAAAAGAAGCTGTGGCGGGCCAAGGGTGGGAGAAAGTTTTTCGGTCCCACAAGCAACCCCCCCTTTTAACAAATGGGGGTTGTTTAAGGGATATTTGTTCATCTAGCAGAGGAGTTGTGTTTCATGCAATCCGGTGTTAGTATCTGTCAAATCCGGCCGTTAAGCTTGTACCATAGCAGGCCGATCCATTCGTGGGCAGCTCGTTTAAGCAGGGCCAGCCCCCCGACACTCGGCGCGAAATACTCCCAAGACCATTCAAAGCTTTCCGTACTTGGTCGGGAAGGAGCGGGATAGACTTGAATGCCTTGTTTTTCAAAGGCTAGCCTGGCCCGGTGCATATGCAGCGGCTCGGTAACCAGGATGATTTGGTTCCAGCCATGCTTTCGAAGCAACTCCGCGGCAAACAGCGCATTTTCATACGTATTGGTCGAATGGATTTCCAGGAGGAGATCCTGCCGTCGGACGCCCAGCAGGCTAAGAAAATCGGCCATGGTTTGGGCTAACGGGGGGCCTTCTTCGTGCAGGGGGGCAAGGAAGCCGCCGGTAACCAGGATCGGCAGCGGCTGGCCGCTATGATATAAATCCGCCGCATACACACAGCGTTCTACTGTATCCTCGGCCGGAAATAGTCTGGGCCGATCTGGGTCCAGAAGACGCTGACCGCCGCCAAGAACCACAATCACCTGAGCCTGTTCGGGCCGACTCCGCTGATATGGATAGGCACTTTCCAAGGGCCAACCAAGCAAAAACGCACTGATCGGCATCGAAGCGACCGTCAGCAACAGAAGGGCGGCCACCACACAGCCTTTGCCCCGTACCGGTTCGCTACGAAAGACCATCCACAGCACGCTCATCCAAAGCAACAAAAGCAGCAACGTATAAGGTTCCACCAGATACGTAGCAAGGGAATACAGGATGTCCATAAAGCGGCTCCTTCAGGGAAGAAGGCAAGCCTACCGGCATCCGAACTCCTGTGGTTGAGCCTGGGATGCTAGCCAGCACTGCAACCTTCAACGGTAACTATTCCACTCATGGCGGTGGGTCTATCCTGTTTTTGTCTGGCGTAGTAGGACAGCAGAGGGTGAACGGGACATAAAAAGCGGGGTGCACCTTTCTTGCTTCCGGAGCTGGGTTGCCTTGGCTAATCCCCAACCTCTGGCCTAGTGGGCGGCAACGGTTTTGGAACCTCTGCATAATTCAAAGGGGATATTTTTATACCATTTTGGCTGCCCTCCCTCTAACACAACATATAGGGGCGCTAGGATTGGTAGCACCCAACAGATAGTAGATGTCCTGGCAGGACAACGGAACGGCTAAAGAATCAAAAGTTCATAAAATTCACTGGATGTTCAGGATTTTGCAGAGGTTCTTTTTCTTTATCCAGCCGAAATGTTGCCTAAAACGCTTGACTGGGGGGCGGATGCTGGCTGGCAAGCGGTTCGGAACAAATGGGCACAGCCTGGATGAGCCGATCGTCAAAGCAGGGTGCAATTTCATATCCTGGCGGCACCACCAGAAACTGGTCCGGGTCCCAGGGACCGTCCACCAATTGCTGCAGGAGGCGGAGGTCCCCTTTTACAAGATCAAATTTCCACCCCTTGGCCGTGGCCTCCTCCCGAGCCTTTTCGACAAACGGCTCCTCCGCCGCTACACCCATCTCAATATAAGTCAGTTGACGATAGTTCCGGGTCATGTTGCCCAATTGCTCGACCAGATATCGGGCATTCTCTTCTCCGTACCGCGCCACTAACTCCGGATAAGAAATCCGCCAACCAAAAGGATTCCGAACCGCATCGGGCGAAAATTGCTCCAATTGATCACCCCGTTCGATCCAGCCGGTGGTCTTAAAATAAGTGCCCGGGTTTTTGTGGAAGTAGTCCAGATACCGCTGTAGGCTGCCGAAAAACAGCGTCATGCAATCATGTCCCCGTGGCACTACCAATGGTAGCTTCTCCGCGCGAAGTCCTATAATTCCGTTCGAACAAAGGCAATAGCCTAATAGAATGGCCTCATAGCGGGTCGGATCCACGGCGGCAATTGACTCAGCCAGTCGGCTTCGCATGGCGGTAGCGCCTAGGTCATGCAGGCCTTTGGGTAAAAACTCCAGATCCACCTGGTTGACCGATCGGGCAACCACGGCACAGGCCTCTCGATACAAAATTTCACATACAATCCACTTCAACCGCATCGCTACCCTTTTGCAGAAATAGATAAAACAAGACCCATTCCCCTTATCAGAGAATATACACTCTGCGGATGGATCAGGTGAACCCTAGGGAGGAGAAAAATAATCTCCCTCGGCAGAGCGGACATTAAACTGCCGGTAATGCTTCAGCCGAATGAAGTGGGCCTAATCTTTCTCCCTATGGCACCAAGGGGGGCGAGTGAATGGGAAATACCTGAAGGCGGAAGACAGAGAGCAGAACGCAGAGGGGGACTTCTGCGATTGGAACGTGTTCTGCGTTCCGCCTTGTCTGTTCGTTGTCCAAAGCCTCCGCAGTCGGCTTCGCCTTCGGCTCAGCCGACCTTTCGCTCAGAACCACCGGCGTGTTTCTTCACTCGGCCGAAATGTTACCGCTGCCCAGGCCTTTTTGAGGGTTATTTGAGGGTTAAATGCCTCCGCAGGTAAAAATCTTCGGCTTGTTGGCGAGTCCAGCAAGGCAGGATAGGATAAAAAGAAGGATTCCGGTGGAATGCTCAGGCAGCTGAGGTAACCCACTCGAACAATTTTCTTTTCCATTGCTAGGCTGAGGGGTTTAATGGAACTGCAACCTCCTGGTGCGATAGGTCGAGATGTCTGTGCCCGCTGCGGCTCGGCAGAAAACCTGGAACCATTCGATTATCATGCCTATGCCCGGCGCACGCATTATGCGGAATTGCCGCGGGGATGGCGACTGGCCGAGTTTGCAAAACTCTTTCAAGGTCGGACCGTCTATCACCAATTGGTGCAACTGTCCGTACTGATTTGTAGCCGATGTGTGTGGCAGATGCGCTGCCGACGGGCCTTCTTGTGGGCCTTAGGAATTGGGCTGTTGGCCGCAGTGGCGATATTGGCCTGGAATGGGTATCGGAAGTTTATGCAGGATTTTACTCAAGCCCAGCAGGCCATGGAGCAGTTGGAACGTACTCGGCCTCCCAGTTCACCTCGCAAAGAACTTCAAGCCCTGGATCCGGATCGACGGCGGAGCCGGATCTTTGATGAACGAGAGGCCCAACTCCAGCGGGCTAAAGACCGGGCACTTTTATTTGCCTTGCCGTTGCGGGCCGGCAGCTTAGTGGCAATGGTGTTGGCCGGGCTGGCTGTGGCTGGAGCCTTGTGGGATTTGCGCTGGGAGCGGATGGGCCAACGGGCCGCGGTGGCCGCTGTTCGGACCCAATGCCGACGTCTGGGACTCAAATACGTCTATCCCGGCCATTTGCCAGGCGGCCAACCTTGCAGCCAACCTTTGCCGTAAATGTCTGCACCCCATTCAGCCCACCGACCCTGCCTACGTCTTGACAGGAACAATTTTGCGAGCTCACCTTGCCGTAAACTTCTGTTCCCTCCCCTGGGCCAACTCGCTGTTATACACAACTTAGAATTCAGACGCTTGGACATCACTTTAGGCAAAGCAGGAAAAATCGTTGAACAACACAGAATGGATCAAATAGAAAATATAGGAAAACCATTTTCTGAAACAAAAGACCTCCTGATCTTCTAAATGACTTTTCCTAAATTGTGCAATTTATCCAAAGTAACCGTTGGCTTGTTTTGAAAGGTTGATTTATCCCCCGGATTGGGGCACTCGTTTGCTGCTGCTGTGAGGGTAAATCCATCCCAAAGATGTGTATCACAGCGAGCCTGGGCCGGAGGAACTGCTCAGCCTCCTCCAACCGGCGGAAAACAGGCGATTTCCGCTCCGGGGGGAATCGGAGTGTTGTCGTCGGCATATTGACCGTTGAGTGCAAAAAGCAATAGCATCTGCCGGGCAGCAAGAGCTGGATACCGTTTTACTAATTCCGCTCGAAGGATGCCGATCCTGGCCCCGTTTGGCAACTGCAGCCGGATCCGCTCCTGGCCCACCACCTCTCGCACCTGTGCAAAAAGCCGAACTTCTACCTCCATCTGCCCGTCGCCTCCGTATGCTACTGTCTCTGCCACACCGGACGCAGTCTCCCTGCCGCCTATCTTCTGGCTTCTTCCCTCGGCGACTTTCTCTCTCCTGGCTGGTCTTTCTCCTACCTACGCTCCGCCTCCCACTCTCTACTCCCCTCCCTCCCAACTTTCCTCTCTCCTCTCCCCACTACCTACTCCCCACTCTCCTCTCCACCCCTTCCGCCTTTCCCCACTACCTTGGTGTCTTACTCTTCTGGCTTGAGTCTCCCACACCCTACCTACCTTTGGGGTGCGGCTGAAATTCTGTGGGGGGATTTGGGGAAAATATAGGCAAAACAAGCCTAACCCCCAGAAAGCCAACTTTGCACAAAACCTACCCATTTTACTTCCAATAGACACCTAAACTCCTTCCAGAGACTCATAGCCCCTGGAATCGGGAATCCGGAGCTTTTTGCTTTTGAACATGCCAGTGGAAGAGCCGGTTCGATGGCCCAGGCGATTATCTATGTTCCCCAACTCTTCTAAACTGACCACAAAAAATCAGCCGCACCCTTACCTTTGCCGACTGTTTTCTGGGAAACTATCTGCCAGAACTGGCAGTGCCGTGGAACTTCCACACTCTACTGAACTTTGCCGAGGACTTTCGGCCGCCGACTACTTAGTGTGGCCGGCCAGGCAGATGGCATCCTCTTGAATCTGAAGGGATTCTACCTGGACTTGCCGGCCGGTTTCCGGATGGCGGAAATCCAGGCGGATTAGGGCTACAGGTGCGTTGTCGGCTTGGCTCCATTCCAGGCGAATTTGTCGTTGGGATGCCAGTTGGCTGATTCGGTCGATAGCTTTTATAAGCGGCACTGGCAAGGCGCCGGCCCGCAGGCGGCGGATACGTAGGGCCAGCAGATTCGGCTCTAGCAAAGAGATTTCACAATGGATCGAAACGACACAATCGACGATACCACTCTTCCATCGGCAGTAGCCCACGATTCCCTCCGGTCCAATCTGCACCCGGGGATCGCTCCAGCCTGCGGGCAACGCTCCTGGATGATTTTGGAGCATATCCACGGCAAACCAGCCGTTCAAATGTTCCTGAGAGAAACAGCTCTGCCATTTGCCTGGTCGTGCGAGGGCATTGCGTAGGGCCAAGATGCGGCGCACCATTTCGTCGCTAGCTTGTTTTGCCTCTGTCGGCTCGGCAGTTACTAGGCGTCGGTACCCGGCCGGCACATGCCGCAGAGCCAGCCATAAGCATAGGACTATCAGCAACCCGCAGGCCACAAGAGTACCCACTACCCACAACAGACGCCGGACTACTTTCTGCACAGATTTTCCTCCAGCTTGTAAGTCTTGCGGCTAGAGAGCGTAAGGTGGCGCAAGGCAACCGGGGAAATTCTCTATAACTTGACTTTTGACAATTTTCCTAACCTCTTTTCTGCTCAGGAGTGATGGCGTACCTTTCTTTGTTCACACAATTTCCTAAATCCAGTAATTTCAAGGAGTTATGGGTTTCTCTTTTCGACAAAAGGCCCAAAATGGGAAAAGTCGAGCTTAGAAAAAGGCAGACTCTGTGGAAAACTTCCTTGTATGTAGGCACAACGCCACCAAACCAGGAGCAATCCCGACCAGCATGGCCAAAAACCCATCAGGATCCGGAAAACCTATCAACAGAGCGAACATCGCTACGAATCCGACCGATCGGAGCTTTGGAACCTGGTGTCTAATTCAAATGAAATATTTTTGGAACCTCTGCATAATTCAAGGGCGATATTTTGATACCATTTTGGATGTCTTTCCTCTAACACCACCTATAGAGCTGAAGCTTTGCTAGCACCCAATAGATAGTAGGTGTTCGGATAGAAGAACCGAACCGCTATAGAATCAAAAGTCCATAAAGTTCACTACATGTTCAGGATTTTGCAGAGGTTCTTTTTACATTATTTTGGTGCCTTCCAGCTCTAACCCAATACATAGGATTGGTAGTACTGGTAGCAACCTACATATAGTAGCTCTTTGAATAGGGCGGGCCGATCCTTACCGAATCAAAAACACATCAAGTTCATTCTCTGTTCAGGATTTTGTGGAGGTTCCTTTTCTTTTGGAATGATCTAGACCTACAAAATTGTTAAGCGGCCTGGGCGCGGACAAAGATGAAGTAGGCCAAAAGGACCAGGGCTAGCAGGTACATAAGCCAGCGTACGTCTCGGCCCTGCCCGGCCAGGAGCTTAATGATCGGATAGGCGATAAAGCCCAGGGCAAGCCCATCGGCAATGGAATAGGTAAGCGGAATGCCCAGGATGATCAGGAAAGCAGGCACAATCTCCGCCTCGTTGGACCAGTCCATGCGAGTTACGCCCCGGATCATCATGGAACCGATGATCACCAAAGCAGGGGCCGTAATCGGTGGATAGCTACCTACCAGGGCCACCACCGGGCTAAAAAACAAAGCCACCAGAAACAGCACCGCTACGACCAGAGCGGTCAGCCCGGTTCGGCCACCTTGAGCCACCCCCGAAGCACTCTCAATGAAACTGACCACGGTACTGGTGCCCATGGCAGCACCGGCCACGGTGCCGATAGCGTCCGAGACCAGCGCCTGCTTGATCCGAGGGATTCGGTTTTCTTTGACCAGGCCGGCCTGTTCGGTAACTCCAATTAGCGTGCCGAGCGTGTCAAACAAGTTCATAAATAAAAAGATCAAGATAAATGGCCACATGGCCCAGGCTAGGGCCCGGCGGAGATCCATTTTCAGCAGCGTGGGAGCAAGCGACGGAGGAGCCGCCAGAGGCCCCTGTTGGAGTAATCGCTGGGTAGCTTCCCGCAGCTTCTGAAGTTTCGCCCACTCCTGCTGATGTTGTTTGTCCCATTTGTCGATTTGTTCCCGAAGAGCAACTTTCTCCGGCCCCTCCGGAAGTTCCTCTAATTTTAGCTCTAGCCGAGAACGTTCGAAATACTGCCCCAGACGGGGATAGAAATATAGAATCGCCAAAGCCAAAACGGTGGCGGCCAAGATGCCCCAAATAATGGCTCCCGGAACCCGACGGGCATGTAAACCAGCAGTGATCAGCAGGCCGAAACCAAACACGATCAAGTCCGGGGCGGCAAAATGAGGATTCAGCTTCACCAGGGTGCCCGGATCGGCAATGACCAACGAGCCGTTCTCAAAACCGATAAAGGCAATAAAAAGCCCAATGCCCACGGCAATACCGTGCCGCATGGTGGGGCTAATCGCCTCCAACAACTTTTCCCGCACCCCTAGCAAAGAGAGAATCAAAAACAGTACCCCAGAGATGAAGATGACGCCCAGGCCGATTTGCCAAGGGGTCGTTTGGTCCGCTTGAAGCACGCCTCGGTGGATCTGAGCCGTAATCAATGCACTGGCCGCTGGAAGCAATGAAAAGACAAAAAAGAAGTTCTCACCCATGCCCGGCGCCTGAGCTACGGGAAGCCGAGCATATAGGCCCATAATGCCTGTAGCCAAGGCGGCGGCCAAACAAGTAGCCGTCATCACCGCCCCAAAATCCAGCCCCGTCTGCATACCGAACATGGCACCAGAAAGCACCGCTGGCTGTACAAAGATAATGTAGGCCATGGTCAAAAAAGTAGTCACCCCGGCCAACAGCTCCGTACGCAGGGTGGTTCCGTGTTTGGAAAGCTCAAAAAAGCGTTCTAACATTCTGGCAACCTCCTCCTTGAACCCCGGCCCGTCAAGATACCACACCTCCAGGCCCAGCAAGCCCCAAATGGCCCTCCAATTCCATCTTGGAAAATCACTTCCCTAGGAATGCCAATAACTTTTATACGGGAATTTGTTTTCTAGTGGTAGAGGGCAGGAGGGAAGTTGGAGTTTACTTGTGCTTGGGAACTGTGCAGGGGGATTGGAGAGAAGAGGAGGCCGGCAGTGCAGACGGCTCTGGCGGTTTTACCACGCGAAACGCCGTGAGCCGACCATTGTTGTTTCGGCAATAAAGTTTCCCTCCGGCCAAGGCCGGCATGGTCCAGAAGCGCCCCCGGAGTAATTTAACCCGGCCGTGTTCTCGGTAGGCTTCGGGCGATGCGTCGGCAAGAATCAGTTCGCCTTGGAGGGTTTGAATGAGTAATTTGCCGCCGGCCACCAAGCACATAGGCCATGCCAGAGGACGGTGCGACCAACAGACTTTGCCGGTCTGAAAATCTAGACACTTGAGGTTCATTCCGTAGCCGCTTTCCCCAGCTAGGCTCAAATCCTCCCGATCCGGGGCATACAGATAACCTTGATAATAGACGGCCGTAAGACATAGCCCCTGAACCTCTTCGTTTTTCCAGACGATCGAGGGTTTGCCGCCGTTAAACTCCACGACAGCACATTCGGCGCCGCCATAATTGCGGCCATGAAACGGAGCAAGGAAAACCCGATTGCCTACCACCACCGGAGTAGCCACACTCATCTCCCCATAGGGAACCGACCAACATTCTCGGCCTGTTTGTCGGTCCAGACATCGGCCGGTGCCGTGGATGATATAACGGCGATTGCCCACCTGAGCTGGCATCGGTGCGGCACCGTTCCAGCCGCCGCTGCCCCTGGTGCGCCAGAGCTCTTGTCCGGTCTTTTTGTCATAGGCAATACAATGCACTCCTACATCGACCACCAACAGTTGCTCATCGACCAAAACCGGGGCACAGACGCCGTATTGCTGGCTGTCGCTTGCTCCGGTCTGGGTCTTCGCTTTTCGCCAAAGCAATTTGCCCGTGGCCGCATCCAAGCAATGCACCTGGCCATCTAGGCTTAAAGTATAAACGGCTTGCCCATCCGTGGCCGGAGTGGACCGAGGGCCGGGAAATCGCACATCGCTGGTCTGATCGCTCTTGGCCGGATACGAATATCGCCACAGCACTTGGCCGCTTTGCGCATCCAAGCAATACACATGGTCTTGCTCATCCCGGTGGCCCATCCCATAGACCCTGCCCCGATAGGCAATGACCGAAGAAACACCACTGCCCAACTCGAATTCCCAGAGTTTTTCCGGCGGCCAGAGGGTAATCTTCTCCTCAGATACGGCGCTACGATCCGGTCCGCGCCACTGCGGCCAACCGCGTCCATACCCTAACTGGGCATCATTCTGAGCTGCTGGGGCGGTGGTCGGCCAAGTCAGTAAAACCAAAAGTCCACTTTTCATGAACAAATAATTTCTATTTCCCATCATACCCCTCCCTCAGATGACGGAGGCGTTAGCTGGATAGATTTACGGCAGCAATCGGACGGCGGTAAAGCCATGGGCCCGCAGCGGCAATCGAATTCGTCCATTCTGAACAGGTACCGGCTGCTGGTCTCGTTCCAAAAGGTCGGTTGGAATTGCCTTTTGGAAGCCGACAATGGGTAATTCGATGGGGCCAGAGTGGCCCGCTGTCTCCCAAATCCGGAGGATTATTCCGCCGGCCTTCGGATCATCGGCCGGTTTCAGGCAGGTGGCCACCGCCCTTCGAGGATCCACCTGAACCGGCGGTAGCCGAAGCCGCTCCGGAAGACCGAACGACATCTCTTTGCCCCAGGCACCCTCCGGCTGGGCTGCTTCGGACAACTGCCCCCAGAAGTAACACAGCGGCGTGGCTGCCGAACGGGCAAAGGCCATGGCCGCCGCTCCGTCGTAACCACCGCTTCTTGCTTGCAAACTATAGCGAATCGTAAACTCCGTCTGCTCATCTTGGTCTTTGGTTACCTCCCGGTAATTCTGATCATTGCCGATCGACTCAATCGTGATCGGCTCTAAATCCGTCCGCAGCACAAATGCATCCACTAGGGCCAAGGTAACAGCCAAGCTGTCGGTAAAACAATCGACATATTCTTGGACAGCAAACCGCCGGGTGTCGGCCCCAGGCACCAGATCGCCCTGCGGCTGGGTAAAAGGCCGAATCACTGCCCCCGTCGTAGCAACCCGCAGGTTGGCCCCTTCGCCCAGCAGAGGAAACACTTGGCAGAAGCGGTTTTCCTTCGTCGTTAGAGGTTTATGCACCTGTAATTCAAAGTCCACCTGATCCAATTCAGCATATAGGGTTACATAGGTAGCTAGCTTTATCTCTGCCAATCGTCCGGCGATGCGTAGCCGAGCTAATACCGGTCCTGTGCTGATCACCTGAACGGCTACATCCTGCAAGGTATGCTCCTGACCGTCGAAATAGACGCTTTGGCAAAGCGAGCGGTGTGGCTGATTTTCTTTGGTCGGCGGGAGCAACTCCTTGCCCGTCGGCTTGTGAAACAAGCTAGCAAGGCCGCCTGTTTTCCGATCCACCATCGCCCGATAAAAAGGACCTTCCAACTTTTCGGGCGTCGCATGCACTAAGTTCGCTTGGCGGCTGCCGGAGTCCAAGGGGGCTGAATCGGTAGGGCTGATCTGAGAAATGGATATTTGATTACTATTATCTCGGCCCGAAGCTTGCAAGCTGACCAGACCAAACTGGTCCAGTGATTTCTGGGCGCCAGATGTAGGTAAACGTCGGCATTGCAATTGACAAAGGCCAAATCCAGCTATCTCCGGCGACACAAAACATAGTCGGTTTTTTCCATCCCTACCGGGCACTATCTGCACTGGCAGCGGACGGTCGTGGTAGAGCAGCTGGATGTTCTCCGAGTCGTCCACCTC
The DNA here is from genome assembly GCA_025062105.1 of Thermoguttaceae bacterium. GTDB lineage: Bacteria > Planctomycetota > Planctomycetia > Pirellulales > Thermoguttaceae > JANXAQ01. Next base: position 17,607 of record JANXAQ010000125.1, read on the forward strand.
CAAGCAGACCAAAGCCTTTCTAGGCACACTCAGAGGATTGAATAGCAGCAGTTTCGCAGTGCTTTTCTTTGCCCCCAGGGCCTCCCAGGCCAGTCGGGTAAGCTTGTCGGCCCGTTGGGAAAGTTCCTCAGCCCACTGACGGCGCAATTGGGCGTTGTGCCGTTGGTTTTCTGGGTTGCTCCCGTTCCAGGCATGATCGGAGAGCATGGCCCAGCACCACTCGGCCCGGCGGCGGTCTGACAAACTTTGCTCCGATATCCTCGGATTGCTCAGGGCGGCGATGCTCAGCAGGGCTTCGGCTGCCAAAATCTGTCGTTGCCCGCTACGCATCTGGGCCGCATACTTGGCCAACGACACCGGCCATAGGTCCCAGGAGTGCCCAAAATCGCCACGGATGGTCGGTAGCCAGGGGGTTTTATCCTGTTGCTGCTGGATCTGCTGCCAGAACATGGGAAAGGTGGCATTGAGCAGCTTGGCCTTCCGATCCGGCCGGGCGTTATACCGGATAATAGCCTCGGCAAACTGCCGGGCCTGCTTCCACGACTGGGGCGAAATATCGCCATGGGTGCCGCTTGCCAATAGCAGCCGGACAGGATAAGCCGCTCCTAGTCGCGCATAATGGGCCAGCCACTGTTCTGCGAGCCGGTCCAGAGACTGCAAAAGCTGAGCAGCTTGAGTATAACCGGCTCGGCTGGAAAGATGAACATCGAGCCAAACCATCACCCGACTGCCGTCCGGCCCCTCGTGGTAAAAGACCGGAGGCACCTTCAACGAATTAAACGTGCTGTCATAGGCCAAATAAGGTAGTGTCAGGTACTTAATACCGCAGCCAGCTAGTAGCGTGGCATGGCCCCAAGGCAACGAAGGTAGCTCAATATGGTGGGCACAGTCGATTTTCGGAAGCGCCCAATCTCGTTCCAGACGTCGGGCAGGATAAAATGTCCGCAGCAGCCCTTCGACATCCTGAAAGGCCCACAGCGAATTGCACAAGTAAGGACTGACATACAACCGGCCCTCCCGGATCCGCTGGATCAGCTCCTGCCTGCGCTGGGGGTATTTCTCTACAAAACAAAGCACCTCCTGGGTAACGGCGGCGTTGTAGCGATTCTGATTCTCCGGTGCCTGATGATCAGTTCGGGTCATTTCGTCCAGATGCGCCCGAACAATATCGGCAAACGCCTGGCGAGTCTGCGTTTCCGTCAGCCCCCAGGTGTAGTCGGGGCAGTTATCGTTCGCTAGGAAAATCGTCCAGGAGGTTTTGCCGGCTTTGGCCTCTTCGGCACCAAGAGAACTGTTGCCCATTAACGCACTCAGCAATAAACTGTCCGCCCCGCATAAGCTTACCATCCAGCAAATCCACCAAAAGCCTCTCATCCTGCTACCCGAAACCGGCTCCGACTGAACCGGAGCCAGAGAAGTCCAGCAAATCCGCCAAAAGCCTTTCATCCTCCTACTGCTCCCTGGGTTCCATTGAACTTCTTAATGTAGCATTTCTGTAGGGCATCCGTCAGCTCTTGTTGTCACGGCTCGCAAACAAACAGGCCCAACTTGAGCAACGATGCTCGCACGGCCAATTACCCTCGGCAATCCCTAGTTGGCTACGGGTGATTGAGCGGTGGAGATGGTCAATTTTGCCAGTTTTTTCGCATTTTGCTAATTCCTGTAATTTCTCAAAACTTCCTCTTTATCGGAGGAGGTGGGATAGAACCGGAACCGTTCCGGTTAGGCTGTTGTGCAGCGGCTCCCAGCCAGTGCTTCGGGATGCCCAACAGCCTAAGCTGTTGAAAGGCCATAGGTTGGAGGAGCAATTTTGGTGGACTGCTCGGCTGGGGCGTAAGAAGTTGGAAATGGCCTTTGGGGATGGCTGGGCCAATTGGCTTCAGTCCATAGCTTTCCCCCTGAAGAGGAATTTTTTTCAGAAAATCCACAGTAATTCTCCACAAATCCACAGTAATTCACCACTTTTCGCATCTGAAGTTGAACACTAAGACTTTCAAGAACTAATCGGGCTTTTCACCTAGACTTCGCTTAAAAAGATCAGAAAATGCAACATTTGTAGGACTGAGCAGTTCCGTTAGTTGTTCAGAAGTATATACCATTTGGTGATCTTCAGCCACTTGGAGCAGTACAATTGGGGTCCACTGGCTGGGCTGGGGCTGGGATCATGACTAAGAGGCCTTTTATTCTGCGTATTCTGTTTACCGGTCATTACCAGCCCTGATGTTTTTCGCAAGAAGTTGGATGTTTACAGGCCATAGCACTGCGTGGGGGGGCAGTTATTTTCGGCGGATGGTCAGCACGGCATGGAGGCCGTCTTCCAGGAAGGTGAGTTCTGCAGTAAGGCCGGCGAACTCTTTTAGCAGGGCGTCCAGGGCGCTACCGGCAGCAGGAGCGGCGGCCTGCCGAGGAGCGGCTGCCGAACCATGGACCGAACAAACCACTTCCGGTCGGTCAGACAAAGGTTCATATCGGCCGCCGTCCGGACAGTACAGATACATCCCATACAGGCGCTGGGCCATCTGCAGTACTTCTTCGGGTTTCGGCGTTTGGCCGAGGGCGGCCAAGGCCCGAGCTGCCGAAGAAAGCATCGGAAGATTATTCAAGCAGGCTCGGCGTCCACTTTCGGCCCAGCCGAGCTGAAAGTCGGCCAATACCTGATTCCAGTTTTCTGGCCGGATCCGCACCATGCCGTGGGCCACCGGCGCATCCGAAGTGGGTGTTTTGGGGGCAGCTCCTAGGAGTCCGGGAGTTTTTTGCGATGGCCCCCTCTGGCCAACAGCTCCTACAGTTCCCATCGTCTGGCCCTGAGCAAGCGCATTTCCCGAGGAGGCCATTTGGCCGGAAGCCAACTGTAAAAGGTCTTCCAAAATCTCCGGTTTGCTGGCCACATACAAGCCCGAACCGATCCGGGCCAGGTAAAGGCGCCATTTGATCGGCCCAATCCCGATGCTGAAAACCCGCATCGGCGTCTGGGTACCTTTTAAAGGAGTTTTGTAAAAGTCCGGAGCGGGGAAAAAGAAGTCCCCGCCGCCCGCCCGACCCAATTGGGCTAAAAGCTTGTCTAACTTGTCCAAAAATTCATCTACAATCTCCGTCTTTTGGACCGGCAAGGCGATATAGGTCGGAGCATTCAGAGCGGCGGCCAAAAAGCCAAAAGGAAAAAATTCCAACATATCCGCTGCCGATCTGTTCCGTGCTTGCCACCGAAATTCCGATAGCAGAAGACCAAATGCCTCCATCGTGTTGAAGTCGAACATTGGTTGGGCGTCGCAGATGTGCAGACTGATCTGATTGCCCAAGCCGTCCATCAAAAACCGCCGTACATCCTCTGCCGTAATCGTCGAAGGCTTTTCCAGGCCAGACCGCGGCAACACCAAAATCTCTCGGAGCATCCAAGGTAACACGTCCTCCTTTGTCTGTTCAAAGATCTTTTTGTCCAGCCGGAAAGCAATGCTAAAGATGGTTCGCTTCGGCAAGGGCAGTGGCTCCAAGTTCTCTGGTTCTCCGCCCAAGAGGCGTGCCAGGCCGGTATAAATCGAATTATCAATCAGTGGCAAAATCAACGTTTCCAGCCGATATTGGGTTTTATCTACTTTGATGCGCAGCACGATCGGATCGAAAAATTGCCGCCAGTAGTCGTCGTATTCATCGACAAAACGTTTATATTGGTCGGCTTCCTGGTCGGTAACCCGTTCCAGGGGGATGTCCAGGCAGGGAACCATTTCCAAGGCCCGGCCATGATGGGAACAGACACCGGTTAGGCCGTCAGGAGCCAGAGAATAGGTTCCGCCGCAGGGACAACAGAAGACCTGTTCCGCTTCGGTGCGGGTTTCTACCTTGGTCCGTGGGCTGGTAAAAGCCGCCGGTGCACAGCCGCCATCCACCAAATCCTGAAGCGACTGCGGTTTTTTGCCGTATTGGGTCTGATACAGCATGGCGGCATGACCGATCATGCGCAGATGATTGTAGCAGATCATGCGGCGAGCTTCGGTCAGTTTCACCTGAGGGCCGATCATCCGACGGATAAAAGGATCCGAGAGATATACAAAGCCATCCTCCCTGGGATCGCCCCGTTGCATCAGGGTACGGATGTACTTAAACTCAGCGGTTTCACCCAGGCGGGGCATTTGGGGATCGCCGGCAATAGCCCGAAGCACCCGCTCCAAAGCCAGCTTGGAATTGCTCCGGACATGCAAATTGGGCTTCGGATAAGCGGAGAAGACATGAACGGTTCTGTCGGGCGTCGTAATGCTGGTATATGAGATGCCTTCGATTTGTCCGATGCTGCGTACGGCATCCGGTCGGGACTTTTCTGCCGCTGTCAAAAAGCTGTCCATCCTGGCCTGGAAAACCTGAGGCTGCTTGAGTAAAAACAGCAGGGTGATGTCTGTCCCTTCCCGGAAGTAGAGGTCGTTGCCGGTAATGGCTACTTGTTCAACCACCAGGTCGTAAAACGGTCTGGTTAGCGGATCGGTCTGGACGGCAAGTTGTTGTTGGATGCGTTGTCGGCTCCGTTGGGATTGGGCTGACTTGACCGCCTGCACAAACACATGGTCTCCCAGCCGATCCAGAGCCTCTAAAACCTCTAGCATTTTGTTAACGGAAGAAAACTCCACCAGGTATTGGTCTGCCGGCACACACAGCGATAGGGGGGAAACGTCCGGCTTTTTGCCCAGCGTCAATTGCTGGGCGAGCATTTTTTCCCAAGGATGGCTTTTCACCTGGGGGCCGTGGATTTCGGCAATAGGGACTTGGTTTTCTGCCGGGTTGGCCAATCGGGCGGGATCGAACTGCCGCTCACCCACCAGGGTATCCATTTGGAGACTTTCCTGGATGGCATGGGCGGCGCTGAAAAGGGCCAGCAAGTCAACCTCCCGGCGAAGGGCCTCCCGCCGGGCAGTAAGCTGCCACAGTTCGATCTTTTTCCCCTCCTGACGGGCTAATTGCCAAACCACATACTGCAGATACACATCCCAAGGATGGAGTAATAATTGTTCTCGGGCTTCTTCGTAGGTCCAGGCATAACGGGAACGTGGAAGCTGCACCGTCTGTTCTGTCGCTGCCGCTTGGCAGAGCACGTCTGCCAACACAGCCGCCGTTAGCACTCCGGCCGATAGAAATCCACCTAGGCAAAAGTTTACTCGCTTCACGGAATAGCCTCCTTAAATCAGACTGGGAAAAGGAAGAGAAAAAAACGTGCAAACCAACCTTCCGATAAGAGTGTCTTAGAAGTTGGCCCAGGAGTATATACCCCAACGAAGAAGGACTGCACTACCAAAGTAGGCCTGGGAAGACTGTTCCTTTTAGCACCAAGGTTGGCCATAATTCCATGGATATATTTTAAGCTCGACTTTTGCCATTTTTAGCCTCATCCTAGAAGAGGAAAGTTCTAACTTCTTGTAACTATTGGACTTAGGTAATTTGGTGTGGTGAGCAAAAGGAGGTTTCGTCGTAACTTCTGGAGGCAAAAGCAGTTAGGGAAAATGGCAAAGTCGAGTTAAGGAACCTCTGCAAAATCCTGAACGTATAGTGAACTATGTGAACTTTCGGCTCTCTAGCCGGTTCATTCTCCTATCGGGACATCTACTATTATCTATGGGGTGCTAGGAATGCTAGCAGCCGTATATGTTGTGTTAGAGAGAGGACCAGAAAAAATGGTATAAAAATATCCCTTTCCAATTATGCAGACGTTCCCTTAATACTATTTTTGGCTTTCAATGCCTTTAATCCAATAGCAGGACCCCATAGATAGTAGTTGTTCGAGTAGGGGAATCGAACGGTTATAAAATCAAAGTTCATATAGTTTCGTATATGTTCGGTAGTTTTCTTAGGTTTCCTTTCACTCGACTTTTGCCATTTTTGTAACTTCTTTTATTTCAAGGACTTAGGTTTTGGCGACTTTTTATTCAGTAAATTACCTAAGTCCAAGATTTTCAAAGGGTTTAGAACATCAAACGGAGCCTGTACCCCGGGAATTGGCAAAACAGGAGTCTCGGTGTACTCGACTTTTTGCAGTGGAGGCTTCTGCCGAAGGGAGACGGGTCTAACTCCTTGTAAAGCTTCCAGTTAGGAAATTAAGTACGCAAAAGGACAAGATTTCGCCATAATAACGCCAGACAAAAAGCACGTTAGGCAAAATGGCAAAAAGTTACGCTCAGTTATCTCGACTTTTGCCATTTTTAGCCTCCCCCTGGAAGAGGAATGTTCTAACTCCTTGAAACTATTAGACTTAGGAAATTGAATGAACAAAAGAGGCCTTCATCGTAACTCCTGGAAGCAAAAGGAGTTAGAAAAATTGGCAAAAGTCGAGGTTATTGCCCTCTGAGAAAAGCGAAGGCTCTGTTGAAATGTTGTCCGTAGTCTGGGAATGGTTTTCTTCATGCTACTGGGTTTTGCTTTAGTTTCAGTGGGTTTAATCCTCGGACCGCAAACGGTTTCAACAGAGCCAAAAGCGAACTGTTAACCAGCCTATCCGATCATTCGGATTTGTCAATCCGGGGAGGAAATTGAGGTATTCTTATTCAGCTCGACTTTTGGTTTTTCGGGCCTCCTGCTGATGGAAGAATGTTTTCAGTCCTTGTACTCATTGGAGTCAGGAGATTCGGTGAACAAAAAGGAGATTCGCTGGGACTCCGGGAAGCAAATCCCGTTCGGAAAAATGGCAAAAGTCGAGCTTAGCGTTTCCTATAGAAGAGTTTCTTTCAGGCGGGGCCGGAGCTTTTCTGCGAAAGGCTGGACTGGCCGATGGTTACTCGCTACTGACAGCGCTGACGACACGAACGGCCAATAGCAACAGCGCCACGGCACCGACAAAGGCCAGGAAGTTTTTAATAGCCTCGAATCGGGAGGGATTTTGATTGGAAGAGGGGCTGGGTCCAGTAGAGATTCCAGTAGAAGGCAGGGCGGTGGTGGACGGGGGGTTGTCCGGCCAGGGGGTGTTCCATGCTCCGGCTGGGTTTTGGCGGCTGCCGGAGGCAGGCAGTAGGCCCCTGGAGATAGGCAGTAGGCTATTAGCTCCGGCATCCGGTGAAGGGGAACCGGCCCACACTTGGGGAGCTCGACCTGAAAAACCTCCCAAGCCAGGCACAGCAGCGGGAGGCAAACCGTTGGGACTTGCCGGTGATGGCAGCCCGCCAGACTGCGGGGAATTAGGTTGCTGGATGCTGGGAGCACGTCCATTGTCGGGCGGTTTCCAGGGCGGCACTAAGCCACTGCCGAATCGGTCCGGACTGGCTGGGGGATAGGCTTGGGCTGCCGGCAGCCAAGCCAGGTCGCTAGAACTATCGGTTGCTTGTGGATTCATACCGCCCGCTAAAGCTACAGCTTCTCTTTGGGTGGCTAGCCCATGGGGTGTCATGGGACTGGTGGCAGGATCGTTCCCCGCTGGGAGCGTTGGAGAGGGCGAACCGGCCAAGGTGGCATTGGGTACCTCCGCCGGGGTGAACCAGGGTGATAAGGAGGCCAGAAAGCTGCGCACACGGGTGCAGGAGCTGCCAGCAGTCCGGCCCCACGATGCGCCGAAGAGCACCCCGGCTAGTTGACCCTCACTATTGAGGATCGGGCCGCCGGAATCCCCCTGTCGAGCTGCTACCGACAGTTCGATCATCTCTGGCGGTGCATGACGGGATGGGGAAAGATATTGGAGACATCGGCCGGTAGCCGCCCGATATTGCCCGTTGCCGTAGCCAACAATCGTTAACGGTTCGCCCAACCGAGGCATGTGCGCCGCCAACGGGATCGGATCTGCCTGAGGTCGCCAAATGGCCAAAGCCGCCAAATCCCACTCCGGGTCTACTTTTAAGATCGTAGCTCCGGAACGGAACCCATCGGGAAAGATCACGGTGATCGGTCCAGCCGCATCCCGCACTACATGCCAATTGGTAACCACCAACCCATACGATCCGGCAACGGCAACCAAGGCCCCGGAACCAAGCGACATCCCGCCTCGTTCCTGCACGATCACACGTACTACGGCCGGATGGGGTCTGGCAGACGGCCCAGCGAATAACTGGGCCAGCGGAAAGGCAGATGGCTGGGCCACCGGCGGCGGAATGGGGCCTGCCCAAACCTCGGCTGCCACCATCAACCCCGCTGCCCAGAACGCTAACCAACGGACCATAATTCTGACTCAGTCTTTCTTCCGTTTCGGCCCATCGATTCACTTCAGCCGAACAAAGACTCTGCTCTCGGCATTCCTGCCAAGCACCGGGACCAGTCCATCCACACCAGGCAGAATGAAACTGGATTCCTACTTATGCGGCAATGTCACTTTAGCCGCTGGTCTCCTAGAAAAAGTATTCTTTCATTCGGCTGGAAATGGGGCTCAATGCGAAGGTAGTGCCCTGGATTTTTTTCGGCCAGATGGTCTTAGGCAGTGGATTTTGCCTGAAAACCCTGATACGGCCCATTTGCTCGGTCTGTGGGGAAGATTGGGTACTGAAGGTGGGACTAGCGTATTTGGTAGGGTCGATACCAGCCGGAGGTTTGGTATCTTTTTCCTGATCCGAATAATCCGTCAGGCACAGCCTCCTAAAACCGATGGAACATGAAGTCTATAGCATTCGGAGAAGTTTTTTATCCCCTGCGTAATTCAAAGAAGACATTTTCCCATCATTTTGTGCTTCTCCACCTTTACCCCCAATCTATAGGGTTGCTGGCACTGCGAGCACCCTACAATTAGGTGGTTGTTTAAATGAAGCGGGCCAATTCCTACCGAATCAGGAGTTCATAAAGTTCACTATATGTTCAGAATTTTGCAGCAGTTCCTAAGCTCGACTTTTACCATTTTTTCCCAACGGAGTTTGATTCCCAAAGCTATGGCGAGTGATTTTCTTGTACATACCATTTCCTATGTTCAATACTGCGGGGAGTTAGAACGTTACCCTTTCGGTATAAGACCAAACGGCAACAATGGGACTAAGGAATTAGCGATAAAATGGCTTTATCTAGGAGAAACCAGGCAAAAGTGGTTTTGGGGACAGGAGAGTTTCCTTTGGTAATTTACACGCCAATAAAAGGGCAGAAGCCGAGCTAAGCCATTTAGAGAGCTTTTCCTCTTCGGCTGAAGTAGCCGTAGAGGGAAGCGAGCCGTAGCGCGTTTATCGGCGGCCGAGAAGGAATTGGCGGGCCACCTGTAAAGCGGCAGCCAAAGCAGGGTCTTCGTCGGCCGAGGCGTTGGTGGTGGCCGAACTTTCTGCGGATCTGGCTGGGCCTGGTAGTACCGGTGCTGGAACGGCCGAGTCGGTTTTTCTCGTTCCTGCCGGTAGCCAGCCAGGACTAGCTGCCGACAAGGCAGGTAAACCAGCCTGAGGCATTCGCCCCCCAGCACCATCGTCTGGCGGAATGCGGGCGGTGCGATGGACTAGGATATCCGGCTCAATACCTATGCGATTGAAGGATTGGCCGCTGGGGGAATAAAATCGTGCTGTGGTCAAACGAATACCTGTCCCAGCGTACCCTAGAGGAAAGATTCCTTGAACGGAACCCTTCCCGTAGGTGCGTTGGCCGACCAGTATGCCCCGGCGGTGATCCCGAATGGCGCTGGCAAAAATTTCGGCGGCGCTAGCGCTTTCCTGATCCACCAGCACCACCAGCGGCACTCGCCAGGTGCCAGCCTGGTGGGCCGTATAGGTAAAATCTTCCTGAGGGCTTCGGCCCCGGGTGGAGACGATCACTCCGTGGTCGATGAATTTGTCTGCCACTTCGACGGCGGTAGATAAAAGTCCACCTGGATTGCCACGCACATCAATAATCAGGCTTCGCATTCCTTGCCGGTACAAATCCCAAAGGGCGGCTTCCAGATCTCGGGCAGTGGTCTTTTGGAAGCAGGTCAATTTGATGTACGCAATTCCCATGTGGGGGTCGGCGATTCGGGTCTGTTCGATGCTGGGCAGTTCGACCCGACGGCGTCGGAGTTGCAGTTGGCGGGGCGGCTGGCCCGGCGTCTGAACGGTCAGCTCTGCTAGGCTTCCTTCCGGCCCTTGCAACAGGTCAGCCGCCTGTTCCGTGGTTAGTCCTACCAGACTTTGCGAGCCCACCGCTAGGACCCAATCCCCCGGGCGCAGCCCCCCCTCCTGGGCCGGACTACCAGGCACCACGCGCACAATCCGAAGTCGGCCCCCTTCTGCCTTCAGCTCCACCCCTAGCCCTACAAAATGCCCCTCTATCTGAGAATAGATCTCCTCCAATTGGTTGGGCGTCAGAAAAGCAGAATAAGGATCCAGGCTGTTCGTTACTCCGCACAGGCATTCCAAAATCACCACCGTCGGCGGCAACGCAAGCTGTTGGGAAGCCTGCTCTGCCACGGTTCGCACCGTCTGCCAGACCGCTGTGCGGCTGCTGACTTCCTGCTGCACCATGAGGTTTCGCAGGGTTTCTCGAAACTCGGCCAATTTGCTCGGTGGGATCCCCGCCAAGTACCGATTGACAAAGGTCGGCTGGGTTAGGGCGATTTCCAAATCGGCGGTTCCACGCTCCAGAAAATCTTTCCATCTAAATGTATCTACATAATGTGCCTGGATCTTGGCGAGCACTTCATTATAAAGTCCCAGTGCCTCCTGAGGCGAAAGGGTTTCCAACAATCGTAAAAAGCTCCGATCACTGTAGCGCCGGACCAGATCGTAATGCAACCGGGCCAGTTCATACCGCCGTTGCAAGGTCGGATCCGTCGGATAGCTCCGCAGGGCCTCTTCATAGTGGAAAAGTGCGTCGCCCCAGCGACCTTCCGTTTCTAACTGCGCCCCGCGCCGCAGCAGCTCCTGCAGGGCATCTGCCGGCTCTGCAATACCGCCTCGTGGAACAAACAGTTGAACCGCCGGTGGGACTGCCGGCAAAGCATGTTGCCCTGGAGGCAAAAGCACCGGACCCTGCTGTGCCAGGCTGACCGGCAGCCCCCCTATGCCCACCAGGGTTCCCCACAGAAGGATCCACCCACCAACCCAAAATCGATGCGCTGGCATCTGTTGGCCGCCGTTGAAGAGGGCTTCCTTGCTTGCAGAAAACTAGCATTCTAATATAGCTCAGGAAAATCCATCTGGCAAAAAAATTTCCCCTCTCGGGCGACCCTTTCTTTGTTATACCTACTACAATCCAACCACCTTGTCCGTTTAAATGGTTCACCACGGTTACAAAGAACTTTCTCAACGCACCGATCAGGATGACTTTAACGTTGGTAAGGAATCTGCTCAAACTCGGCGGCGGCCGGAGTTCTCTGGGGCAATTGGGCAAAAATACCACCCCCTCAGCAACATAAGCCTAACCCGCAGAAATCCAGTTTCGCGCAGAAGTTACTCTTAGAGGCTGACTTGAAATTGCAAGTTGGGTGGTTCCCCATGGGTTTTGCCCGACCAGCTCCTACCCTCCACACTCCTTAAAAACTGAGGATTTTGGGATTCTGAGGATCTGAGGAATTCGGGAAGGAAACTTTCTTTCATCATAGAAAATGCTTTTTCAGACAGCCTATTAGTTCGACTTTTGCCAATTTTCCTAACTGCTTTTTACCTCAGAAGTTACGGCAGACCTTCCTTTTGGGCACACAATTTCCGAACCCCAGTAATTCCAAGCAGGTGTGGCTTTTTTCTTTCGACAAAAGGCTCAAAATGGCAAAAATCGAGTTTAGGGGTTCCGGATATGCAGATCTAAATCTCTCCCATCGTCCCATAGCCTCTGGATTTGGAATAGGGCGATTTTTGTTCCTATTGCTCCTGTAGACGCCAGCAGAAAGGCAATCGGATGGAACTGGCCGCTAGTTATCTTCTCCCATTCCATCTAGCTCGACTTTTGTCGTTTTCCCTAACTTGTTTTTTTCCTGTAATTCCGGCTCTATCTACTGTTTGTAGCCACAGGGTTCTTACTTCGGTTGAACATTGGCAAGTAGGAAGAGCAGTTTTCTTGCCGGACGGAATTTACCCTAGCAAAAGGCGAGCTTCGTGGATCGAACGGATGAGGATGGATGCGTTCCAGGGGGCTAGCTTGTTGAAAAAATGTCCACTTATCCCTATCCAAACAGAGACCTTGGCGCATAAAAAAACGCCCTGCCAGTGGCTGCGGGCGTAATTGGCTCCCCAACGGGGAAAACCATACGCGCGATTCCTTACGGAATCCCTTACTGGGACTTGCAAGGAACCGTCGCTCGGATACACTACCAGTATATTATTCCAGCTCCATACACCTGTCAATGGGTGAGTAGGAGAAATTTTTCAAAATCTTATCACTTCCGTCTATGCGCATCCCATCTTTCCCCTCCCGAAGAAGGGGTAGGCACGATAGGTTGTCTGGGTGAGTGTGTGGGCAAGGGGGTAGAGGGGGAGGATGGAGTGAGTTTGGGTGCATGAGAGCTCCCCTGTGGGTGGGGGTAACATAGGGGGGAAGGCCCTTTATGAGTCTCAGCTAGTTCCAGTTCAGTCCCCTTTCTGCCTTGGGGAGGAAAGTAAGCTTACGCCTTGTGGCTGAAGTAGTATCACCAATTTTCTCCTGCAAAGGAGCTGTTCATGGATGGTTCAGTCTTTTCTGAGGTCTTGCCGGGACCAAGCTCTTCCGGGGCTTCTTTCCAAAAGGGTAGGTATATTTTGGGTTTGGATGTAGGGGTTTTATCTCTCGGTTGGGCGGCCGTGGAGCTACAGGACGGCCAACCGGTTGGGCTTCTGGATGCCGGGGTCCGCTGTTGGGAGTTGCTCAATACAGCCGAGACGGACATTGAGCAAGGTCAGGAAACTCCGCCCGGTCAAGTACGCCGCCAGATGCGTCAAACACGTCGCCAACTGTTTCGTCGTGCCCAGCGATTGCGTCGCACTTGGCGGGCTTTGCAAACCTTAGGGCTTTTTCCCCCGGGCTCTTGCAATAGTGCCGCCCGGAAGGCTTTTTTGGAGACCTTGGACGCCCAGGCCCGCGATTGGCTCCGGCAGAACGTCTTTCTTAACGCCGTGCCTGCCAATCTGGAGGATACTTGGCCGTATCATCTGCGCTCGGCCGCTTTGGATCGTCCTTTGCCGCCGGAGCTTTTGGGTCGGGTGTTTTTTCATCTGGCCCAACGCCGCGGCTTCCAATCCAACGCCAAGACGCGCCAAGCCGACGCCCAGGACAAAAAGGAAAAAAGTCAGGTCAAAGCCGGGATTGCTCAGTTGCGTCAGGCCATGGAGGCGTCCGGTGCTCGGACCTTAGGTGAGTATTTTGCCCGGTTGGATCCCCATCAGGAGCGGATTCGTGGCCGCTGGACCAGCAGGCAGATGTATTGGGAGGAGTTTGAGGCCATTTGGGCTGTCCAGGCACCCTACCATCCCGAATGGACCGAAGAGCACAAAGAGCGGCTTCTCCAAGCTATTTTTTCCCAGCGACCCCTTAAATCCCAAAGGGGGCTGATCGGTTTGTGTCCGTTGGAGTCGAAATTTGAGTATCCGGCCAGTGGCGGTCCGCCCAAAGTCCTTTATCGGCATCGTCGTGCGCCGATGGCCTCCCTGGAGGCTCAGCAGATCCGCTATATCCAGCGGATCAACGACCTGGAGTTTACCGATCCGTCGGGGCTTGTTTGGCGCCCCTCGGCCGAGCATCGCCAACGTCTTTATGCCCTGGCCGAAACTCAGGAGGAACTTTCCTTTACCGACATCCGCAAAGCTTTAGGCATTCCTACCGGCAAAAAAGCCGAAGGCTGGAAGTGCAACCTGGAGGCCGGTGGGGAGAAGAAGTTGCCCGGCAACACTACAGCCGCCCGCATCCGCCGCATCCTGGGCGACCAGGCTTGGGAGGCCCTTGGCCCAGAGGGCCAAAAACGCCTCGTCGATACCCTCTTGGCCTACCTTAGTCCAAAAGCCTGCCAAGACGCCCTCCAAACCAAGTGGGGCTTTGATCCCCAGACTGCCCAAAAGTTGGCCGACCTCGATTTAGAACAAGGTTATCATAGTTTTAGCCGTCGCGCCATCCGAAAGCTCTTGCCCCTGTTGAAGCAGGGGCTTCGCCTGAACGAGGCCATCCACAAAGTTTATGGCGATCGGGCAGGCACTGGTTTGTCCATGGATCGGCTTCCGCCGGTTCGGGACCTGATGCCCTCTGTGCGTAATCCCTTGCTAGTGCGCGCCTTGACCGAGCTACGCAAGGTGGTGAACGCCTTGATTCGCAAGTACGGCAAACCGGTCCGTATTCATATTGAACTAGCCCGTGACCTAAAACGCTCCCGGAAGGAACGAGAAAGACTCAGCGCTAAGATGCGGGACCAGGAAAAACGCCGTGAAAAAGCCCGCCAGATCGCTCGCCAGTTGCTTGGCCGAGAACCTTCTGGTTTCGACATCCTCAAAGTCCTCCTGGCCGAAGAGTCCAACTGGCGCTGCCCTTATACGGACCAGCCCATTGAATTGGTCGCCCTGCTCGGTCCTGAGCCGCAGTTTGAGGTTGAGCACATCTGGCCCTTCCATCGCTCGTTGGATGATTCTTTTGCCAACAAAACCCTATGCTATCATGAGGAGAACCGGCGCAAGGGGGATCGGACTCCTTGGGAGGCCTATGGCAGCAATCCGCAGCGCTGGGCCGAGATCATCCAGCGGGTGAAAAACTTCCAGGGGCCTTTTGCTCAGCAAAAGCTTCGTCGATTCCTGGCTAAGGAGTTGCCCGAAGATTTTCCCAATCGGCATCTGAGCGACACCCGCTGGATCACTCGGGCGGCCGCAGATTATTTAGCCGTCCTTTATGGCGGTCGGACCGATCCCCAAACCGGACGACTCCGGATTCAGACGACCACCGGTGGTCTGACTGCCCTGATCCGCAGGGCCTTGAATTTGGACAGCATTCTCGGGCCTGGCACAGACAAAACCCGTGCCGATCATCGTCAGCACGCCATCGACGCTCTGGTGGTTGCTCTGACCACGGCGGGTTTG
>JANXAQ010000228.1 GCA_025062105.1 Thermoguttaceae bacterium
GTAGGTTCTGTGCATAGTTGGCTTTCTGGGGGATGAGGCTTATTTGCCTATATTGTCTATCTTGCCTAATTAACCCACAGAATTTCAGCCGCACCCGTTCTAACCCTTTGAGAATATGGGAGTGAGGAAATTGGCTGAGAAAAGATTTTCCAAAGCATAACTCTTTGAAATAAAGGAAGTTACAAAAAAGAGTAAAAGTCGAGAGAACAGGGCCTACCGCCAATACTCGGGATTGCCAAAAATTTCCCGCCAATTAGCAGGTAAAGCCGGCTAATTACCGGCAAACCATCGGCCAATATCCATCCCAGTAACCCATATCACTAAACCAAGGATGAAAACCAACCCCAGATACGTCAGGGTTACTAGCACTCGTTCGCTGGGCGGTTTGCCACGGATACCCTCATAGGCCAAAAAGACCATATGGCCGCCGTCCAGCACGGGAATGGGCAGGAAATTCAGGACAGCCAAGTTGGCGCTAAGAATGCAGAGAAACAAAAGGAATTCTCCGGTGCCGGCAGAGGCAAACTGAACGGCTGCATCAATAATGCCGATCGGCCCTCGCAGTTCGCTGGCCGATACTTGCCCAGAACCCAACGCCCCTAGCATTCGGAAAATCAGCGTCAGAGAATCCACCGTCTCTTGATAGGCCATGCCAAGGGCTGCTAAAACAGAATCGGCTTTTCGGTGGAAAGTATCCGGCTCCAACAGCAAGCCTCGCATGGGGTAGTAGGCTCCTTCCAAAGGGGTGGGCTGAAGTCGCACCGTCTGCACCTGACCGGCTGGGTCTTGTAGTTGTAGCTCTACGGTGGTACCAGGCAGGGCGTGTTGAAGGCGGTGGATCAGATAGGGCCAATTGGGTTTGTCGCCTAAAACAGCTTTAATCGGAATGGCCAACATTTTGTAGGCCGCTCGGTTTTGCGCTGGAGTAAGCCGGGGGTCCACAAACTCTTCTGGCGGGAGCAGCCGAGCGGCCAACAACAAGCTGCCGGGTTGAATCCCAGCCTCAGCCGCAGGACTGCCTGGAATGATCCCCACGACTTTATTCCGCACTTGATAAGCGATGCCCAAACTGGGCACGGCCACCGGACTTTCCGCTGTAAAACTCTCATAATACACATCTACATTCCGGAGGGGGACAGAAAACTCAATGAGACGGTCCTGTCGAAGCACCCCCAGCCGGACAGCACTGCCCGGCTGCAACTTTGCCCGCTTTCGAAGCCGTTCCGGAAGCGTCAGCGGATCGCCCACCGGTTGGCCGTCTAGAGTGCTTAAGATGTCGCCTGGTCGGGAGGTGCCGTCCCCCTGAGCCTTTTCTTCCGCTAAAAGACCAGCGCGTTGGGCTGGGCTGTTCTCCTGGATGGCAACAATCGGCCCCATCTCCAAGATTAAGCCCAATCGGCGGATCGGCTGCGGCGCTACCCGGACCACCAATTCTTCCTCATCTTGCTCATCAAGAGCGGCTGTCTGGCCGGTGGCCTCTCCCACCGGAGAGGAATTTCCCGCTGGAAGATGTTCAGAGTGTGCTGGCGGTGGTGTTTTGGCGGTTTTAATTCCTCTAGAAGGCCGACGGAGGCGAAGTTCAATTGGCTGATCAGCCAGTGTTGCCAAGGCCCGCCGAAGCTCGGCATAGTGGGTGATGGGTTTGCCGTTGACCCCAATAATGCGATCACCCGGCATTAAAGGGGGATTGGTTTGGGCGGCGGCTGTGCCGGGCACCGCTGCTAATTCCTGCATCAATTGGGTGGTCCACGGGACTCCCACCCCAATAGTTGGGTATTTCCCACTACTTTGAGGGTAAACATGGATATTCCGCGGTTCTGGTTCCCCTGGTCGGTACACTAGCAACTGGACGCCTTTTTCCGGATCGCCCAGAGAAATGTCGGTCCGAAGCTGTTGGAACCGATCGACTTTTCGGCCTTCGATTTGGAGGATTTGGTCTCCAGGCAAGATGTTTTTCTGCCAAGCAGGCTGTCCTGGTACTACTTCCCCCACCCCACAGCGGACATCCTCCACTCCGACCGCAAAGGCCCAAATCGCCACCAGAAAAGCAAACACTACATTCATTACCACCCCAGCAGCAATGATGGCCATCCTTTGGGGGACGCTTTTAGCTAAATAGCTGCGGGGGTGATAGAGGGCAGCTTCCAGAGCAGCGATTTCCTCGGAAGAAGGCAGATGCTGACCCCCAGAAGGTTCTGCTGGGCTGGGCGAGGGGGTCTGCAGGGAACTTTGGGCATTTCCTTGGGCAATTGAAGAGGTTCTGGGGGGTTCGGAGGGGGAATCGTTATCGACAATTTGGGAAATATTGGATGTTTGAGTAGTTTGAGAAGAATTAATAATTTGCGAACTTTGGGAGTTTTGGGCAGTTTTTGCAGCCTTCGCCCGCTCCAATTCCTCCCGCAACCGCCCCGGATGATCCTCTTGGCCCAACATCTTCACATATCCACCTAATGGAAACGCTCCGATGCCATATTCGGTCTCCCCCCACCGAAACCGCAAAAGCCGAAGCCCAAAGAAGTCAAACCCTAAATAAAACTTCTCACACCAAACACCTGTCCATTTCGCCACCAGAAAGTGGCCCAATTCGTGGACGAAAATCACCATACAAAGCCCTAGAACCACTTTCAGGACCACCAGCAGTCCGTCCACCCACGTAGGCTCGGCGGAAGCCCAGACTGCAGAAGGCCAGCCTCCACCAAGAGCTTCGAAAAACCAATTTGCTAACATCCCCATGGCAGTTAAAGGGTTTTGGAACATACCCAACGTTGAACCTCCTGGCGTGCCCAGCGATCTAAGCGGAGCAAAGTCTCCAAGCTGGGATTGGGATCATATGGATGATGTTCTACCACGGCGCGGCAGGCGGGCACAATATAGGTAAAAGGGATTTTTCCTTCCAAGAAGGCAGCTACTGCTGCCTCGTTGGCCCCATTAAGCACCGCACCAGCCGTCCCGCCTTGTTGGGCCACTTCGATGCCCAATTGCAAAGCCACATGGCGTTCCGGATCCGGTGGATAAAACTCCAAACAGTAGGCTTCCGACCAGTCGAACTGACGGGCTACAGCAGGCTGGCGATCCGGCCAAAACAGGGCGTATTGGATCGGCAAGCGCATATCCGGGGGACTCATCTGGGCAATGACCGACCCGTCGATATATTCTACCATAGAATGGATGATCGATTGGGGGTGGATTAATACTCCTATCTGGTGGGGAGCAAGCTCAAACAACCATCGTGCTTCGATAATCTCCAAGGCTTTGTTCATTAAAGTGGCCGAGTCGATGGTGATCTTCGGCCCCATGTTCCAAGTAGGATGGGCTAAGGCCTCCTGAACAGTTACTTGGTGGAGTCGTTCTAAAGGATAACTGCGGAAGGGACCGCCGCTTGCCGTCAGAAGGACCCGGCGAACTTCCTGACGGCGTCCTGCCTGCAAGGCCTGAAAGACCGCACTATGTTCGCTATCGACCGGCAGGATCCGAGCACCGCGCTGCGCAGCCAACCGGGTTACCAACGGCCCAGCAATCACAAGACTTTCCTTGTTAGCTAAAGCTACGGTTTTGCTGGCATCTAAGGCGGCCCAGGTCCCTTCCAATCCGGCTCGGCCTACAATGGCCACTAATACAATATCTACCTCAGGCAGTTGAACTACCTCAATCAGGGCATTATGCCCCACCCGAAGTTGGGTCTCCGCAGGTAAACCGGACCAATCTTGCCGAGCTGCCGCCTCCGGATCGGTTACCACGATATACCCGGGACGAAACTGCTGGGCCTGGGCCTTCAGCAAAGCCGTATTCCTATGAGCACTAAGGGCCACCACTTTCAGCCGACCTTCTGAGGCCGCTACGACCTCCAACGTATTCCGCCCAATACTCCCAGTGGACCCTAACAAAGCAAGCCCCCGGACTTTCGTGCCTGCCGGTGCCTCAGTCATGCTCTTCCCACAGCCTGTTTTGCAGTCCGCTAGAGGTTTGTCTATTCTATTATTCTCACCCAGTCCATCATTCCATTAAAGGTACCATGTCCAAGCTCAGGAAGAAATCCCTAGTAGGCGTTTGGGGAAGCCAGGCTGAGGTTTTTATCTTGCCGAGGGGAATCGCTAAAAATGTTCCCTAAGACTTTTTTTAAAGAAGTAGGCCGGCTATGATGGAAACAGGGGAGAGATCCTACCCAAGATAAAAGCCGTTTGGATGATTTTGAGGTGGTTTTAGTCATTTAGGAGGTATGGTCTTTGATGGAGCCGTCTTCTCAAGAGCCGAAACGTTCCGAAACCCGGCCTCCTAAGAATTCTGGGAGTGGACGTCTGATCTGGTATTTGGTACTTTTTGGCGGTGCCATATTGGTGATAGCTAGCTTGCTAAATTCGGAACCCTCTGTGGAGCTTGCTTATAGCGATTTGTGGCGTTTGATTGAGCAAGGTGCTCCGGAACGAAATCCCAAGGCAGCCATTGAAGTGGTCCAAACCCAGCGGGGCCGCCAAGTACGGGTTCGATATTGGAACCTTCGGGATTTGACAATTGGCCCACATGAGATCACCGGCGTGGTCAGTCGGCAGGTGGTGGCTCCGGCCTCTCGGCAAAGCGAACCGGAGACCGATATTCGGTTTACGACTTCCCGAGTGGGGCTAGAAAACGACAATCACGCTTTATTCAAGTTGGCAATCGAGAAGGGATTTCAGCGGATTCGAGCCGAAGAGCCTCCCAGTAGTTGGCGCTATTATCTGTCGATGCTGGTATTTTTGGTAGTATTTTCGGCGATCCTTCTTTGGATGATCCGTCGGTTTGGGGGAGCAGGTTCGGCGATTGCGTTCGGCCGAAGTCGGGCAAAATTTGTTGCTCAGGAGGAAGTGGGCGTTACCTTTGAGGATGTGGCCGGCCTAGACGAAGCCGTCGAAGAACTCCGCGAAGTGGTCGAGTTTCTGAAAATGCCCGACAAATTTCGAGCCCTGGGGGGGCGGATTCCGAAGGGGGTGTTGCTGGTTGGGCCGCCGGGCACTGGGAAGACGCTTTTGGCCAAAGCAGTGGCCGGCGAAGCAGGCGTCCCGTTTTTCAGCCTATCCGGCTCCGATTTTGTGGAGATGTTTGTTGGTGTAGGGGCTGCCAGAGTACGAGATATGTTTCAGCAGGCCAAAAACCACGCCCCATGCATCATCTTCATCGACGAACTGGATGCTTTGGGCAAAACCCGAGGCACCAGTGTGGTGGGCGGCCACGACGAAAGGGAACAGACGCTCAATGCTCTGCTAGTAGAAATGGATGGCTTCAGTACCAATAGTGGGGTCATTGTGCTGGCCGCTACCAATCGGCCGGAGACGCTAGATCCGGCTCTTTTGCGTCCGGGGCGATTCGATCGGCATGTGCTGGTGGATCGGCCAGATGTCCGAGGCCGGGAGGCCATCCTCCGAGTCCATCTGAAGAACGTCAAACTGGATCCGAGTGTAAATGTCGAAGAACTGGCTAGTCTGACGCCCGGCTTTGTGGGTGCGGATTTAGCCAGTATGGTCAACGAAGCGGCCTTATTGGCCGCGCGACGTGGTAAACAATCGGTTACCATGCAGGACCTCACCGAAGCTATTGAACGGGTTACAGCCGGACTAGAAAAACGTCAACGTATCATCCACGAACAGGAAAAACTGCGAATCGCCTACCATGAAAGTGCCCATGCCTTGGTAGCTTCCTGCTTGCCGAACGCGGATCCGGTTCATAAAGTGTCGATCATACCGCGCGGCTTGGCCGCCCTTGGCTACACCATGCAACGACCGGAAGGCGATCGATATCTACTTACCCAAACCGAACTGGAAAGCCGAATCCAGGTCCTGCTGGCCGGCATCGTGGCCGAAGAAATGATCTTTAACGACATTTCCACCGGTGCCCAGAATGATCTGCAACGAGCCACCGAAATTGCTCGCAGCATGGTGATGGAGTTTGGGATGAGTCGGCTAGGGCGGATTTCGTTCCGAGATGGTCCCCGCTCGGTTTTTCTCAACCATAGCTCCGACTGGCCAACCCAACGACTTTACAGCGAACAAACCGCCCGGGAAATCGATCTGGAAGTCAAACGGATTCTGGAAGAAGGGCTGCAGAAAGTGCGGGAGCTATTAGAAGCTCGTCGGCCCGCCCTGATGGCCCTTGCCCAGCGTCTAATAGAACGAGAAGTCTTAGACACCGATGAATTACAGGCCACTATCGCCGCCGCAATGCCACAGAATGGTCCAGCCTGTTCTCCCTGATCTGTTCTCTTTGAGCCCCAAAACCAATTCCTCAGGAACATTCGTAGACCCCCTGCTAGCGCGCCCTGCAGGACTCGAACCTGCAACCTTCGGTTCCGTAGACCGATGCTCTATCCAATTGAGCTAAGGGCGCATGCCAACCGAGAGACTGCCTTGGCGAATTCTTACCCGTTCCCAGATAGGTTTTCCGTAACCATTCCGCCCCATGGTGTAGCCCCATTTTTCCCTCTCCCGTCTTTAGGGAAGAGGCGGGTGTTTCCCTCGGCTGAAATGTTACGGTTTTGCGCATCCGAATAAAGTTATTATAAAGGCTAACATCCTTCTTGCAAAGCCGGTCCGGATATCCACATTCATTCTTCTCTTTTTCTGCCATCGAAAAACTAGGAAGGCAGGCTTGCTGTGGGGCCCCTCTGGCAGTACGGATAACGGCCATGGCGACCTACCGCCGAAACCGGGAATAGGCAAGCTATAGTGGTAAGAAGTAAGAAGATAAAAGGGGCTAGATTTATCCATCGATGGGGCAAAGATTCCCCTGATAGAGGGGCTGAATAAGAACGCTTCCTGGGCGTCCAAGCCCAGGAGATCACAAGTGGAAACTCTTTTTGGACTCCGCTTTTGCCATTTTCCCTAACTTCTTTTGCCCTCGAAAGTTACGGAATATCTACTATTTGTACATATAATTTCTTAACTCTAACGCCTGCAAGGGGTTAGAACATCACACAGTCGCCAACAGGCTTAAAAATAGTAAAAGTCGAGTTTGGTTGGGGGAACGGAAAACGAACTCTTACTGGCCAGCTAAGTTTAGAGGGCGAACTCGTACATTTCGGTAAGCGACCGGACCGTGATCGCCCTGCAAAAACAAAGGTCCTTGGGGTTTTTCTTTTTCCACCCGCCAAGCCCAACCGGTCGGCCAGCGCAGTTCCACGTTCTCATGAATCACCTGCCCATTAAGGACCACTTTGACAAATCGGGCGTTTTCGGTCTTTTGGCCCTTGGCGTCAAAGCGGGGTGCCCGAAACACAATGTCTAGCGTCTGCCATTGGCCTGGCGGTTTGGCCGCATTCAGGCGGGGTGGCACCCCTTCGTCAATGGTATGATACCTAGGGGTAAGTTCGGCCCGGGGATACACGCCGCCGCAATCTTCGCCGGTGAGCTTCTTTTTGCCAAAACTGTCTAAAATCTGAATCTCGTATAGACCCTGCAACTTCACCCCGGCATTGGAGCCTTTGGGAATAAGAAATTCCAGATGGACTTCCAGGTCGGCAAACTGCTGTTTGGACCGGAGGTTTCGCTCTAAGGCCAGCCCTTCAAGGGTACTTATGAGCACGCCTTGGCCTGGCACCGCACGGAGCTTCCGACCTGTTGGAACGGCAGGATCAACTTGGGCATCGCCGGCGACAATCCAACCGTTACCTCCCTCCCAAGCAGCCAACTCTTTGCCAGGCGGCATTAAGTCCTGCCAACCGTCCGGCTCGGCAGCCTGAACCAATCCACCAGCTCCTGTCAAAGCCCCTCTTACCCATATCCACATCCAGCATAGCAGCCCGTTTATGGATCGTCTCATGCTTCAACTCCTTCTTGGGGCTGAAAAGGATTTGGTAGGGAAATTCCTAGAACGCCAGCGGAGATGTTCCCTCTGTAGGTTCCCCATCACCCGATAGGAGCCGGAGAACTGGCCTTATCAACTCTGGTTGTACCAAAATCCAGCTCTTTCCGCTCAGGATGGGATTTTATTGTACCTCTCCAGGAGAGGGCATTCCATAAGACAGAGCAAAAAGTCTTGCCTTGAAGAACCAACCGGTCCCCGCAAACTCCGGGCGCAGGAAATCTTTCCGAGGAGAAGGAAGATACTATTGCCTTCCTGGGGATTGACTCACACAGAGGCAGGGACCTGCGGTTTGCCAGAAGTTTTGGGTTTCGGCAGGGCAGGGCTGGAGAGTTTCTGGGGGGTTTCTCGGGCCGATGGAAGGAGTTCATCGGGCAGAACCGTCGGTTGGCTGGCCCACCCGATTCGGGCCTGGACCCAGCGGGCCAATTCCGGCACTGGACCAGACCGCTGCCGGTCCACCTCGGCCAAAGCCGCTTCATTGCAGGTGTAGAAGGTCGGCGGTTCATAGCTCCAACCGGTTGCTAATCGTTTTTCCTCCTGCCGGGCAGTCCAGTGCAAATATCGGCCTCCAATGGCCGCATAGAGGCGAGCTTTCCATCCGAATTCGGCGTACAACTCTTGCAACAGATGGGCCATTTTAGCTCGCAGATGCGGCTGGTGGGCAAAATACCGATAGCAGGCCGCCACCACCGCCACATAGGTGGTGCCTAGTTCTCGGCATTCCCAGCGAATTCGGTCCTGGACCCGTAGATCGGGATGGTCTTTATAGCGGCGCCAGCCGGCCAGCATGGTCCGAACGATCCGAGCCACGCTGGGACCATTTGCTTGAAAATGCCGGGCAAACGCTCGCCGAATGATTTCCACCTCCATGCCAGGGGGGATATGAGGATGATAATAGTTCAAGATGTATTGGCCGTGTACGTCAGCAATATGATAGGCCGTTTCCGGTTTGAGCCGACCTTCGGCGGCTAGTTGCCGATAAAGCGGCGTACCTGGAATCGGCGTATAGAGCATGAACTGATGAAAGTCCGTATCATGGCCAATGGCATAGTCAATCGCCTGGTCGATATTGTCGGGTGTATGATTTTCCAAGCCTAAAATCGTAGAACCCAAGACCTTGATTCCATGCGACTGCAACGTGCGTACCAGCTCGAACGTGTTAATCCCGTGCAACTTACTATACTGACTGTTTTCGCCCTCCAGGCCCATCCAGACCCAGGAGACGCCCAGCCGCACCAATTGGTCAACAGTATAGCTTCGCAGCACATTGGCCGAGCTGAAGACATTTAACGTCCACGGTCTGTTATACTGTTCCATCAGCTCCAGAAGTCGTAATGCGCGCCGCCGATGCAAGAGGAAGTTTTCGTCCATCACAAAGAAGGAGCGTACCTGCATGGACTGGGCCAACTGATCCATAATGTCAAAAAGTTCATCGCCCGTCTCGTAAAAATTCACAAACTTCCCTTTTCCGCCAAACATGGCCGAGGTGGAACAAAAATTGCATCCAAACGGACAACCCACGGATGGAATTAGCGTGGCCGCTACATCGCCGGGCTTTTCCTTAACAGTTACTCCCATGTTCCGGGTCCCGTAGCCGGAAAGAATCTCCGGATGGCGAATCGGCCGCTCCGGATCTTCGCCCAAATACAACCGGAACCACCGAATGCCGTCGCCCCGGACGATATAGTCGGCGTCAATCCGCTGGGCCAAATCAGGAATTGTGGCGATATGCCCACCTACAACGATTTTGGCCTCCGGCAAATACTGCCGAACCAATTCACACATCTTCCGCACCTTCAACAGGTTCGGAATGATCGACGTGATGCCGACAATGTCGTAGCGGCGTGTGCGAATTTCTTCCACAAACCGATCCAGGCTCGGAAAGTCCAGTATCCAACATGGAGCCTCAATATTAGCCTGGATCATCATCAGCCCCCAACTGCGATGAAACATCCGAATGGAAAATGGCCCCTGCTCCCGGGTAACCTGATTTTGGTATAGTTCCATCGGATTCAGACGCCGACTGCCATACTCATCATCCTGGCCATACGGACCGAACACACTGCAAAGAAGCACTTTCGCCTGTCGGCCCAAGGGATGAACCGGATGTTGGGCATCCGAACGGGCTTCCTGGGATAAACTCACCTTAGGACGAATCATGAAGGGCGCTTTCTCCTAAAAAATACCGAACCTTGTTTGCGAACTCACCATGCAGCTATTGATCAGCAAATACGACCATCCGTTGGGAAGGGTTTTCTAGTCATTCTCGCGAAATCAGGAATCCAGGGGGGTGTCGTTCCCACCCTGGAAAAAACCGAGCAGCCTTCGGCTGGCGGGTAAGGGGAACCTGGTCCCCGCTTGCTGTATATTGAGATTGTACCTAATTTCGGCTTTGAGGGTGTTCCAACTAGGTATAAGTTGTGTAATAGATAAGTAAAAAGTTTCTTCGCAAAGAACACAAAAAGGCGTTTTTCTTAAGTTCCTATTAAATAATGGGTTAGAGCGTCGGTTTTGGGCAACTTTGTCAAGGCCATCTGGAAGACCTGCCTTAGCGAAACTGTAGGTTGAAGAGGCAAGCCCTGCTTTTGGGCACCTCATTCCTTCCAATTGGGGGGCTAAATACCTACCTAATGGAGCCGCAAACCCCCCTCTTCTTCGGTTTCTTTTCCCCGAGCGGGGTTGGCTGACCCGTCTTTTCCAACATGCTTTAAAAAGCCACAATAGTTTGTTTAATAATGGGCCTTCGGCAGCTTTCCAACACTGGGGCTAGGTCCCTCCAAGACGAAGGGAGTACCAAAAGCACCAGAAGTGGGGTATCTTAAAGGTCTATGGCCGGGCCTTTGGAAGTGTTTTTCTGGAATCCCCATTTGGGGAGGTTTTTATAATGGCTCCTGTTCCTGTTAATCTTTTGAGGATCGAGACCCAATCGGATAATGCTCCGGAGCTGTTAGCTCGGCTCCGGTCCCGATTAAGCCTCCGGGGTGATTTGGTTACCCCAGCTAGCAGAGAGCGGACAAGGGAGATTTTCGGGCAGGAGCTTACCCCCCAACAGGTGGTAGAGCGGATTTGCCAAGATGTAGCCCAACGGGGCCTAGAGGCAGTCCTAGAGTACACCCGCCGGATCGATGGGGTAGAACTGACCGCCCAGACGGTTCGAGTACCCATTGACGAGCTACAGGAAGCCCACCGGCAGGAGGTCCAGGCATTGACCGGGGGAGAATGCACCTTTTTGGCGGTGGTGCGGCGGATCCGGCGTCGGATCGAACGGTTCCAACGGGCGATTTTGCACCAAGATGTACGGGTGCCGGTGGAGGGGGGGTGGTTGGAGCATCGGTATAGGCCGATTCGGCGAGTGGGCATTTGTGTGCCGGGCGGAGCAGCGGCCTATCCTTCCACTCTTCTGATGACGGCCGTACCGGCCCAGGTAGCCGGAGTGGAGGAAATAGCGGTCCTGCTGCCGCCCACCCGATTTGGGGCCTTTCACCCTCAGGTATTAGCCACTTGCTGGGAGCTGGGGCTGCAGGAGGTCTACCGGTTAGGCGGTGCTCAGGGGGTGGCCGCTTTAGCCTATGGCACCGAAGGTATTCCCAAAGTGGATAAAATCGTCGGTCCGGGCAACCTGTTTGTTACCCTAGCCAAAAAGTTCGTCTTTGGCGAAGTGGCCATCGACAGCTTGGCCGGTCCTAGCGAAATTGTTGTCGTGGTAGATCATTCCGCTCCGGCGCAGTACACGGCCATGGATCTATTGGCCCAGGCCGAACATGCTCCTGGGGCTAGCATCCTGATCAGTTGGCAGAGCGAGGTTTTGGAGCGGACGTTGGAGGCGGTTGCCGAGGCGTTGGACCGGTTGGATCGGGGGCAGTTAGCCCGGGAAAGTTTGGAAGCGTTCGGGGCGGCTATTCGGGTGCGGGATCCCCAAGAGGCGGCAGAGCTGGTCGATTGGATCGCGCCGGAGCACCTGCAATTGGCAGTCGAAGATCCGAAGCCGCTGTTGGAGCGGATCCGATATGCCGGGGCGATTTTTGTCGGTCATCAGACGCCGGTGGCGGTGGGCGATTATGCGGCCGGGCCTTCCCATGTCCTGCCCACCAGCGGCACGGCTCGGTTTGCCAGTGGTCTATCGGCCAATGATTTTCTTCGGGCCGGAAGTGTCCTTTGTTTCCAGAAGGAAGGCTTGGAGGAACTAGCACCGGATATTATCCAACTGGCTACCGTCGAAGGCCTAAGTGCCCACCGAGCTAGTGTGGAAATCCGACTAGGAAAACAAACCCCTACTCTTTAGCAATCCAGCACCTTCGTATCCCCAGGCCATGGTGTTATGAACGAATGC
Source organism: Thermoguttaceae bacterium (assembly GCA_025062105.1). Taxonomy (GTDB): domain Bacteria; phylum Planctomycetota; class Planctomycetia; order Pirellulales; family Thermoguttaceae; genus JANXAQ01. Next base: position 12,161 of record JANXAQ010000228.1, read on the forward strand.
TTGCCTAGAAAGTATGTCCGGCCGGAGATAGCGGCCATGGCTGGTTACGAACCGGGCGAACAGCCCCAGGAGGAGGGATTTATTAAGTTGAACACCAATGAAAATCCGTATCCTCCTTCGCCGGCCGTTGTTCAAGCTATCCAAGAAGTCCTGGACCGAGGTTTGCAGAAGTATCCGGACCCGCTGGCTAATCGATTTCGCCAGGCCGCTTCTAAAGTTCTTGGAGTGCCGCCGGATTGGATCCTCTGCGGCAACGGAAGCGATGAGATCTTAACCATTGTTACACGGGCGTTTGTAGGCCAGGGCCAATTGCTCCGATTCCCCTATCCTAGCTACATCCTTTATGCCACGTTGGCCGAGATTCAGGGGGCCCGGTATCAGGAGGTATTTTTTCGGCCGAACTGGACATTGCCGGAAGAGTTCGGCTTACCGGCTGAAGAGCTTCGTCTAGTATTTTTGGCCAATCCGAACAGCCCTTCTGGTACGATGGTGGAGCCGGAGGTGGTCCGGGCACTAGCCGAACAGTTGCCGTGTCCCGTGTTGGTCGATGAAGCCTATGTGGATTTTGCCTCCACGAATTGCCTGCATCTGGTGGCCGAGAACGAGAAAATCATGGTGGCCCGCAGCCTGAGCAAATCCTACGCCTTGGCTGGACTTCGGTTTGGTTATCTGGTGGCCCAGCCGCATATTATCCATGAACTGATTAAAGTAAAAGATTCCTACAATTGCGACGCTTTGTCGATTGCTGGAGCGACGGCGGCCATTTTGGATCAGCAGTGGCTCCAGGAGACCAAAGCCAAGATCCTCGCAGCCCGCCGCCGCCTTACGGAAGGCATGCGCCAGTTGGGGTTCCAATGCGTGGACTCCCAAGCCAATTTTACTTGGAATACGCACCCCAGTCGGCCTGTCCGGCCTTTGTATGAAGAGCTGAAACGCCGACGGATTTTAGTCCGATACATGAATTATCCCGGCTGGGGCGACGGACTGCGAATCAGCGTCGGCACCGAAGAACAAATTGACATCTGCCTCCTGCACCTTGCAGAACTGTTGGAACAACCCCTTTCTGAGACTCACCAATCCAAAAGAGGCTCTGGATAATTCATGGGAATATTTTTATAGGAACCTCTGCATAATTCAAAGGGGATATTTTGATACCATTTTGGCTGCTCCTCCCTCTAACACAACATATAGTTGTATTTAGCATTGCAGTCCCCAATTGATAGTAGATATCCAGATCGGACAACCGAACGGCTAGAGAATCGAAGGTTCACGGGGTTCCCTATATGTTCAGGATTATGCAGTGGTTCCTATACTATATTGACTATCTTCCCCTAATCCAATCCATGGGTCTCCCCTATTACTAAGACCAAATGGATAGTAGGGATTCGGATAGGAAAACCGACCGGCTATAGAATTAAGGAACCTCGTATAATTCGAGGGAGATATTTTGCTACCATTTTGGTTACCTCTGCGTCTGACCCAATATATTGGGTTGCTAGCACTGTTAGCGCCCTACATATAGTGGGTGTTTGGATGAGGGCAGCTAAAGCCTCCCAAATCAAAGGTTCATAAAGTTCACTATATGTTCAGGATTTTGCAGAGGTTCCTCAAAGGGGCATGAAGTTGACCTATATGTTCAGTATTTTTCGGGCGGACTTTTGCCATTTTAGGATTCGGCCTGGAAGAGCAATACTCTAAGTGCCCGAAGTTATGGGGGTTAAGAAATTCGGCGAACAAGGTAGCATTTGCCCTAACTCCTGGAAAAAACAGTTAGGGAAATTGGCAAAATCGAGTTTGCGGCGGTTCCTAAAATCTCCGGAGAACCATAATGAGTCGAACTGGCCACATTCAACGAAAGACCAAAGAAACCGACATCCAGGTACAATTGAACATAGACGGTCAAGGGCATGCCCAGATCCAGACGGGCATAGGTTTTTTTGATCACATGCTGGAGCTTCTGGCCCGACATGCCGCTTGGGATCTGCGGGTGCAGGCTACAGGCGACCTTCGGGTCGATCAGCATCATACGGTCGAAGACGTGGGGATTTGCGTCGGCCAGGCCATTCGAGAAGCTTTGGGGACGAAAGAAGGTATCAGTCGATATGGCTACTCGGTCTTGCCCATGGAAGAAACTTTGGTTACGGCGGCGGTCGATTTGGGAGGCCGACCTTATTTTGTGCTTCTGGCGGATTTTCCTTCGGAAAAGATCGGCCAGTTCGACACCCAATTGGTTCACGATTTTTGGCAGGCCGTGACCAACAACGCCTTGTGCAACCTCCATGTGCTGGTACATTATGGACGTAGTAGCCATCATATTGCTGAGGGGATTTTTAAAGCCACGGCACGGGCGCTACGGATGGCCGCCCAGTTCGATCCTCGCTTACCTGATCTGCCCAGCACCAAAGGAGTCCTTTAGGAAGCCAAATGCACAAGTGGGGTTAAGAAGCTATCTGGAGATGCATTTTTCCGAGGAAAATATCTTAGTAGCCGCATTACCTAGAATCGCGAACGTGTCTATTTTCCCCGTGTTTTACTGAGGGAGCCGGTTAATCCAAACTCTATCGGGAAGCATGTAAATCTTGATTTCCGGGCAGCCTCTAAGCCAAGAGCACAGGCAGGCATTCGGAATCATGAGTTTCAATAGCTAAGAGGAGAATCAGGATGCACAAGTGGACGGTGGCCCAGGCCCGTCGGCCGGAAGCGGTCGGCCAAGAGGCGATCGTACAAGGTTGGGTTCGGACCCGGCGGGACTCCAAGGCAGGCTTTAGTTTCCTGGAAGTCAATGACGGATCCTGTTTAGGGAATTTGCAGATCATTGCCCCGGCCAGTTTGCCTAATTATCAGAGCGAAGTCCGGCATCTGACGGCCGGCTGTAGTGTGCGGATTGAAGGACAGATCAAAGCCTCGCCGGGCAAGGAACAAGCTACGGAAATGGAGGCCTATAAAATCATCGTCCTAGGTTGGGCAGATCCAGAATCCTATCCCTTGCAGAAAAAACAGCATTCGTTTGAATTCTTGCGGACTATTGCTCATTTACGGAGCCGGACAAATACCTTCGGGGCCATAGCCCGGGTACGGAACCAACTTTGTTGGGCGATCCATGAGTTTTTCCAGAAGGAGGGGTTTATATATATCCATACACCGATCATCACGGCTAGCGACTGCGAAGGCGCAGGCGCCATGTTTCAGGTAACCACCCTGAATCTGGAGGTTGTGCCTCGCAGCGAAGGCGGCAGTGTGGATTATAGCCAGGACTTTTTCGGCCGACCAACCTACTTAACTGTCAGCGGTCAATTGGAGGCCGAAGCCCTGGCCTGTGCTCTGGGTAAAGTCTATACCTTTGGCCCCACCTTCCGAGCGGAAAACTCCAATACCCCTCGCCATTTAGCCGAGTTCTGGATGGTCGAGCCGGAAATGGCTTTTTTCGAGCTGGAAGATACGATGGATTTGGCCGAACGGAACCTAAAATACATCTTCCGCCATTTACTAGAAAAATGCCCAGAAGAAATGGAGTTTTTCCGTCAGCGGATTGACCCAACTATAATCGAAACCCTGCAGAAAATCCTGGAAAGTCAATTCATCCGACTTTCCTACACCGAGGCGATAGAAATCCTGCTTGCTTCGGGCCGATCGTTTGAATTTCCGGTAGCCTGGGGCAAAGACCTCCAAGCAGAACATGAACGATATTTAACCGAACAATATTTCAAATCGCCCGTCATCCTTTACAATTATCCTCGAACAATCAAACCGTTCTATATGAAACTCAATGACGACGGGCGCACCGTGCGGGCCATGGACGTGTTGGTGCCGAAGGTTGGTGAAATCATCGGCGGCAGCCAACGCGAAGACCGCTACGACGTCCTGCTAGAACGAATGAAAGAGCAAGGCCTCAAAATCGAAAACTATTGGTGGTATCTGGATCTTCGGCGCTTTGGCACTGTGCCGCATTCCGGCTACGGTTTGGGCCTAGAACGGGTCCTCCAGTTTGCCACCGGCATGGCCAATATCCGCGATGTCATCCCCTTTCCGCGCACACCGGGAAATGCGGAATTTTAACCGGCTTGGCCAGAGGGTTTAGCAGAGCCGGCCCTCGGTGTGCCTCCTCAGCAAATCGGCAATTCTCGGCCTACCACCCGAGAGCCCCTTCGGGATGGGCCTAACTCTAAGAGGCTGTCTGGAAATGCGTTTTTTCAGGGGAAATCAGCTCGGTAGCGGGATTGCCGAGCATCCGGAAAGCGCCCATTTTCCCTCTGTTTTGCTGGAAGAGCTGGTTCATCCCACCCCTATAGGGAAACGCCCAAGTCTTGATTTCCAGACAGCCTCTAAGCTCGACTTTTGCCATTTTTGGCGTTCCCCCGAAAGGAGAAAACTCTAACTCCTTGTAACTATTGGAGTTAGGAAATTGGATGAACAAAGGAGAGTTTCGTCGTAACTGCTGATGGCAAAACCAGTTAAGAAAAATGGCAAAACTCGAGCTAAGAAGTTCGTTTCCGTTCCCGTTGGGTTGACTTTTTGTCAGGTAGTCTGGGCTCTCTGTAAACTGGTGACCAAATCCGCTATTGTTTTCACTGGAGAATCAGCAATCCGCTGAAGGAGATCCCGACTGAGCGGATCTACGGTAAGATAAAGGACCTGCCAGCCCTGCTGGACTAACTGACCCAGGTAGTTAACTGCCCGCTCCTTGCGATCCGGAGCGTAGGTCAGGAATGGGTCATCCAGAATCAAAAAACCAGGCTCCGGCAGAAGTCTCTGGACCAGCGCCAGCCGAACAGCAAAAAGCAGCTGCGCTCGAGCCCCACTGCTAAGTTTCTCCTCCTCGAATTCTTGGCCAGTGGACTCAACAGCATAGAACCGGCCGGTGGGGCGATCGTATCGCAGGGCTTCATATCGTTGGGTGATTTGCTGGAAGATGCTTCCTGCCTGCGCAAGCGGCTCCTGCAAGGCGGTCACATAGCTCTGTTGCAATTTTTCTAAAACCTGGATAGCCAGGAGGGCGGCCAGACGCTGTTTGACCCAGTGTTTAAGTTTCTCTTGAGCTTCCTGGATGGCTAAGAAGACTTGGATGGCGTCGCTTACGCCTAGGGGGTGCAATTTAGCCCGAAGCTCATTACAGCCTGTACGGAGTTTTTCTGCCTCTTGATGGAGGCTTTCTCGATCTTGCTGGAGGCGATTGCGGTCTTGACGGAGCTGGTCCAGTTGCTTTTGCAGTTCTTCGATACTCGGCAGCCCGTCAGGGGTTTTTCTCCAATCGGGAGGGAGTTTCTGGCTGGTTTGGTCCAGCCATGCTAGCCAACCTTCCGGATCATCTCGGCCGGTAAGGGTGGATAAAGAGGCCTTGGTCTGAGCCTGTTTGGCTTCTAACTGTTCTCGCTGGCTGACCTTCTGTTCCAAATCTTGCCGGTCGGGCAGGCCACACCGCTGGCGGATTTGCTGGATCTGCTTGGTCAGCTCCTCTAGCTCTTTTTCCAAGTTGTGGCGTTCCTGTTGGGTTTGGACAAGCTCTTTGGTCAGTTGGTCTACTTGATGGTGAAGGTTTTGTACATCCGCTGCTAGACGGGCGACGGTTTCAGCACATTGTTGTTGCCGTTGCGCAGCAACCCGACTTTTCTCCTCTAAATACTTCTCTTTTTCTGCTTGGTAAGATCGCCAGGTTGGTTCGACCTGCTCGATGCCCTTCCATGGCAAACCTATCTGGGATACCTGCTGTTGGACTGTGGCTTCCAGCTGGCGAAGGGTTTCTACTTCGTAATGCCAACGTCGGTAAACCCACAGGCACAGGAGCGTCAGCAGAAGAAAAATGGCCAATCCGATCATGCCCCACAGGGTGCTTTTCAACATGGCAACTGCCAGACATGCTGCGCAAACTAGAAACCCTGCTCCGGCCGCCCAAGGCATCAATCTTGCCCATAGCTCTCGCTGACGTAGGGATTGCTCGGCTTGGCGAAACTTGGTCAATTCGGCCACAAGAGAAGTCGTTTGTTCCGAGAGGTTTCGCCGTTCTGCCCGGATCTGCTCATCTACTGTTTGCTTATTTTCGTTAGCCCTTTCCAACTCGTGCTGTTGAAGTTGGAGTTCGGTTCGGCGATCGGTGAGTTGCTCATGAAGTTTCTTTTGTTCCTGTGCTAACCGGAGTTCTTCTTCTTTAGTCTTCGCAAGGCTCTTTTCTTTACTTTGAAGATGCTGTTCGTATTCTTTCCATGCTTCCAGGTCTTGGCGGCGATAGCGGGCGTAGTTCTGTTCTATTTCGCTCTGAAGGCGGTGCCATTGCTGATAATAAGCATTAGCCTGATGGTAGCGGTGGGCTTCCATCTGCTGTTCGATTTGAGAGATCTGCTCGTTGATTTGCTTGAGCTGCTGGTCGAGTTGTGTGAGTTCTTGACGTTTCGTGGCCAGTTGCTTATCTTTCTCTTCTGTTGCAAAGGCAGTGTCCAGAGCGTTTTCCAGTTGGGCGAGTCTTTTGGTGGTTTGTTGGATTTCGGAAGCCTGACGGTGGGGTTGTTCGTCGGACCAATTGCCTGTGGAGGTGAGGCAAGCGGCCTCTTGTACCCTTGCGATCACCCGCTGAGGCGAAACTTCTGCTTCTCCTAACGCTGCGGTTAAAGCGTCCATAAGTTGGGAAAACTTTTCGGATCGGGCTGCTAAATCTAATTCTCCTGCCCGGATACAAAGAAGCCGGAGAAACTGGGATAGGCTTTGTTCCCAACCGAGTAATTTGGCTAAGGTCCGTTTGCCTGGAAGGGAATATCTGGTACCGTTGAATTCGAGTTCCACTTTTCCGGCAGCATTGCCAAACCGGTCTGCGCCGGGAAAGCTGCTTTTGCTGAAAACCAGTTGCACCAAGGCATCCACCAACGCTGTTTTGCCCGCTTCGTTGCCGTCGTAGATGATCGATAGCATTGAGGGTTGGAAGTTTACTTCCGGCAGCGGACCGAACGGCTGGAGGTGGATGCAATGGATTCTCATCGTCGGCTCCTTTGCTTTTGTTGGTGGATTGCCCGGAGGCCCATGCAAATGGCCTCCTGTTTTAACTCCTCTTGGGCCTCTTGCAGCCATCGACGGGCGGTCTCGTATAATGTTCCTGGTTCAAATTGGTTCAGCAGAACTTGCAATTCCTCCAGAGTCTTTGCATTAATTTGTTCAATAAACGTTTGGACCAACCTAGCGGGAGCTTCCGCAAGATGGCTCCAATGGTGCTCCATCGATACCTCCCCCCACTGGGCAGCATATTGGGAGCGTAAGTTTTCCAGCTCTGCTCGAAATTTGCTCTCCTCCCATCCCAGAAACCCTTCCACAACCAGCTTGGCCTTGGCAAAGGGATCGGCTTGGCTTTGGAGAAACTTAGCCAATTGGCTTAACGTGTTCTGTTCTCCTCCAGGAGCTACAAAGAATCTTTTTTCCACATAGTAGGGAACGCCCTCTACGGGCAAAAATTGTATATTGATCCTCGTGGTTTCCAATTCCACTAGGATCACCTGGCGGCGTCCTAGCTCATGAGGTAGCACCCTGCATGGAGTGCCGGCATAGGCCACCAAAGTTCCCTCAATCTGAAGCGGGGGATTGGTTGGATTATGCCAATGTCCTAGCGCTACGTAAGCAAACCCTTTGCCTTCCAGGTCGGGTGCGAAGAAGGCAAAATCGCCGCCTCCTGTATCCTGCACATACTTTTGTAACTTTTGGCAGATTTCAAGCCAATCCGAATGGTAAAAACTCGCATGAGTTAGCAGCACCGTGGGAGTTTGGTGCGGAAGGGACTGCTGCGAGAGATACTCTGCCGCCCGGCTGCCGCGTTGAAACGGTAAACCCCAGATTTCTATACCCTCTTTTGTGTTCCAGCGAACCAAGCCTTTTTTCGCGGCCAGATGGACTCGTTGCCCATAATCATGATGAGGTGCATAACAGTGTTCATCATGATTACCGGCCACAATAAATACCTCAAACGGATATTTGTCAAAAAGTTGCCGAAGCTTGGGTCGTTCATTTAAAGCCTCTTCCGCCCGGTCGAAAAGATCGCCGGCGATTAGTATCGCCGAACACCCATGGTCTGTAGCCAACTGACAAATTTTCTCCAAGGCCTCTAGCCGCTCTGGGTGGTCCGGATGAAGGTGAAGGTCCGCAGTGTGTATCAATCGCATAATGCCCCTCCTGGTTTGAGAAACCTTCTGGGAGGCTCAAGCGGCGGGGGTTTCGGCGATGACTTTTTGGAGGTATTGGAGGCTACGTTGGGCCTGGTCGATCGTGCCACATTCGACGCTGATCACGCCGCGGAAACCGTGTTTTCGTAGGATACGGATGATCCGTGGCCAATCGATCACCCCTTCGCCACAGGCGCAGCCGACCGGCGTGCCGGTTACTTTGCCCCGTTCGGCTTCCGACTGCTCGAAGCTGATGTCTTTACCGTGCATGTGGAAAAGCCGCGGAGCCACTGCATCTAGCGTCTCATACACGTCGTCTTTGCCGCCTAGGTAGAAATTGCCAGGATCCCAGTTGACGCCCCAGCAGGGGCTGTCGGAAAGCTCTAGGATCCGGATAAAGGTATCTTTCCGCACGGTAAACGAAGCATGGGGTTCCAGACCAACTTTAATGCCGTACCGCTCCGCAGTGCGCATCACTTGCCGGATGGTGTATCGCATGATTTGGAAGGCTTCCTCTTCACTCATCCATTCCGGACGCCAACCTTCATCGGTCGTTACCACCGGGGCCCCGATGTCGCTGGCATACCGGATGGCCTGGGTTAGATACGGAATGGAAACCTCCGGCCGCATCAGAGGACTATGGGCGCTAACGGCCGACGGCTTGATGCCCACCTCGTCCATCCACTCTTTGACCTCCAGCGGATCGTCCTGCATGGAGAGCATGTGGTAATAGCCCCCCAAGGCCAACAGGTCGTAACCGGTTGATACACATGGTTCACAATACTTGTAACCCAATTGGGCGGCAATGCGAATGCCTTCCCGGAACGGCTTATGAGCACTGCGGACAAACTCCAAATTGACCCCCACTTCAATGTCGCTCATAGAGTTACTCCTTGAAGAAGACTTCGGATGGGAAAACCTTTTGACCGGCTCGAACCTCCTACCACCAGTTCTTCCGAAACCCTCCAATTAGAAGTCTTGGCGGTGGGCAGAAGGGGGCCCTTTTCCCTCTGTTTTTACCATCTTTTCACCCAGGGGCAAGGGGCCTTTTGGAGCGATTCATTCTGGGCTATTCTTGCCGAGGGGGCGTATCCTTCTGAGTGGATAAAGTTCCCCAGTTTTCCCCAAGGGGATAGAGCCGGATGGTTCCACACACCATCGAGGATCCTTCTGAGCTCGACTTTTGCCATTTTGAGCTTCCTCCCGGAAGGGGAAAGTTCTAGCTTCTTATAAGGAAATTGGGTGAACAAAAGGAGGTTTCGTCCTAACTATTGGAGGCAAACCAAATTAGGAAAAATGGCGAAAGTCGAGCTAAGAGGCTGCCCTGAAATTGGGATTTGGGCGGTTTCCCATGGGTTTTGGCCGACCGGCTCCTACCCTTCCTACTCCTTAAAAACAGGGATTTTGGGTTTCTGGGGCATTGAGGAAGGGGGCCTCCTTTCATCATAGAAAATGTTTTGTAGGACAGCCTTTAAGTGGATAAAGTTCCGCAATTTTCCCAGCCGGACCATTTTGACTTTTCCTCAAAAATTTCTCCACACAAATTATCAAATCTCATCCAAAAAACCGATACAACCGATAGAGTTTGCCTAATCGGCATTCTGGATGGGGTTCCCTCGCCGCCCCCTTCTAAAGGGGGGGCAAGGGGTATCTCGAAAAGCTCTCTTTTTTCAAAGAGGTCTGACTCTTTTCAAGGGGATCTCAGGATGGGTAAACGAGGGGGTCGAGCAGTGTTTAGAGGGATGATACTGCTGATGCTGGGCGTTTTGGCCATCTCAGAAGGGTTAGCTCAGCAAGGCGGCTGGCGTTCAAGTGGTCAAGCACTCAGCGCTGATCCGGTTCCGCCACCTCCCCTTCCACCGTTGCCGGAGGCAACGGCAATGCCCGCCCCAAAACCGACACCTAATCAAGCATCTGTGCCTACTGAAAAGGTGGGTAACGGCGCCGGGCAGAAGAAACCGGCCCCTGGAACGCCGTCCAGTGCGCCCGGTGGACCGGGAAACGCAGCTCCGGCGAAAAATGGTTCTCCTTCGGCATCGGCTGGGGCAGCCCCAAGTCCTGGCGTTACTTCGACACCTAGCAAGCCGGGCGGATCGGCTCTGTCGATTCTAGACACTCCTTCGGCGGATGTGGGCCAATTCTGCCCTGCTCCTGTCAGCGGCGGTTCCACTTGCTTCTGCCCGGAAGATGTGCCGTTCATGTTTGGCGATCATCTCCTGGTGCCGGGGCAAGTCTTTGCCGGAGCAGCCTTTGTGCCGGGGACCACGCCGTATGCAGATATTCCTCTAGCGGGCGGCTCTCGGCGGATCAAAATCGCCGACAATAACCGCCTCTTGCCCACCGACCGCGTCTATTTCCAATACAACCACTTCCACAATGCTTTTGAACGTGTAGATGCGGCGGGAAGACCAGCCGTAGGTTCACTGGATCAATACACCTTGGGAATTGAGAAGACGTTTCTGGAGGGTCGGTGGTCGTGCGAGGTGCGGATGCCGTTTACGGGGGCTTATCAGGCGGATATGGCCCCCACTAGCAACTTGCCCGGTTTGGGCGTGAGCACCAGCCACTATGGCAATTTGGCGGCCATCGTCAAAGGCCATTTGTGCTCTGGCCGATGGTGGGCCTTGGGCGGCGGCCTAGGCGTGGATATTCCACTGGGCAGCGACGTACATGGGTTCATCGATGGGACTCCTTTTGCCATCGATAACGATGCCGTGCACCTGTTGCCTTTTGGAGCGGCAACGATTCGGCCTACAGAGCGGCTCTTTGGCCAGGCATTCCTTCAGGTTGATGTGCCACTCAACGGCAACCGGGTGGTCCTGGACACGACGCCCATCGGCGAACTGACTCCCCAGACCTTGTTGTACGTGGATGCGGCCCTTGGGTATTGGCTATATCAGAATCGCTGCGCCAAGTGGCTCACCGGCTTAGCTGGGCTGGTAGAGGTACATTACACCACGCCGTTGCAAAACGCCGATGTATTCACCGGCACAGTGGGTGGACGCACCTTGGGCGTGGGCAACGTGTGGAACCGGCAGGATGTGGTCAATTTGACTATAGGCCTTCATGCTGAGTTCGGGCAAGCGTGCACTCTGGGCGTCGGCGGCGTCGTGCCGCTGGACGATCGGCCCGACCGAGCCTTCGACGCCGAAGTGCAGGTATTCTTCAACTACCGCTACTAATTTAATTCCCAGTAAGCCCATCGGAAACGCTGCGCCTTCCCACCGTTTTTCGGGCAGAGGAGGAAAAAGAACGGAGGGAGATAAAAGGGCGTTGAAGGGGCTTATGCACTAAGGGGGGAGGCGTATGGGGTACGGCGTGAGCCGTACCCCTTCGCTTTTTGAAACAGTCCAGCCAAATGAAGACGCCACCGAGTTTTGAATATTATGGGGGTTAAATTGCGCTGGCTCCGCCTTACCTTCAGCGGCTGCCAGCCAGACCCTGTGGATTGGCTAGCAGCTAACCTATTGGAAGGCCATAGGTTCCCAGGAGCCATTTTGGTACGGTTTTTGGCGGGGCTTAGAAGTTGGAAATTCTCTTCGGGAATGGGAGGCCCGGTTGGGCAGGCTCCATCGCCTCTGCCCCTAACGAGTGATTTTGCAGAAAGTACAGATTCCTGCAAATGGGAGAATCTAGGGCACGTTGGACCTGCTGCTTATTACCCGTTATGCAGACTTGGGAGGCCGGATTCATACTACCCCGGAACCCTGTGTTCGGGGGGATGACAGGTTGGGCTATGTGCGAGTAGAGAGGAAAGACGGATTCTCAGGAATCAGAAGCCATTTGTTCCAGGAGCATCTGGCGAGCACAGCGGGCGATCATGTAGTCTTCCCGGGTATGGATCACAAGGACCCGGGCCGGTGAGTCGGCCGGCGCAATGTCGGCATCGGGACGTAGATGCTGGTTTTTTTCCGGGTCGAGATGGACACCAATACATTGTAGCCCCCGGCAGACCTCTTTTCGCAGCCAAGAAGAATTTTCGCCAATCCCGCCCGTAAAGACCAGGGCATCGACCCGGCCCAAGGTAACGGCCAACGCCCCGATCATAGCTCGCACTCGGTAGGCATAGACATCCAGGGCAAGCTGTGCGCGGTGGTTTCCCTGGGCGGCTGCTGCTTCCACTTGCCGAAAATCCGACGAAACCCCCGACAGGCCTAAAAGGCCCGACCGGTGATGGAGGATATAATCCAGTTCTTCTACGCTCAGGCTGTGCTCCCGCATCACATAGAGCAAAATGCCTGGATCGACCGTGCCGGAGCGGGTGCCCATCATAAAACCTTCCAGCGGAGTAAAGCCCATGGTATTGGTGATGGCTTTGCCGGACTGGACTGCGGTGGCCGAGCCGCCCTGGCCAAGATGACAAATGATCAGATTCAGTTCCTCCACCGGCCTGCCCAACATCTGGGCGGCCCGCTCTGTGCAATAGGCATGGCTTGTGCCGTGAAAACCGTAGCGACGAATCCCCCACTGTGTGTACCATTCATAAGGCACTGGGTATAAATAGGCAGCTGGCGGAATGTCGGCAAAAAATGCCGTATCAAACACCCCCATCTGCGGTACACCCGGCAGCGCTTCTTCCGTAGCAGCAATGGCCTCCAAACCGGCCGGGATATGCAGCGGCGCCAGATGCCGATACCGGGCAATCGTCTGTTTCATCTGCGCGTCGATCCAGACAGGCTGCCGGATTTCTTCGCCGCCGTGGATCAGCCGATGACCAACCACCCGAATCTTCCGGGCCGCTAGGCCCGGCAATGCCGAGTCGCTCCTCCCTCCAGAAGAAGTGGCAGAAAAACGTGGCCCAGAAGAACCAGCAATGTCAGGAAGCCGATCGGCCCCTTCAGGTGTATCCCTTTCGGGTATCGATATCGAATCGGTGCTTTCTGCCCGGCCAAGAGAGGATGTACCGAAACATTTTTGCATCAGTTTCAAGGGCGGCCCAACTTCATCGTGGAGGCGATATTGGTCCGATGATGCACCGAAACATTTTTGCAGCAGTTTCAGAGCAGCGAAGACGGCCTCTCGATAGGAGGGCACTTCTAACTCCTGTCGTACAGGCGGTTGGCCGGGCATCTCCAGCCGAACCATAGCTTCGCCTGTTTTGCCTGCCCAATCCAACAGGCCCCGAACCAAAACCTCCAAACTGTCAAAATCAAACAAAGCAAACTTTACCGTGCTGGAACCGGCATTCAGCACCAAAATGGCCACCTGGAAGGCTCCTAGGAAATTCTAGAACTTCAGGAAACGTTTCCCTCAGACAGAACCCCCTCTAGGAAGAAAGCTAAAAGGTTGGGAAAGCCCATGAACTGTCTGGGTGTGGTAACTATTATGGAGGTAACTATATCCCTGGCGGTTTCCCGAGACGTGCTATCTAGTGCTCAGGGTATCCATGCCCAAAGGGACGAAGGAGATGTCCAACAGACCACCCGGAACCCAGAAAGACAAAGTTCCCATCGAGTTTATTCTAATAGATTGAGGGGTTCGGTCAACGTTCTGTGAATCGGAGCTGCGCTTGATCATCGGCCGCTCGGAACTGAAAAGAATGAATCACCTGCGAAGAATCCCAATTGCCGATATCTAGAACAGAGGTATTGGAAGCTAGTGAACTCAAAGGCCCTTCCCATTCTGTTAGAGGTTTATTGTTGAGAAACGAACTGATCCGACATTTCTCTCCGTCGACTTGCACTTTGAGCACCCAACGATACGGAACGTTATACTTTATGACAGTGCCTTTTCGTCCGGAAGGATTTTTATCTGCGGGTTGATTGTCGATCGGCTGAAGTCCATCGATTCTTCCATACCAAAAGCTGAGCACCGCTTGAATGGAGCGGCTTCCGACCGGCAGCCCTACCCCGAAACTATCGTTGCCAGAAAGCCGGCTGAAAATGACCACCACCTCATAGCTTCCAGAAGTAGATATAGGCAGTTGGAGGTGGGATCTAAGGGGCAACAGGATCGAGCCTTTTTTAGATTCGACGGAACCTCGGACTACAGCGTGTGGAAGATCAATCAGCGGCAAGAGTTCGATCCATTTCCCTTTTAGGGATTCCCCGCCCGACAGATCAGCCATCAACTTTGGCCCAAACTTCGGAAGGCTCTCTTTTCGCACAGAGTCCAAACGGCGCTGGAGACGAACTTTGTCTAAACTTGACAATTTCCCAGCGTTCAACGGATGTAAGGCTCGTTCATAGAGGCTCTGGACATGGGCTAGAATAGCTTTCCGTTTTGGGCCGGCCGGCAGAGTCTCTGCATACCTGGCCCATCGGTCTGCAATCGCCACCAGGGTGGGCCCATCGTTGGAGGTTTGCTCTATTTCGGTTATGGCTAATTCTTGGAGTTGCCAATCAGGATGCTCCTTCAACAGCAAAAGCCCTTCTTCCCAATTTCCCATACCGAAACAGACCCACTCGGCCCATGTGTGTCTTTTCTCTTGCTTTTGAGCGGTTTCGTATGCCTTCCAAAATGGCATGAATTCTTTGAGTGTTTTTTCAGCAGCTTTTAAACATTCCAAAGCCACCGTGGCGCGGTTCTGTTGCGCCAGACTGCCAAGCGCCTTGAGGGCTCCTAAAACAGCGGGAAATCGGGATTTTTTATAAACTTGCTCCAAGTAGGGACCTGCTAGCACGACGGCCTTGGTGACAAACAAAACACCCAAAGGGGGTCCTTGAAACATGGTTTCCAAGACGAGTTGCCCGTCGCAGTCATAGCTGCTTACCAACTCAGCCCATTGCTCCCACATTTTGCCGGCTAGATTCGCTTGTGCAAACATCTGCCCTGCTAGAAGGCGGAGAATGTAACGTGTTTCTGCCGAAAGGCTAGGATCTGCCAAGGCCTGAAGGAGACGTTCCGCCGTTGCTTTTGCCTGAGCTGGAGTTTTCACATTTTCGATCTCGAAAAGATTTCTTAGTTCTTTTTCTAGTCGGTGAAGTTCTTCCGTGCTAGGAGGCGAAAGAAGCTCCGACGGCGGCGAACGAAGGGAATGCGGAGTTTTCTCAAAGCGCTCGTTCTCCTCAGCAGCGGCAGTAGGGAAAGCGGCAGAAAGATCAGAAGCATATGGTCTCGGCTGGATCTTCACATCTTTTGAAGGAATCCCGCTGGATGCTTTGGAGTCCAAAGAAGGCAATGGGGAGGATATGGTAGCGCCACCTGGAGGAGGCGTTGGTTGGGGAGGTTGCAACTGGTCTTTCTGCTTGGGAGAAAAGTTCCCGGTCACCTCTGGTGATGTCTTTTCTTTCTTTGTTGGTGGATCTTTTTCCTTAGACAACCCCTCCGCTACCTGCTGGGAAGATCTATTTCCAAGGGAAAAAACTACTAGGCCTGCCATCAAAAAAAGGACCACGATACCAAGCAGAGCCACATTGGCTAAAGGAGAACAATGTCTCCCAACTCGGTCAGAAACAGAAGATATCCCCGGAATATGGGGCATTCCCCCCGGAGAAATATCCGTCCGCATAGGCGGAGTAAATAGCTTGGGCTCTGGACTTCCGCTGGCATTCCGAATAGCTCGCAGGTGTGCATCGTAAGCAGCTTTTTTCGCAGGATCGAGTAAACAAGCTCGGGCAGTAGCCAATTCGTTCAGAATTTTCTGGGACTCCGCCGAATGGGGGCCGGTTTGAAATGTCTTAATGTATGTCATCTGCCGGTCCGCTGCCGACTCGATGATCTGAACATCCTCCTCAAACTCTGGTATTCCTAAAAGCCGATAGTAGCTCGGTGGTTGCTCCTCCGGAAGGATACCTAACCATTTATAGTATGGATTGAAAGCACTGCTCATCTTTGCGCCCCTTGGAAGCATGCTTCTTGCAGGAAACTTCTTTTCATTCCGCTTTTCGGTTCGAACGAACTTCTATGGTTGATTTTTGCCATTCAGGGGTTCTTGTCGAAAGAAAAAACCCTAACTCCCTGGAATTACTGGCGTTAGGAAATTGTGTGAATAAAAGGCAGCCTCGCCGTAACCCCTGAACATACAACAGGTAGGAAAATTGGCAAAAGTTGAACTCTGAGACTCTCCTAAAAAGCATGTTCTATGATGGAAGGAGTTTTCCTTCCTCAATTCCCCAGAATCCCCAAAATCCCTGTTTTAAGGAGTGTCGAGGGTAGGAGCCGGTGGGCTAAAACCCATGAGAAACCGCCCAAATTCCAATTTCAGGACAGCCTCTATGAAAACGTCCAACTCTCTGGTTAACTATCGGAATTGAAAGACATATATAACTTTTCTCTGTTCTGTTGTCAAGTAGGGGGAATAAATGGATTCGGGTGAAATTCTGTAGCTCGATAAGGGCAAAATTTAGTCCCATAGACAAAACAAGCCTAACTGCCGGAAAGCCGGCTTTGCCCAGCGTCTACCCATTATCTTGGATATGGGGACCTAAACTCCTCTGCGGAAAGTCCTAGCCCCTGGCGGTGGCATAAGAGGCTTTTTGTTCCTGGAGATGCCAGACATGGGCAGTTGGATGGAACTGGGGACTTGCTATCTTCCCCATCCTCCCTAAACGCACCACAAAAATCAGCGGCACCGAAAAACTTAGAGACAGCCCTGGAAAAGCATTTTTCCATGAAAAGCAGAGTCTTAGTTTGGATTACCTAGAATCATCCACCCTATTTTTAAAAAGTTTTGCTGGCCACCCCGTCAACCCAAAAACCATGGGGAAATGTCAGCATTTAATTTCAAGGCAGCTTCCAAGCTCGACTTTTGCCATTTGGGACACTCTGGCAAGGGAGAAGCTCTAACTGTCCGGAATTATTGGACTTAGGAAATTGGGTGAACAAAAGGGGGCGATATAACTTCTGGAGACCAACCAAGTTAGCAAAAAGGCAAAAGTCGAACCACGATGCCTGCTTGCTAGAGGGTGGGCTTTCGGCTGCTGGCTAAACACCCAATTCTTTTCGTAACCATTCTAAGACTTCTTCATGCTGTTGGCTCTTTTGTGCTAGCAGTTCCATTTGTTGACGAAGTTGGGCCAATTCTTGGCGAAGATCGGCCAGTTGGGCTTGGAGAGAAACTGTCTGGGAAGAGGAAGAGGAGAAGGAATTCAAAGCCGGTTGGGCCTCCGGTACCGGGCAGCTGGCCGGGAGAATCGACCGCTGAGCAGGCTCCGATGCCGGCAAACTAGGCTCTGAGCTTTCTGACCAGATGGTCTGAGCAGCCCGTTGGTATTGGGTCTGGAGGCGTGCCATTTCTTCGGGCAGATATAGGGCATGGGCTACCACATGGCCTCGGCCTTCCGGTGTAAGGGAGACGACTAGCCCCTTACTCTTAAGCGAAGCTAGAATCTGGCGAAGGGTGGGCAAATCCGGGATCGGTTCCATCCGGCAGGTATGCGCTCGGAGCTGGCCTTCGGTTTGGGGACCTCGGAGAAGAAGCTCGGCCATAACCGCCGCTTCTACTTTATCCACTCCCAGCCATTCGTAAAGATAATGCCGATATTTAGGGACCCGGCCGTAGCCTTCCACCAGGCCAACAGCGCCTAAAGTACGCAAACGTTCCAAAGCGGCTTCCACATCCTCCGGCTCCAGCTGCATGATCGGATCCCGATTACTTTTTTGGTTGGCGCCGGTGGTAATGGCGTTGAGCGAAAGTGGATACACATCAGGGGTAGTTTTGGCCTTTTCCACCAGTACGCCCAAGACACGGCGTTCCACCGGCCCGATCGGCTGCCAACGCTGGGGCGGTTTGGCTGAGGCTTCACTACGGCCGTGAGCAGGAGCTGCCGAATTTATAATTTCTCCCGAAGCGCCGGACATGATAAAAAAGCCTTACTGGAAAATTGTTATGTTAGTCCAATGATCAACACGCCGAAAAGAGGAAGTCAATATCCCACTCCTATTCAGGAGAACTATGGGTTTGTGTTGGCATTGCTGCAAAAACAGACACTCAGCGTAAAGAGAAAGTTTCCAAAGAAAAACATCTCTACTTATCCGTAGTTCGATAGAAGGGATAATTTGTTGACATGGCTAAGTGTCATTTTCCCCGGGTTGGGTTGGTTCGGCACCTGTTGGATTCGGAATTACATACCACGGAACGCCATGGACCTCCAGAACATTTTAACTGAAAGCCCCTCTGCCTGGGGGGAGAAAGGAAACCCGTGCATAGTCCTGAAGATATAGAGCCGAACACCTGCTAGCTATTTGGCTGCCTAGGAATGCAGCAACCCTATGTGTTGTGTTAGAGGGAGGATAAACCGAGATAGTAGAATATCCCTCCTGAATGATCCAGAGGTTCCTTTTTTCTTTCGAGGAGTTAGGCTTTAGGGACTCTTTGCTCAGCCAATTTCCAACTCCGATATTTTCAAAGGGGTAGGTCATCCAAAGGGAGCCGACCCCTAGGAATAGGCAAAGTCGAGCTTAGTCTTTTTCCATGCTAGCCAAGATTTGTTGGGTCATCAGCTCAAAGGGGAAAGTAGCGTATTGAGCCAGTTGGCGACGTTGGACTTTCAACCGAAGTCGGGAGGCTTCGTCGGCGTTGGGATCGGCAATTTGCTGATCGAACTGTTTGGCCACTGAACGGGTTTTCGATCGGCCTTGTTCATAGGTCTGCATGGCTGCGGCCCCCCACTGAGAGACTGCTCCATCGAGCTGCTCGAGCAGTTCCGGTTTCACTCGAACAGGGCCTTCCGGGATCAACTCGGCAAACTCTCGAAGTTGACCGATCCAGGCAAAAATACTCTGCCAATCGGTAGAAAGGCCCTGGTCTGGTTTTGGTTTCGGCATATTCTGAAGGAGCTGGACCAATTCGTCCAAGGCTCGGCTGTAAGATTGCCGCTCAAACAGGGTCCAGGCAATGGCCAGCCGTGGCAGCACCAACTCGGGATGATCGACCTTCATTTGCTCAAAATGTTGTTGGGCTTCTTCCCGGTCTTTACGATCTTTGGATTTAAGCAGACAGAGTCCATAGGCCAATTGAGGCTCCACTTCGGTACCTGCTAAGTTTTTAGCTTCCGAATAAGCCTGGCTGGCCGCATCCATGTCAATCTTTTCCTGACGCAATAGGGCCAGCAAACGGCGGATGGAACGCTTGGCGTTTTCGGAAAGCCGAGGCGGCTGCAGATTGGGTAGGAATAGTTCTGGCGTCTGGGTTTTGGCCAGCGCTTGGCTGGCTGCTGCCATGCTCAACTCTAAAAATTGCGAAAGTTCTGTTACTTCCAATTGCCCGTCTCGGTTCTTATCTGCTTTGGTGGAAAATGCTTCGGCTAACGCATGGGCGAAGACCGAATGGCCCTTTTCCGGCCAGAAGTAGCCCTTTTGGCCCTCTCGGCAACTGGCAATACCCGTTATGGTCCGGAAAATCCCTCGGGTTTGGGGCAGTTTAATCGTGCGGATCATTTCGGCTGTGGAAGGTTGTTGAAGCCCATGAGACGGCGACTCCTGACAAGCATCCAATAAAAGCCACTTCTCCTTAGCCGAACATTTCTCAAGCTCCTCCACCAACCATTGCAACGCCAACCCAGTAAGAGTCACCCGCCGAGAATCAAAATTCTTCGGTGCCAGATAGACTTTGCCGTCCGGTCCTACAAAGGCATGGCCAGCAAAATAGACGATCACCAGGCTATCAGCACTGGTGCGGCTCAGAAAGCCGGGTATTGCCTGCTCCAATCGAACCAAATTTTCATCTACCAGTAAAAGGATCTGCTCTTGGGGGACGGCAAACCGCCGCACCAATACATCCCGAAGATGCTGGGCATCCTGACTGGGCCAACGCAGCCCACTGAGCAATTGATCCTCATAATTTTGGATCCCGATCAAGATGGCCCACCGACGA
The DNA here is from genome assembly GCA_025062105.1 of Thermoguttaceae bacterium. GTDB lineage: Bacteria > Planctomycetota > Planctomycetia > Pirellulales > Thermoguttaceae > JANXAQ01. The sequence continues at coordinate 32,048 of JANXAQ010000228.1, forward strand.
GAGTCCGGCGGCCGACGGGCTGCTATCTGCTTGGCTTCCGGTGTGCGGGTCGGATCAGGAGTCTCGTGCTGGATATCCACAATGTCAGCTCGCCGCAAATCCGTCCAATCAACCGGCTCTCCTCCCAAGGTGATTTGACAATCCGGGCGAACTAAAAACTGCTTTGTCTTCCCGTCGATTTGCACTTCCAAGGTTCGCGCCTCATATTCAATTCGGACAATCGGCCCCCCTTCGCCGATGGTCCGATAGGCCTGAATACGTTTGATCTCCAGGTCATGATAGATCGTGGCTTTGTCGCCCGGCTGTAAATCCTCCGGAGTAAGTCGTTTTTGTTGAACTACCGCCTGGTCGTTCAGCGTAATTTCACAGTTGGCCGCCACTGGCCACGAAAACACCTCTGAGGAAGCACCCTCGCCGCGATCCAAACTAAGCACTTTTTTCTTCCGATCATAACCCCGGATCACTCCTTGGAAGGAAACCACGCGTTGGATATCCAATTGGATTGCTTGCCGACCAGACTCAGTGCCTTGATGTTGGACCACCACTCGGTCATCCACCTGCAAGTCGGCCAATTGAATAGCACGTCCGTTAATGTCGGTTCGGCCGTTGAAGGTGATTTTCTTGCGCTGTCCTAAGTCAGGAGGCACTTGGATGCAAAGCGGCGGATCCTTTTCCGTGCTGCCTTCCACGGTAAGCCAAAATTGGCCTCCTTCCGGATCCACTTTAGCCACTACGCCCCGGGCTTCCTCCGGGCGATAAATATGGAATTCCTTGAACCGACGTTTTGTCTCCACATCATCCAGGATTTTAATGATCATTTCATCTCCTATACGGAGATCCCGGAGGGTAACTGCTTTTTCGTTAATGAAAAAACGATCATATCTAGTAATAGAAATCTCCTCCGGCTGATCTTTCCGGTCTCCTTCTAGATGAACTACTACGAGAAGCCGTTCGTCCGGATAAATATGCCGGACCACTGCACGCGTAGGCGGCGGAGGCCCTTCCGGCGGCGGTTCCGGCCTAGGCCAAATCATCCAAAGCGATAACAACACCGAAATTGCCATCGCCATAATGGCACCAACCCGCGTCAGTTTCTTCTGGCGAGCTTCTCGCTCCTGCGCCGCTATCTGCTCCGGCGTCTGTTCCGGCGGCGGAGATGGCATCGCCACTAGCCGAGGATCCGTACGTAAATCCCGCAATGCCTCGGCAGCGGACCGATATCGCCTCTGCGGGTCTTTGACCACCATCCGCTGAATAACCGCCGCCAAGTCCGGCGGCACCCCCTCCAAAACCCGATGAATCTCCGGCAGATGCAAATCCGCCGCGGCATGCCACATCATCCACGCTATCTGTGGATCCCGTCCGTAAGCGCTCAGGCCGGGGAAAAGATTCTCAAATTGCGGCCCGCACATCAGCTCATAACACGTAAAACCCAACGAATACAGATCGCTGGCTGGACCCACGGGGCCAAACTGCGGATTGATTAACTCCGGCGCCATATATTTGGTAGTCCCTTTCAGGAGGCTCCCCTCCTCATTGGCTGCCCGTCGGGCTAATCCAAAATCCCCCAACTTCACTCGCCCCTGGGCATCGACCAGCAAATTGCTCGGCTTGATATCCCCGTGAATAATCCCATGCGAGTGGAGAAACTCTAACGCACTCAGGCCACCAGCCAATACAATCCGCAGATAATCCAAATCGATCGGACCTGCTTGCAGGGCCTGTTTCAAGCTGCCTCGCATCAGCTCCAAAATCAGCCAACCCCGAGTTCGGTCAATATCATAAATAGTCAAAATATGCGGATGCTGCAAATTGGCTAATAGTTGGGCTTCCCGCCAAAATCGCTCCAATTGACGAGGATCTAACAGATACTGCTGATGGATCTGCTTGATGGCGACTTCCCGGCCCAATTCCCGGTCCCGCCCCCGATAGACTATGGCAAAATCCCCAGCGCCAATCGTATCCACAATTTCATAACGGGCAGACGGTGGCATATCCACGCCCTTCCTGAAGCTTGAACGCCAATCTCGATTCCTCTTCCGTTTTCAGCCGAATAGAGTCTCTTTCTCATCCCCGCAAAGGGGTTGGTCCAATAATCTAGAGCCTCCCACCCAAATCAAAATCCAAAGGGTTCTACGCTCCTCGACTTTTGCCATTTCCCCTAAGTCTTTTTTTTCCAGTAGTTACGACGACCGGGAGAAGGGCTAAAATGGCAAAAGCCGAGCTACGCTCGACTTTTTCTATCCCCTTTTCCTAACTTGCTTAGTCTCTATAAGTTAACACGAAACCTCCTTTGGTACATCCGATTGCCTAACTAAAATAGCGACAAAAATTAGAACATCGCTCTTGCTGCTCGACTTTTGGCATTTTCCCCAACTTGGTTTACCTCCATAACTTACAGCAAACACAGCTTATGCACACAATTTTTTTTACCCCAATAATTGCAAGGAGTTAAAGTCTTCTCCTTTCAGCAGGACTCCAACAATGGCAAAATCGAGTTTCAAAGGAAGCTCCAAAATAGCAAAATCCAGCTAAGGTGCTCCAAAGGCGTGGGGAGAATGGAGTAAAGCTCGGTTTGTTAGAAACTGTAAAACGGTTTCTCCTGATTCCCGCTTGCTCGGCTGTGCCCCTATGGCACGTTTAGAGGTTGTCTGAAAAGAATCTTTTGGCTCCCGGCTACCAAGTCGTTCCTCCACTCCTAGGGCTACAGCCCGGGATTTGGCCACCTTAGTTACCTAAACTCATTACCGGCCAGTGGAATTGGGAAGACTGGTTCATCCCTTTTCAGACACCCTCTTAGAAAAATTAGACCTGCTAAGGCTCTGTTGAAACCTTTTCCAGACGGAGGCTTAAACCCACCAAAACCGGTGTAAAACCGGCTAGCATCGGCAAAACCTCTCCAGGCTGCGGGCAACCTTTCCACAGAGCCACCTACTAACAAAATGAAACTCCAAGAAAGCGAAGATGGCGTATTACGGCTCATAAAGAGGGGAAAAAAATCTCATTTTGTTAGAGGCTCTAGCTCTGTTGAAACCCTTTCCAGTCGGAGGCCTAAACCCACCGAAATTGAAGCAAAACCGACCAGTATGGGCAAAACCGCTACAGGCTGTGGACAGCCTTTCAACAGAGCCAGAGGCTCTTATAACTTGACTTTTCCCATTTTTGGGCCTGCCATCGGAAAGGTAAACGCCTAACTCCTTAGAATTGTTAGAGTTAGGAAATTGGGTGCACAAAGGACGCGATTGCCAGAACTTTCACCGGCAAACTATGTTAGGAAAAAAGGCAAAAGTGGAATTATAAAAGTCTACCTCGCTCCGCGAAAATATACTCTTTGGGTAACATTTCAGCCGAATGAACAAACACGGTGTTCCCCTTTGCGGCAAAAGGCCGACATTGCCCCAGGCAAACCCGTCTCCGGAAACAAAAGCCGGGGGGAGATATCATTTCACCCTCCCCTACTCCTATCCGGCTAAGGGAGAGGAAAGAAAAAAATCAGCTCCACGCGCTTGGCTGAAGTGTTACCTTTTTAGTTTTTAGTTATAGTAGCAGAAATAAGGCTGGCTCTTCTAGCCCCCTAGCTACCTCTTCACTACTCCGAAAGAGCTCTGCCCGCTTACGGCATTGGTATCTTTCGAACGGCTTTTTGCTCCAAGATGTTGTGGCATTGCCGACCGCTATGCCCCAACATATTGTAACTCCCAAAACAGCTGGAGATACCGATGCTCTTACGGAGAGCCGCTTAATAAGATGGTCAGCTGTTCCTCTAAACGGCGGTCTCGAGCAGGACTACCGGTCAGCCCACGGGCCGGATCTAGCCGCTCGGCCCGCAGCATATCCAACACCTTCTGGTAATATTGCCGTTCTTTCCGGTAATCTCCATGAAAATGCGCAATCAATGCCTCCCGAAGATACTGTTGATACCGTTCGGGTTCTTTGTTTTCCGGGCTGGCCGTGTATTCAGCGTCGATAATCTCTCGGGCCTTCTGGCGTTTTTGTTCTAAGGAAGGATTGCCAGGAGAAACATCCAGGAAAATCAAGACCACCGACAGCCCCAAGCTTAAACAGACCACCACTAATAAGAGAAATGGATTGAACGAACGGCTCTGTTGGTCGGGGGCTTGGTCTTCAGGGGTTTCTTTAAGACGGAGTTCGGGCAATTTGCCGTCCGCTCCAAGCGGCATGGTCGATTGGGCCGCCTGGGTGGCAATAAAACGAGCCACTTTTCGGCCAGCGGTTGGCGCTGGACTGATAGTTGCTACTACTCCAGGACGGCCAGAAGGAGCAGGTGGAGGCGGACCTTTAACGCCCGTCGAACTGGGGGGTATAATTCCACCAGGAGGACTGCCCCCTTGGACAGGCTTTATTCCACTAGAAGGAGCGACAGGAGGGGCACCAGCGACTCCCCCCGAAGGCACTGAGAGCGGTTTAGTAGGGGAACCTGCTGGAGGAGGCGGTGGTACCAAACTTCCCCCCCCACCCATAGGAAGCGGAGACGACCTCCCCCCAGGAATGCCAGGTGATGGAGACACTTGGGGAGGGGGAGTAGCCCCAACTGAGGGGGAGCTGGGTGCCCCTGGAGGTATATTCCCCATAGGAGCCAAGGGTGGCGGAACTCCTTGCGCACCAATGGTCCCTCCTACGGAGGCAAACTCAGCCCCTATAGGCATAGTCGGCGGTGCAGGAATTCCCCCCGGTGGTGGCCCAGGGGATACCAAGCCCACACCCCCCCCCACCCCTCCTCCCCCCACCGGGCTAGAGGAAATAGGTGGAATGGCGCCTGAGCCTGCCCCCGTAAGTACCCCCCCCGGACTGGGTCTGCTGGCTTCCCCAGTAGAACCCGATAAACCCGGAGGTGGCATCGCCGAGACTGCTGCATTTCCTATCCCCTCCGGCAGCGGAGGCCGAACCGGCGGCACTGTCCCAACTCCTCCGGCACCTCCGGCACTACTGGCAATAATCTCGCCGGGTTCTGGACCGGGATCGGTCGGACCAGTGCTTGGCACCCAAAACCGTCCCCCACACCGAGGGCAATTGGCGTAACTATTGGCCTTTTTGCTCGGCACCAACAAATGCTGCCGACACCGTGGGCACTGCAACTTAAAAGGCATGGATCACCTATTAGGGTCGGTTAGGTTCGGAAAAAGGTTAATCCACTGTTTCTGGCCTGGAAACTCGGCTCATCGGAGAATAAGAGCTTCAAGAACATTTCAGCCGAGTCAAACACGCACCCGGCCCTCCGATCTAGAGACCGGCATTCCAGTATATTGGACGCCGGCCGAGGGGAAAAAGAAACCCCCCAGCCGGTCGGCTGAAATTTACTTTTAAATTATGGAACCTCTCTCCATAATTCTGAGAGATATTTTTATACCATTTTGGTTCCATCCGCCTCTGACCCAATATATTGGGTTGCCCGGAAGCCAGCGCCCTAGGTAAGGGATTGGATGGACGCAGCGAAAACCTACCGCAGCAAAAGTTCACAAAGTCCCTATGTCTTCAGGATTATGCAGAGATTCCTTCTTATTACAGGGTTAACCCAAACTGCAAATAGTTCATCAAAAAGGGACCGACGATGATTAGCACAGTGGCGACCATAATGAGCACCCCTGGTAAAAGCATATTGACGCCTGCTTCGCCGGCGATGGTTTCGGCCCGTTGGGTGCGTTTGAGTCGAAGCAGGTCCGCCTGCGTGCGGAAGATATGGGCCAAGGGTGTGCCCAGTTCTTCGCCCTGCAAAATGGCGCCGATAATGCTGGTGATTTCGTCGTCGCTGAGCCGATCTCGCATTGCCGTAAATGCTTCATACCGAGTTTTGCCCAGGTTCATATCGGTCAAGACCCGACCAAACTCTTCAGCGACCGGATGACCATGAAACTCCTTGACGCCTTGGGCCAAGGCATTGAGGAACGATGCCCCGGCTTCCATCAGCAAGGTCAGTAGATCGAGCAAGAAAGGCATCCGCCGTTTGATCATGACCAATCGCCATTTGGCACGTGCCGCCAGACG
>JANXAQ010000259.1 GCA_025062105.1 Thermoguttaceae bacterium
CGGAAAGAGCCGTTGGACATCAAAAACAGCCCTATTACCTGACTGTCAGCAAGCTTTTCCGGGACATAGCCGGCGATACTATAGCGATCGGTGCTGAAGCTGAGGAGTTCTTTTTGGCCGCTGAGCAGATTTTCAACCACCATCTGCTCTGGGATGATGGCATTAAGAAATGGACGGCGTTTTTCGTTGGCCGGGGCCACCCGATACGGAATCAATAGATCCCAGCCGGGGCCGAAATGGCCCACCTGCTGCTGACGGCCGTTGTAATACCGGACCAATTCCAAGGCTGGTTTGCCTTGGCGTCGAAGGGCTAGGTCGGTCTGATAGCGGAGGCCTCGATGGTCGCGGCCGGTGGTGGCCGTGCCTTGGGGAACAACAGTATAGTCTTTGCCGTGCACCGCAAAACTTACCGGCTGGGAAGGCGACGGAGCCGACCGGCCCATGCCAGCATCGGCAACCACCTGGGTATCGGGGCTGACAGCGGGGCCGGCAGAGGCCTGCTGCGCCCAGGCCTTCCGCAAAGCGGCCACCGCTTCCCGATCCAACACATACTGAGCTTGCGTACCCAGATTCACGCCGCCTTGGATCCTCATGCCTTGGAAATAATCGGAATTCTTGGCCAACTGATCCACCGTGCCGGGCGAATCCTCCGTAAGCACCAACTCCTTGTGCGCCATCAGGAACCAATGCAAAGGCACACCGTTTTGCTTCAGATACTTGGCCAACGCCACCAGTTGTGCATACTCGAACAGCTCCTTGTAGATAGGATACTTCTGGGCAAGCTGTTGATAATGGTCGGTGAAGAAGTCGGCGAACTTTTGGTCGGCCGGACTGGCCTGCCCGCGTAATCCTTCTACGTCATATTCTGTGCGAAGTCGCATCCGGCCGCTGTCAAATAGCAGTAGGTCCCCGCCCCGCCGAAATCGAATGTCTTCGGGAACAAACCAGAAGCGTCGGCTAATGCCGATGGCCGCCGGACCGTAATGACGCATCCAGCCATCGACTGGCTGAAAACCGGGATAATCGGGCCGCTCGGTGCCGACGGCCCATTTCTTCATCACGTAGTCGGCCTCCCGCATCACCCGACCCAAATCGGTATTGACCACCCGACCAATATACCGGACCAAATGTTTTTCAATGTCGGGCCCAATCGGATCAATGGAGACGCCCGGATCCTGATCGCTGTAATACACACACCACAGAGCCGTTACAAACTTTCGGAAAAGCTTCGGATCAATGTAGGCATTCTGGCCTTCGACCACCAGGGCAAACTGCCCCTGCGCCCACTGCACCTCCGGCCTCTGGGTGCCTTCCACCTGAGCCACCTCGGAAAGCATGACTCCACCAATATGGCGAGCGGCGGCAAGGTTTGGAGAGGGATTATAGTTGAATTTCGGTATGGGATGATGAAAGGAGGCTGGTGAGAGAGAGGCTGCCGCTTGCCGGGCGGGAGTTGCGAAGTTTTCTCTGGGGCCGCCGATATAAGCATCTAGGGTAGTACCTAACCTATCTCCGTACTCTTGAGCCAGATGGCGAAGCTTTTGGTCAAAATCTCTGAAGTGCCCTTCCATGCTATCTAAAGATTTCCAATATTCCAAAGGAACCCGCCAAACCAATGCCGAGGGATTTGGCCTACATTTTACCACCACATCGCGAAAGGCACTGATGGAACCGTCCTCTAACTCTAACAGCAGAGGTCGAAGTTCCACTCCTCCGTCGAGGGAGACCAGAATGGTTTTTCCCGGAATCTCTACATCCCGGGTTTTTTCGACAAGGGGATACTCTCGTGGAGTTAGGGTGGAAGTCAGCGAGTACTTCTGGAGCCAAAAGGAGAGATCTGGCTGAAAAGAAGAATATCTATTTTTCTGATCATATATACCGGCTGCTAATGCTACCATTTTGTAGAGAGTCCGAAGTCGCTGTAAGATGGGAAATTGCTGAGCAAGGTCGTCATACTTATTGGATAGGTGCTCCGCGAATTGGGCTGCTGCTGAGTCTTGTCCAGACTCAGGCTTAGGGGAGTGAGTTTCTTGGAACCCCATCCGTACTGCGACCCTTACCACAAGTTGTCCATCCTCCAGGAGCATGGTTCCTTCTCGGGCGGCAAATCCGGAGGGGTGGGCAGAAGCACCCACAAACCAGAACGTCGCTCGGATATTTCCCCGGGTCTGTTTTTCTTTTACTTCTCCACACAGTAAATCGAAGTAGGAACTCACCCCCCACACCTGGGCATTAATTTCTCCAAGGCCAATTTTTTTCAAAACAACGTCTGCTTGAAGAAGAACGTTGCCAAAGGCAGTATCTTCGATGCCTCCTTCGTATCGAACTTTTTGGCGTTTGGTCTGGTAGCTGTTTTCATCTTTATCGATACTCACCAAAGGCCACTGGTGATGTACCATGATAGCTCGGAGGGCTACTATAAAGTCCTCGATAGAAAGGGAAGGGCTTTGGAAATCCTTTCTCCCAACCAAAACGAGGTCTTTAGTTTGTTCGTCGAATACTATTGCTAGCGGGTCGGTGATCCCACCAAGCTGTTTCGCTACGGCGATCATATTTCCGTTGTTAGCAATTTGTTTTTCCGCCTGTTGGAGGGAGAAAGCCCAATATTCCACACCGAATGTTGGGCAAGATAGTCCCACTAAAACGCCAAGCCAGCATACGAAGATACATGAGGCAAGCCGATTCCTTTTCATGATTAACCTCCCGAGAATGTGATAAGCTAATTCTTTGGGGCTTTTACTCCTTGTGCTTCTTGTTCCCAATTTTTGAACATCAACCCGTAGTACGCATAAAAGGGCCACTCCCCATTTTCTATTCCTACATGAGCCATGCTCATGTCCACTCCCCCAGGAGTAGAGGAGCTTTGCATCCCGATGGCACCAGCGCCTGTGTGCACCCCGATGCCACCATATTTGTTCTCAAGCGCTTTTAAACAATTAGCAGTGGCCCAATTATGCTGAGTCCAGTCTCTCATTTTGGTAGCCCAAAATCCTCCGGTCCCAGCCACTGCGGGTGCGGCAGCCCCTCCTTGTAATGCAGTAATAGTCACTCCCGCGACTATTCCTCCGACTTGGGTGAGGTCTGCCACGTGCCTTGCCATGCCTCCAGGACGATTCCAGTTCGCATTTGTATCCCTATGGCTGCTGAAAGTCTGGGAAAAATCCGGGCGTGTGATTTGGGTATGTTGCATCACTCTGGTGTAGAATCTCTCTTGTTGATCGCTGGAAAGGGCCCCAAACTTTTCATTGAATCTGTTGTAATTCCACTGGGTGGGGTTCCGGACGTATTCTCCCCATGCCTTTTTAGCTTCTAAGATGCGGGCGTCTATAGTAGTTCCCGCTTGGTCGCCTCCTTGAAGAGCCGCCAAAAATTCACTCTCGTTCATTCCTTGCCAATAGGCTATAATCCGATTCCGATTCCATGTCACCAGTGTTTGGGCGCAGTGGGCATACTTGAAGGCCAGTTCAAAGTCTTTATGGGCTGATTCTTCTTGCTTTAGCACAAGCTTAATACAAGCCCGGCCTTCCAAAGCAAGCCCATACTCCGGAGAAAGCCCTTCCTTTTTAGGTTGACTAGTGTTGTTTCCGAGTACTTGATCGAAAGCTTTTAGCGCTGCCTCAGGCCCTTCCTTGGTGTCAATACGAAGGAACCCAATGTTCGCATAGGCGTCGGCCAATTGCTGGGCGCTGGTATCAATCGCAGACTGAAAATCCTCACGAGCCTTCCGGAATTGTTTTTCCGTCGCATACGCTACGCCGCGGGCGTTGAAGGCTAGAGCATGACGCTGTGAAGGGGCTTTGGCAATGGCGGTGCTCAAGGCCTGGATGGCTTCTTGGTATTTACCTAGCCGTGCTAGGGCGTCGCCGTGGTAGTAGTGGGCAATGGGGCTATCCGGATGGCGTCGGCAGAAGTCCTGTGCCCATTGGAGCCAAGCGGTTTTGGCCTCCGGCACCTGGGCCGTCAGAAACAAACAGACCGCTTCGTTATTTTCGTTGGCGGCCAAGCAGGCATGACCTTTAATCAGCCGATAGACTGCATCCGGCGTGTTCACGGTAACCTCCTTGAGCAACTGCACCACCGGGCGCCAGTTCTCTTGCAGACTGCCCGTGGCGGCATCGGCCTGTAGCACGGCCTTTTCTACCTCCGCCATCGCCGGAAGCGGCGCCGTTGGAGGTTTTGCTTCGGCCGGTTGCTCGGCAGCATAGGCAATTCCAAAC
>JANXAQ010000294.1 GCA_025062105.1 Thermoguttaceae bacterium
GAAGGCATAGGATATTCTGAAGAAGTGCCGGCTCAGCCGGCCTTGGCTTCTGTTTGGCCACACTCTCCCCCAGAGGTGAGAGGGGATTCTGGAGAAGCGCCGGCTCAGCCGCCCTTAGCTTCGGTTCGGCCACCCTCTCCCCCAGAGGGGAGAGGAGATTGTGGAGAACCCCCAACTAGGAAAGCCACAGCCCCTGAGCAAAACCAAGACCTAGCTCGAGGCCATCGAGCGCCGCTTGGCGTTTGGGACGGCCGGGGGGTGATGTTTGTCAGTCATATTGGGCAGATTTTCCCTTCTGGCTTTTTGCCGATCGAGTGTGGCCGATTCCCAAACGATTCGGTGGTCGAAACTTATCAAAAGCATCCGCTGTTTCAGGCGCTTCGGCAACCGGACCGTTTTGGCGGCAAATGCGGCCGGTGCGAATATCGCTATATCTGCGGCGGAAGCCGGGCCAGAGCCTATGCCGTTACCGGCGATCCGCTCGGCCCCGAACCCGACTGCATCTATGTGCCCGGCTCTGATTGCTCTTAGACATTCTTTTCCTACCAGCAGAGTATCTCCTCACCGTCGTCTAGTTTGTTTCCCTCAGAAAAGGAACCTACCCATATGCCTCCCGACGATGGAGAACTCGCATCACCCGTACACATTGGGATGTATCATCGACCTCATAGAGAATTCGATAGTCTCCCACGCGAATGCGCCAGTCGCTTTGAGAGCCGACGATTTTCCGGCTGCCCGAAGGTCTTGGGTTATTCGCCAATGTTTTAATCCGGCGAACGATTCGCCGAAAGTTTTCTCTCGAAAGTCGTCTCAAATCCCGTTCAGCCTGTCGCTCTAGATAAACCTCATACACGCCTGGGATACTCCTGCAAGAATTCCTCCAGTTTTCGGAACCGAAGAGGCTTTTTGCGCATGGCCATTAGAATCTGGAGGTCTTCCACATCTTCCAGGCGTTCCAAGAGTTCCTGGTAGTGGTCAATATCCAAAATGACAGCGACCGGCTGGCCGTCCTGGACCACCACTTTCGGCTTACATCGACGGGCTTTGGCTTTCATACGGAAATCTCCCAAAGGCGACCAAAAATTTGCGCTTCTTCACCCACTGTACTTTCTGAAAGCTTCTTCTTTCCGGGAGAGGCTATCGAGGCAGCCCAACCGGGTGGAGCATTCCCCCCGGCCATTTCCGACTTCTAAGAGCCTCTCACAAAATGAAGTAGAGGATTCTGAGGTGCTGCCTATCCCCTTAGCGGATGGTAGTAAAGGCTCTAAGCCCTGACCGCAGTGTCTATCAAAATGTCTCCCCTAACCTATGGTCTTCCAGCAGCTTACGCAGCTAACCAACCGAAAGGGTCTGGCTGAGAGCCGCTGAAGACAAGCCGGTGCCAGAGCCGGAAGTTAACCCCTTAAGGGGAAGTTTTCAGAAAGGGCAATCACATACTTCCCCTCATTCTATCTTTTAACTGTATCCACCGAATGTCAATAGACGGCGAGGTTGGGGTTGAAATTCTGTGGGGTGCTTGGGGAATTCAGGCAAAATGAACCTGGCCCCGGCAAATATTATTGGAACCTCTGCAAAATCCTGAACATCCAGTGAACTTTGTGAACTTTTGATTCTTTAGCCGTTCCGTTGTCCTGCCAGGACATCTACTATCTGTTGGGTGCTAGCAATCCTAGAGCCCCTATATGTTGTGTTAGAGGGAGGCCAGCCAAAATGGTATAAAAATATCCCCTTTGTATTATGCAGAGGTTCCTATTTATGGAACTTCTGCAAAATCCAGAACATGTAGTGAACTTTATGGACTTTTGATGCAATAGCCGTTCGGTTCTTATATCCGAACACCTACAATCTATTGGGTGCTAGCAATGCTCCGGCTCTATATGTTGTGTTACAGGAAGGACAACCAAAATGGTATAAAAATATCCCCCTTGGAATTATGCAGAGGTTCCTTTATATCTTTACTGCCCGATATAGAGACGTAAACTCCTCTGAGAGACTCATCGCACGTGGAATCTGGAATCCGAGGGTTCTTGTTCCAGAAGATGCCAAAGGCAGGAGGCCGTTCGATAAAACTAAGCACTACCTATCTTCGGCATCCCCCTAAACTGACCCTAAAAATCAGCCCCACCCGACGGCCATTGGTATCTACATAACCGGCTTTCTATACAAGATGTTGTGGCCTTGTCGAACAGTTTACTCCAACATATTGTGGATCCGAAAAGCTGTATAGATACCAATGCCGTCCATTGGTATCTACATAACCGGCTCTACAAGATGTCGGGAGGTCGCCAGCCGGATCACCCCCACCTATTGCGTCTCCGGGAAGATGTGTAGCTACCAATGCCCGACGGCGGGAGCGCGGTTGAAAAACAGGAAACGTTTCAGGCAAACGGGGAACAGGATTAAAAAGTTCTTACTTCGGTTAAAAGAAAAGAAATTTAGAGGTGTTAGTGAGGTTTGAATTACTAAAAGCCTCTGGCTCTGTTGAAAGGTTGTCCGCAGTATGAGGAGATTTTGCCCATACTGGTCTGTTTTGGTGGGTTTAGGCCTCCGACCGGAAAGAGTTTCCACAGAACCTTAGCGGCTCTAAATTACACTCCTCCGGTTCGGCAGGTACTGCATTTTTGGTGTTGTGGGGCAGCTTGTTTAATTCGTTAATTCGTAATACTTCAGCCGAATGAAGAACTCCCCTGCCTTTTCCGGGGAAAAACCTTCTGTTGACAGTACCGTGAAAGCGACAGTCCAGGCTTGTCCCCGGCTGAGCGGTAAACCAAAAAACTACCAGAAACACCCGCACTCCTGCCTGGCAGCAGTACCCCATGGCGTCATTCGGCTGAAATGGTACGGGAATTCAAAGCTCAATACCAAAATGAAACCCCAAAAGGTTTGACCAGCTCTGTGAGTTGGCGAGCGTGGTAGGAAAGGTTATTGGTGTCAAAGGCTGTTATTTTTGTCCGAACGCTGTAGGCCAATTGGCCAAAGGTCCTAGTGTCGGGGGCGCTAAATGGGCGGCCGATTCCGGCTGCACCAGCACCACCAAACGAACTGCATCCTTTTGGCCCTTGAAGGCCACAATCAGTTTAGAAACTTCCGGTTCTTGACGCTGCGGTGGCGGGGGATTGCCGGAAACCTTTTCAAACTTTGTTCCGGCAGGTTCTAGGATTTGTAGCCGAAGCGTTCGGCCTGCCTGGCGAAGTACGGCTTCTTGCCCACGAAGTTCGATCTTTGCTTTGGTGTGCATTTGCCATTGGATGGTTCGGCCTTGGCATTGTTCGATCTCATCTTGGATAAGCACCTGTCGGCCCAAAAGGGCGATGCCCCGATAGGCTTTGTCCACTAGGCCAGCATAGGCCGCCGAGAGATCCGCTACTGCAAAATGCCGATCCCCTTGGCTGCCAAAGGCCACTATTGGGGCAACCGCCTGGGGATCCTGATTTTTCTGGTCGATCCAGAGGGTGTTTTGGCCTTCGGTTCCCAGGCGGTAGTAAGTCCAGCGTTGGCGGCCGAAATAGCCGGGCAGGTTGTAATCGTCGGCTCCCAAGTCCAAGGCCCACCGCACGCCATCGGCTTCTAGAACGAACATACCTAATTCCAAGTGGCTATGGTTGACTTTATTATCGCCGGCTTTGAAACCGACAAAAACCGCCGCCGGGTCCTCCCAACCGGAGCGCATCAGCACCACGTCGGCATGGCGGAAGTGGCGAGCCAGCGGTAGGCTTCCGGCCGGTTTGGGCCGAGGATCGTACCACCATAAATGCAAAGGACTTGGCCGACGCACCAGCTGCCTCAGCACTACCTCCCGCTCATGCCAGGCGTACCAGGGTTGGTTGAACTTTCGGGCCAGCCAAAACATGCATGGTGCTGACCCAGCCCCAGGGCCAGCATCGGCAAAATTGAACGCCTGCCCTGTTGGCCCTAAGGTATGGATTCGGAAATCACCGGCCACTGAAAAACCGGGGATCTTGCTTAAGCCAAAATCCGTCCCTAGGGCTGTTTCTAGGGCGGCCAACATGAACACATTGTAGGAAGTGGCGTAGTTCCAGTAGCCGGGGCCTTCCGCCCATGCACCATCTGGAGCATACTCCTTCATAGCACGCTGGACCGATTGCACCGCCTGATGTAGGATATAGGCAGCTAGTTTCGGTTCTTCGTCGGCTAAGGCCAGTGCGCCAATCGTCATACCGCCGTTGCAGACCTGGTTCCAGTTATACTGACTAACTGTCCACCATCCGCCACGGCGATAAATCTTCTCTCCTTCCCGCAGCCCATGCCGAAGAATCGCTTCCCGAATGGTTTGCCGCTGTTCCCCTGTCAATACCTCAAAAAGCCAATCGTAGCCGATGGCCAATGCATGGGTCATCTCGGCCGTATCAAGAAAATGGCTTGGATTCCAATTGGAAAACTGAGCGGCGGCGAGCATCTCCTGAATGGCCCGCTCGGCATACCGCCGATCTCCCTCCAGCCGATATACTGTAGCCAACGTATAAACCCGATCCAAACATCGCCTGCTCTCCCCTAGCAGCCGAGGACCCACCAGCTTATACTCTACGGTACGTTTGTCTCGGAGCAAGGCCTCGGCCTGGGATCGAACCTGCTTGTAGAAGGCTGCTACGGTAGCGTCCTCGGCCAAGAGCTTTTTCAATCGGGCCGTATCCTCCGCCGGAGCAAGAAGCCGCGGATGCCCCGGCCGCAGACTAGCCAAGATTTTCTCCTCCGCCGGAATGATTGGTAACGGCGGCCCTTGCTCAGCCAACACAATCAGCAATACCAAATACACAACCGTAGCACACATCGGAACATTCTCCCAGGCAGGAAAAGGAGGGGGGGTTTAAATACGGCTTCCCGAAGCCGAACGGATATATAAGGCAGGATCACCAGGCGGGTAACACACACAACAGTATGTATCCTAGCCGAGTTACTGGCCTTCCACAAGCAATCGGATTTGACTTTTCGGCTTTTCTAGGAGGAAGAGATTTCTTATGTTCTCCTCTCCTCTTCCAGACTCTCTTTCATAAAATAAATTCCAGACTTTACTCCATAAAACAAATGGCCCGGCAAATCCGTACTGGGACAAGCACACCAAAACCAAAAACTTTCGGAACACTTTGGTCGAATGGAGAAGCCCTGGTTGTCATCCCTCCGAAAGCAGGGGTTTGGTTTTAGTAAAGTACTGGAGAAAAAATCTGGATTTCTGTCTGCGTAGGAGTAACAATGGTAGGGTACCTTCTGGACCAAAGATAAACTTCCTCCTACGGTTCGGCTGAACTGTTACAGACTTTCTTTTGGGCGAAGGTGATTAAAAGGAGTTTGTGTTGGAGAAAGGCCACGTATGAATCGAGAGCGGTTCGAGAGGGGAGATTTTGAGGCAAATGCTCAACTTACTGCGGGGTTGCTCCCAACGACGGATATAGATCCGGAAGAGACACAGGAATGGCTTGGGGCGTTAGATTATGTGATTGTTTCGGAAGGGTGCCAGCGGGCGGCTTACCTGGTGCATCGGTTGGTCCAGCGGGCCTATCGGTGCGGTGTGCGGTATATTGCCGGAAATACCACTCCATATGTCAATACCATTCCGCTGGAGGAGCAGCCACCGTATCCGGGCGATCCGGAGCTAGAGGCACGGATTGAAAACTTGGTCCGTTGGAACGCCATGGCGATGGTGGTGCGGGCCAACCGGGAAAGTCCGGGTATTGGAGGCCATATTTCCACTTTTGCTTCGATTGCTACGCTCTATGAGGTTGGGTTCAACCACTTTTTCCGAGGCAAACAAGGCGAGCATCCGGCCGATCAGGTCTTTTTCCAAGGTCATGCTTCGCCGGGGGTGTATGCTCGGGCGTTTTTAGAAGGTCGGCTTACTGAAGAACATCTGAAAAACTTTCGACGGGAATTGGCCCCAGGCGGGGGACTTTCTAGCTATCCGCATCCGTGGCTGATGCCCCAGTTCTGGGAGTTTCCGACGGTCTCCATGGGCCTGGGGCCGATCATGGCGATTTATCAGGCTCGGTTTAACCAATACTTGGCCGACCGGGGCATTGTGCCGCAGGCCGCCCAATCTAAGGTCTGGGCTTTCCTGGGCGACGGCGAATGCGACGAGCCAGAAGCCCTCGGCGCTATCAGTCTGGCTGGCCGAGAGAAACTGGACAATCTAATTTTTGTGGTCAATTGTAATTTGCAGCGACTGGACGGGCCGGTCCGCGGCAACAGCAAAATCATTCAAGAGCTGGAAGGTGTGTTCCGAGGCGCCGGCTGGAATGTCATTAAAGTCATTTGGGGGTCCGATTGGGATCCGATTTTCGCCAAAGATACCGATGGTCTGCTGGTCCAACGGGTGGGTGAAGTGGTCGATGGCCAGTATCAGAAGTATTCGGTCATGCCCGGTTCCTACATGCGGAAGGATCTTTTTGGGGTGGATCCTCGCTTGGAGGCATTGGTGGCTGATCTGACTGATGAGCAGCTTCGGGAGCTTCGCCGGGGCGGTCATGATCGGCTGAAAGTTTATGCCGCCTACAAAGCCGCCGTCGAACATAAAGGAGCTCCCACCGTCATTTTGGCCAAGACGATCAAAGGCTACGGCCTGGGCGAAGCCGGCGAAGGCCGCAATATCACTCATCAGCAAAAAAAGCTCAACGAAGAAGAATTGCTAGAATTCCGTACTCGGTTCCGGATTCCGCTTTCGGACGAGGAAGCCTTGCAATTGCCGTTTTATCGGCCGCCGGAGGATAGCCCCGAAATCCAGTATTTAAAGGCTTGTCGGCAAGCCTTGGGTGGTCCGGTGCCAAGCCGGGGGCAGGCCCGTATGAAACTTAAACCGCCCAAATGGGAAGATTTTGCCGAGTTCTTTGCCGGCAGTGAAGGCCGAGAGGTTTCTACGACCATGGCTTTTGTTCGGCTTTTGGCCCGGCTGATGCGAGACAAAAACATCGGACGCTACATTGTGCCCATTGTGCCCGACGAGGCCCGCACCTTCGGCATGGAATCGCTCTTTCGGCAGTTTGGTATTTATAGCCACGTCGGCCAACTCTATGATCCGGTCGATTCCGACACGGTGCTTTATTATCGAGAGGCCAAGGACGGCCAGATTCTGGAAGAGGGGATTACGGAGGCCGGGTCGATGGCTTCGTTTATTGCGGCGGCCTCGGCCCATTCCAGTCATGGAGTAACCATGATTCCGTTTTTTATCTTTTATTCGATGTTCGGCTTTCAGCGGATTGGCGATCTGATTTGGGCGGCTGGCGATATGCGATGCCGAGGTTTCATTCTAGGCGGCACAGCGGGCCGAACCACTTTGGCCGGCGAAGGCCTCCAGCACCAAGACGGCCAAAGCCATCTGTATGCTCTGGCCTATCCCACTTGCCGTGCCTACGACCCCTGCTATGCTTATGAAATGGCTGTCATCATCTTGGACGGCATCCGCCGGATGTACTTTGAAGGCCAAGACGTCTTCTACTACATCACTCTGATGAACGAAAATTACGAAATGCCCATCCTGCCCATGGGCTCTACAGAAGGCATTTGCCGAGGCATCTACCGCCTATCGACCAAAGAACTGGGTAAGAATCGGCCTTGGGTGGAGCTTTTTGGCAGCGGAGCCATCTTGCGCGAAGTGCTCCGTGCCCAAGATATCCTAGCCGAACAGTTCGGCGTCTCCAGCCGAGTCTATAGTGTAACTAGTTACAAAAACCTTTATTACGACGGTTTGGACTGCGATCGGTGGAACCGACTGCATCCGACGGAGCCGCCCCGGATTCCCTATGTCCAGCAGGTCTTAGAAGGCAGTTCTGGGCCGGTGGTGGCGGCCTCGGATTATGTCCGGGCAGTACCGTTGGCTATCTCCCCTTGGGTGCCGCAGCCGTATGTGGTGCTGGGGACCGACGGCTTTGGCCGAAGTGATGCCCGGCCCCAGCTACGCCGCTTCTTTGAAGTGGATGCCGAAAATGTCGCTCTGGCCGCCTTGACGGCCCTTGCCCAACAAGGTAAATATCCTCAAAAAGAACTGCCAAAAGCTATCGACAAACTCGGTCTGGACCCCAACCATCCGAATCCTGTCCTGGTATAAAAAGAGCGGTGCAATTATGGCAATCGACTTTCTCCTGCCAGAATTGGGCGAAAACATCGAGTCGGCTGATGTGGTGAACGTGTTGGTCGCTGAAGGAGACCAAATCCACGCCAACCAAAGTGTCGTGGAACTGGAGACCGACAAGGCGGTCGTGGAGATTCCGTGCCCGCATGCGGGCCGGGTAGCTAAAGTCCACGTGAGCAAGGGGCAAAAAATCAAAGTAGGTCAAAAGCTGATCACAGTGGAGCCGATTGGCCAATCCGCTGCTCCGCCAACTGCTGCTCCCTCAGCCCCGGCAGCCGTGGCAGTCGCTGGGCCGGCGATTAGCCCCTCTGCCGCCCCTGCTAAGCCCTCGGCTCCAGTGGTTCCTGCCCCTGCTAGGCCTTCGGCTCCGGCAGTTCCTGCCCCTGCTGGGCCCTCGGCTCCGGCAGTTCCTGCCCCTGCTGGGCCTTCGGCTCCGGCAGTTCCTGCCCCTACTATGCCGTCGGCTTCAGCTGTTTCTGCCCCCGCTCCGCTTACCAGTGTGCCAGTAAGTCCCAGTGCTCAAGTTTCCCCAGCCCCTGGGGCGGTTTGCCCGGTAACCGGGGCTGTGCTGTCGGGCCTCAAACCACCAGCCCCAGAACCTGCTGGTTGGCAGGAAGCAGCCCCCCAGGCGGCATCGGCATCCATAGTGCCAGAACTAATCCCGGCTGGTCCGGCGGCTCGCCGATTGGCCAGAGAGTTGGGCGTGGATCTGCGCACGGTGCAAGGAACTGGTCCGCGCGGCCGCATTCGACCCGAAGATGTGCAAGCAGCTGCTGCCCGGCAAATCGCCCCTGGGGCCGTCCCAGTAGCACCTCCAACTGTTCCCCCTCCCACCCCTTCGGCCAAAACACCCATCGCCCCAGAACTTGCCCAGCCTTGGCAGCCGGTGGTTCCGCCCGGCACTCCTGACAAAGATGCCTGGGGACCGATTCGGCGAGAACCCATGCCGCGGATCCGCCGCACCATTGCCGCCCAAATGGTCCGCTCCGTCTCCACCATCCCGCATGTGACCAATTTCGACGACGCCGACATTACCGAACTGGAAGCCTTGCGCAAAAGCATTCCCCAGGGCTTTTTAGGTCCTGAGGTCAGGCTAACACTTATGCCATTTTTGATGAAGGCAGTAGCATTGACCCTTCGGCGTCATCCGGCCATGAATGCCTCGCTGGACATGACGCCGGATAATGAACAAATTATCTATAAGGAATATGTCAATATTGGTGTTGCTGTAGATACACCCCGGGGGCTTGTGGTTCCGGTGGTCCGGAATGTGGATCGGATGACCATTCCAGAGATTGCTCGGGCGGTTGCTGAGGTGGCCCAACGGGCCCGCACCGCCCAGTTTACCATCGAAGAAACCCGGGGCGGCACCTTTACCATCAGTAACCTCGGCGCCGTCGGCGGCACCTATAGCACCCCGATTATCAACTTTCCAGAAGTGGCTCTGCTCCTAGTAGGCCGATCCCGCTGGATGCCCGTCGTACGCGGCGAACAGATCGAAAAACGCCTGATGTTACCATTAAGTCTCTCCTACGACCATCGGCTGGTCGATGGCGCCACAGCCGCTCGATTCTTGAACGAAGTGATCGACTGGCTACAAAACCCCGGCAAACTCCTGCTGATGGGATAGCCGATGGTAGAAGGCTGATCATAGAAAGCCTTGGCAGAAGGTAGATCGGCAGAAGGTAGAGGCGGACGGCAGATGAGTGAGGACCGATGGCGGATGCACAAAACAGAAGAAGGTGCAGTATAGAGTATGCAGTATAGAGTATAGAGTAGAGAGTAGAGAGTAGAGAGTAGAGGGTAGAGGGTAGAGGGTAAAGGGTAGAGTCTACAGTAGCAGTTGGGGTAGGCGTGAATGGGGGGCTGGTTATGGATTGGGCCCCAGCCATAGAAAGTATAGGGAGAGGTAGTTGGGAAAAAGAGCGGCACACAGAGCCGCTACCGTTAGAAACCGGCTCTCCCCCGGCAGCTCCAGCACAAGTTCGGCCATCGTCTGTTAGTGCGTGGGCAGCAAACAGCCTGATTCTACCAACCTTGTGGGAGATGAGCTACCCGCATCTGCCGGTATGATAGGACCAGGGAGCAACAACGAGCCTGGGCCTACCAACCTTGTTGGAGCATGAGTTGGACAATCCGCTGGGCGGCTTGGCCGTCGCCGTAGGGATTCCGGTCGATCTGGCAGGCGGCATATTCTTTTGGGTCCAGGAGCAGGCGGCGGGCATGGGCGGCAATCTTTTCCGGATCGGTCCCGACCAGGCGGGCGGCCCCGGCTTCCACCGCCTCCGGTCGCTCGGTAGTCTCCCGCATGACTAACACGGGCTTCCGCAGACTCGGCGCTTCTTCCTGAATGCCCCCGGAATCCGTCAGGATCAGATACGCTCGGTCCATCAGCCAAACAAACTCCGGATAGGGGACCGGCGCCACTAGATGTACATTGGCAACGCTGCCCAGGAGGCGATAGACCGGCTCCTGCACATTAGGATTCAAATGAACAGGATACAAAAATATATGCTCTGGAAACTCCTGGGCCAACTGCCGAATCGCTTGGCAGATGTTGGCCAGCCCCTGGCCAAAGCTTTCCCGCCGATGGCCTGTAATTAGCACCAGACGGTGATCGGCCAGCATAGGATATTTGGCCTGCCAGTAGGTGGAACGAGGCCGTTCCCGGTTTATAGTGTACAAAAGAGCGTCAATCACCGTGTTGCCCGTTACATGCACCTGCTGGGGCGGAGCTCCCTCGGCTAGCAGCGTTTGCGCTGCCCTGGGTGTGGGCGCACAATATAGACTGCTGACCAGATCCGCCACCCGGCGGTTCATTTCCTCCGGCCAAGGAGCCAAAAGGTTGCCTGTGCGAAGGCCTGCTTCCACATGCACGACCGGCACCCGACGGTAAAAGGCCGCCACAGCAGTAGCCATCACTGTGGTCGTATCCCCCTGGACCACCACACAACTAGGCTTAAGCCGGACCAACACCTCGTCCATCGCCTCGATACAGCGGGCCGTCAAAGAAGCCAGCGTCTGATTGGGCTGCATCAAGTCTAGATTGACCTCCGGCTGGAGGCCGAAATACTCGACTAACGGAGCCAACATTTCCCGATGCTGGCCGCTCAGGCATACGATCGGATCGATCTCCTGCGGCCGAGCCTGGCAGGCATGGACTACCGGAGCCATCTTGATGGCTTCCGGCCGGGTGCCAAAGACTAATAGCGATCGTAACATCGGGAAATACTCGTCCTATGTCCAAGAGACACAAAGAGACAAAATTATCCGGATTGCTGGGCTGCTGTCGGGGGGCCAACCCAATAAATCCGGATGACATGCGACAGTTCGTCGAAGCGACGTCGGCCCACCAGCCCGATCCATTCCACCATCCGATCTGGAATCGCTAGCGGCCCCTCCCACCCATTGCCGCCTAAAACCACTAGGCATTCTCCCTCTGGCAATGGTATCCCAGGAGCCCAGTACCGACATTGGGAGCGAAACGGCTGGGGCAAATAATATCGCATCTGCAATTCCATGTTCGTTAAGATCGGTATCGGCCTGGAAAGGTTGCTTCTTGGGCCAGAAGCTCCGGCTGGGAGGGATTCCGACGTTTTAGGGGAACTTCCATCGGCTGAAAGCCTCCTAGGGGAGTGCCCGGGTGCCAAATTCCCGGCTACTTGGCTCGGCTGGGACCAAATAGGAAGCCTAGAGATAAAAACATCCTCCTGTAACCATTGGACCACCAAGTGGGCGGCTTGGCGATAGTCGTGCCGAGTGCCGTCGATCCAATGGCTGAGCCATTTCGGCACCAGCAGCAAACCCACACAGCCGTACCACCCCACCAGCAGAAGCCAATACGGCAGCTGAGTGCTGTTTTTCCACCTTTCGGGGGTGGGTTGTCCGGACGATGGGTTTGCCCACCGCAGCAGGCCGGTAGCCACCGTTTCGACTGCCATCGCACCCGTAATCCATAATGGCAACACCCAAAGCAGACTATATCGAGGATTCCAGATCGGCATTAACTGGGGCACCATCAGCACAAAAATCAGTACGGACACTGTGATGGCAGCCCAGACAGCCATCTGCCGACGCTCTTTTTCCACCAGGCAAGCCACGGCACTGCCCATCAGCGCCAACACCACGGTCGGCACGCCCACATGGGCAGCAAACGAGGCCCAGGGGGGTGCCCAGGTAAGTCCTGCACCGGTCCAACTACCGGCAATCGGACGCACATGGAGTAAATAGACGCCGGCGGCCAACAGTCCGGCCAGGCCAGCTCGTAAGGCCACAGGCCCGCTCGCCCCGCCGAAAAGCCAGCCCACCATTACTACTCCCGCTTGCAGCCCAAAAAGCACAATCACCACATTATGCGTGAAAATAGCCAGCAGGGTAAAAAAGGCTGTTCCCACCCACCAGCCCCAATGCGGGGAACCTGCCCAGATGGCAAGCTCGGCCAACACCAGCCACAAAAAGGCCATCGTATAGAAGCGGTTCTGCTGGGCTAACCACACCAGCAACATGCTCCCACCGGCCAGCAAGACCAAACTGGCAGCAAAGATAGTCCCACGCCATTGCCAGCCCCAGCCGTATAGAACCATCACTGCCCCGGCCGCACACACCGCCGATAAAAACCGGGTCCCCCATTCATCCTGCGGCAACCACCTAAGTAAAAACTTTTGCACAGTGTACCAGACCGGCACCAGCCGAGGAAGCCGAACTACGATGCTATCCGGATCTAAGACAACCTGGCGAATCTCCGGGTCCAGAAGGCCCATCTCCTCCAGGCTGGAAAGTTCATCCACATCCCACGGCCAATAGCCGAGCCGGTAGAAATACATCCCACCGCAAACAATCCCAGTGGTGAGTATCCCTATCCAAAAAGTTCGTCTGCCGGCCTTGGACTTAAGGGGGCTGAAAGTTTGGGCTTCGACCGGAGAAAAATCCAAGCCTTGGCAGGAGGATGCACCGTTGGCCGATTTCATGAGTAAGCAATGCCAGGGGATTTAAAGCGGCAAAACCGATGACGGACCAGTAACCGAAGTGTTCGGCCAATAGTTCGGCCGACCTGCATTTTACTTCGGCCGGCTTTGCGGTCATAACGGAGAATTAAAGGGACTTCTCCACAAATGGCTCCCAGTTTATGGAGTTTTAGCAACAGTTCCACCATGCAGGCAAAACCGGCTTCGCTGACCAGGCCATCGCCATATCGGCCAAAAGCTTCCTGGAGCAAAGCGGCCCGGTAGGCCCGATACCCACAGGTATAATCCCATACACTGGGAATGGGAAACACCAGGCGGAACAATCGGCTGGCTGCCCAACTGAAAAAGCGCCGGATCCTGGGCACCCCAAGTACTCTGGCGCCCGGTTGATAGCGGGAAGCAATCACCAAATCCCGCCCCTCTCGAACGGCACGGATCATCGCCCCCATTAGCCCGGGCGGATGGGTATTGTCGGCATCCATGGTGATAATTATGTCCTGGGGGGCGGCGTCGGCGGCTGCCAGCCGAAGACCGTCCGCAATGGTCCGGCCTAGGCCCTGATTTTGCGGATGCCGTTCGATCCGGATGGGCATTTGATCCTGCCGGGCCAGGGCAATGGCTACTGTTCCGTCCTGACTGCCATCATCCACCAGGATGACCTGATAAGGGAAGTTTTCTTCGGCCATGGTTTGGGCGATGCCGTCCAACAAGGGGCCGAGATTTTCTTCCTCGTTGTAAGCAGGCAGCACCACGAAGATACGCCGAATCGGGGGAGATATAGTACCACTTTTGGCTGTAGAGTAGGCAAGTTGAGGCTCTTTTTCCCTATTTTCAGGGGGTGTCTCTCCGGACCAGTTCCTAGGCGAGCTTTTCCCCTCCGGAGATACCTGACTCATGAGGGCTTTCCTTTTTTTTGGAACTCTATTTTCTTCCCTATACTTTCTGAAAAATCACTCTTTAGGGGGGAGGGTATTGAGCCTGCTCAACTGGAGCGCCTATTCACGATGGGAATTTCCAACTTCGAAGCCCCGCCTGAAAACCCTACCAAAATGGCTCCTAGGAATTTATGGCCTTCCAACACCTTAGGTTGCTAGCCATCCGAATGGGCCTGGCTGGCCCCCCTGGAAACTAAGGCGGAGCCAGAGCAAGTTTCACCCCCAGAAAGGGGAACTTTTTCAGAAAGTACAGTTCTTCCCTAATATACCCTATAAAATCTGCTTGACCTTCCTATAAAATCTGCTTCACCTTGCTTTATAAGTAGGTAGCCCCCAAACTCGATGGTCCAATCTTCGGAACTCTTTATGCTACCGAAAGCTAAGATCCAAATCTCATTTGTCCACCTAATTTCCTATTCTAAAATATTGCACCAAGTTAGGACATTGCCCCTAAGCTCGACTTTTGCCATTTTTGGCATCGCCCAGGACGGGCAAAGCTCTAAGTCCATATAAATATTGCAGTTAGGAAATTGGGTGAGCAAAAAGAGGTTTCGCCGTAACTATTGGAGGCAAACCAGGTTAGGGAAAATGGCAGAAGTCGCACTAAGAGGCTGTCTGAAAAGAAATTTTGGCGCCCTTGGCTGCCAGGTTGTTGCCCCCACCAGGAGGCACTACAGCCCAGGATTTGAGCACCTTGGCTACCCAGAACCTTCACCGGCCGTTGGAAAAGGAAGACTGGGTACCTCCTTTTCAGACAACCTCTAAGCTCGACTTTTGCCCATTTTGGCTTCTGCCTAGCAGAGGACTGTTCTAAGTCCTTGTAACTATTGGACTTAGGAAATTGGGTGAACAAAGGAGAGTTTCGTTGTAACTGCTGGCACTAAAACCAGTTAGGGAAAATGGCAAAAGTCGAGCTAAGGGATCTAAAAATACCAAAGATCGAGCAAAAAGAGATACTGCAAATTGTGTGAAAAAATTTTGGCTACAATATATAGTGTGTCCAAAATCTCCTCTGGCTTATCCTGAAGATTCTCGCGGAGGCCTTTCTCCTGGGGGATATTGCTCTCAGTTTGACTTTTGCCAATTTGGGCCCCGCTCTGCACGAAGCATGCTCAACTGCCTGCGCAAATAATATGAATGAGGGAAGATATCGCCGTAAGTCCATGCCAGGTTAGGAAAATCGGCAAAAATCGTGCGGAATAGCTTCTCGGAAAAATAATAGCAATTTGGCTTGCTCCCCTCTGGAAGTAGTGGCCGCCTTTTGCGATAATACATAAGGGCAAGGCCGCAGGGAATTTCCAACACTATATGCGGGAGGAGCCGTCATGAGTGGGCCTGGTCGAAAAGCTTTTACCCTGGTGGAACTTCTGGTCGTCATTACTATCATCGGGATGTTGATGGCGCTATTGTTGCCAGCGGTGCAATCAGCACGGGAAAGCGGACGTCGCGCCAGTTGTCAGAATAACCAACGCCAACTTGCCACGGCCTTGCTGATTTATGTAAATGATCAAGGCCAATTTCCAGGCTATCGGAACCGAATCGCTTTGCCCAATGCGACCAATTATGTGGTGGGAAATTGGGTGGTTCCGCTTTTGCCTTCGTTGGAGCGGGCAGATCTATATCGAAACTGGCAAACCGGTACCACCACAGCCGTATATTTGAAAGTGTTAGTCTGTCCGAGCGATCCACCGGATACTACCACCCAACCTTGGCTTTCCTATGTAGCCAACTGCGGCCGACCCGACTCCAACCTGGTAGAACCAACCAGTACGCCTCAGGCAAATGGAGTATTTTTTAATCATGATGTAACGATCTCTGCTACTTCTCGGCCGCCGACGATGAGCTTGGATTATCTGAGCCAAAATGATGGTGCTGCTACCACCCTGATGATTTCGGAAAATATTGATGCAACCTATTGGACCGATATCAATGAGGTGCAGGTTGGCTTCAATTGGGAACCGACCGATTCGTTACGGGTCAACGTTCCTAACGCTCGAGGCACTTATCCGCGGCCTTCTTCCTACCATCCGGGTGGGGTGATTGTTTCCTTCTGCGATGGGCATCAGCAGTTCCTAAGGGACAATATTAGCCCTGTAGTTTATAAGCATCTGATGACGCCGAACAGTGCGGCGGCGGCAGCGGCGGCCGGGCAATCTTGGCCCCCGTTAAGTGAGGGCGACTTTTAAAACTCTTTCGGCTCCTCATTTTTTCTCTTTCCCCTTCTTTGTGGGTAAAAAGGGCAATCGCCTGCGCCTTTTCCGAAGGCGAGCGGCAGACGAGCTCAGGATTTCCTGGTTCTGTACCGGCCTACGAGGATCACCCGAGGCTCTGGGCAAAGAAAAGCTTTCAGTCCCGATCTAAGTCGCCCAGGAAATGGAGGCCTTTTGAAGGCTCTGTCCTTAATTTTGTAGGGATTTCTATTCTGCTCTGTTTCGACCTCGACTTTTGCAATTTTGGGCCTTGTTTTGGAAGCTCGAATTTTGCCATTTTTAGCTTCCTCCTGGAGGGGAAAAGTCCTAACTTCTTGTAAATATTGGAGTTAGAGAATTGGGTGTACAAAAGGAGGTTTCGTCGTAACCCTTGGAAACAAAAGCAGTTAGGAAAATTGGCAAAAGTCGAGTGGGAAGAGCAATGTTCTACATCCTTGTTCTATTGGGGGTAGGAAATTGAGTGAACAAAAGTAGGTTTCCTCCTAACTACGGAACTCGACGTTGGCCATTTTTGGCCTCTTGTCGAAAGGAGAAAGCCATAAGTGCTTGGAATTACTGGAGTTAGAAAAGGAACCTGTGCAAAATCCTGAACATATAGTGAACTTTATGAATTTTTGATTCCGTAGGCTTTAGCTGCCTCCATCTAAACAGCTACTATATGTAGGGTGCTAGCAGTACTTACAACACAATATATTGGGTCGGAGGCGTGGAAACCAAATAGTATAAAGATATCTCCCTCGAATTATGCAGAAGTTCCCCCAATGGTGGGAACAAAAGGAAGGTCCGCCGTAGCTCCTGAACAGAAAAGAAGTTAGGAAAATTGGCAAAAGTAGAGCCGAAAAGTAGAGCTGGGAATACTCTTTTGCCTTTAAACCCCTCAGGGTCGGGCAACCAGGACTTTCCTATATGCGGATAGGAAGGGGGGCGGGTTTTTCCCGCTTTGTTCTCGTTGACTCAGCTGAGGAACAGATTAGGATTGAAAGAGGGCTTTGGCAGATCCCCCGCTAGGGGAGTACAGTAAGGAGAGCGGGCAGAACCTATCCAGAAGTAGTAGTGATTTCCGTAGATAATAGTACCATCGGGGTATTTGATAGCACCTTTGATTAGGATCGTTTCCGGTGTTTTCCTTTTTCGGGATCTCAACATTATGCAACAGGTAGCAATGCTAGTGTCTAGAACATTGTCCAAAATTTCCAATATTACGCAATTTATCAAGTTCAAAACCAGTCTTCGGTGTCCCTGAACCTGGCTAAAACCCTCTGTGTGATGGGGAATTGGTCGAAAATCTTCTTTCCCTGCTAGCATGACAACTTATGTATAATGTTGGGATCGGAATGGGGGAAGGGGATAAGCTGGGTAGAGCCAATTGATGAAGAACTCAGTGGGTCTGGGCCATAATGGTATGGTTTGGGGGTTGTCCTTTCTTGACTTCGAAGGCAATAGAAATTAGTGAGGTTTTCCGATGGTACCCCGACGTACGCATAGGGTCTTGAATTGGAAGCTGGTCGTGGGGTTGTTGGTCGGTGGGGTGGTGGTGGTCGGTGGGGTGCTCCTGCTCCATGCGGTGCAGGTACAGCGTACGGCTGAAGCAATTCTTCGGGAGGCCGAGGCGGCTGAGGCTGAAGCTAAGAATCTGCAAACGCAGGGCAAGCAGGAGGAGGCAGAGAAAAAGCTTCAAGAGGCTGTCCAAAAGTATCAGCGGTACATTGGCCTTCAGCCAAAAGACACCCAGAACCTCGCCAAACTTGCTCTGCTCCTAGCAACTCAAGCTGAAAAGCCCGGTACTCCGATGCGGGCCAAGCTGCAGGCCAGAGAAGCTTTGGAAATGGCTTCCAGTCGGGATCCGGAAAATCCGGAACTCCTGCGCAAACTGGCTGACATTTCCTTTCAGGTGGGCATGCACACCCAAGCTACTACCTATTACCGTCGGCTTCGAGAGCTGCAGCCCAACGATCCTTCGGTAGCCATTCAGTTGGCTCGATCGTTGATCCAGACTGAACATTTCCGAGAGGCTTTGAGCATTCTGGAACAAGTAGTAGCAGAAGATAAAAGTGCGCTGGCGGCCTATGAAGAGTTGGCCAATTTACTTATGGAAAAAATGCAGGATCCGGATCGTGCCGAGGGGGTCGTTCAGCAGATGATCTTGGCCAATCCGGATCAGGCCCGTGCGTATGTGATTCGGGCCAGATTGTATCAACGGCGAAAGGAGTTCGACAAAGCCCGGCAAGACATTCAAAAGGCCTTAGAATTGGCACCGCGCAGTGTGGAGGTGCTATTAACAGCTGCGGAATTGGCCTTAGCGGAGGGCAATCTGGCAAGAGCCAGCCAGTATGTGGCGGAAGCGGCGGTGCTTGCGCCGGGCGAGGAACGTGTTTTAGCTGCCCAGGCTCGCCTTGGGCAATTGACAGAAGACTTTTCCGGAGCTGCCGAGGCTCTCCGACAGATGAAAGACCCTCAGGCGTTGATCCCCCTGGTGAGTGTATTGTTACAGAAAGGCGATGCCCAAGGCGTCCGGGACGTCATTAAAAAGATGGAAAAGCTTCAGTTTCGGCCGGAAGTGATTCAATTTTTCGAGGCGCAGGTGTTGATTCTGGAACGGCAATGGCGGAAGGCCAGCTATCTGTTGGAACGGATTCGGCCGGATTTGGAGCGGCTTGGGGATCTGGCACGGCGGGCGGACCTATTGTTGGGAGCCTGTTATGAACAGCTTGGTTTGCCAGATAAGCAGTTGGCGGCATATCAGCGGGTTTTGGAGTACGATCCGAACCTCGTGATGGCCCGGATCGGGGCGGCCTCGGCCTTGCTGCGCATGGGCCAGATCGAACGGGCAGTCGCTGAGTTTCGCAAAATCCGCAATCCCGACGAATTGCAAAAAGCCTATCAAAATGCCGGCCTCCGACCGGCCATCTATCGCCTGCTGGTGGCTGAGGCTTTCCAAACACCGGAAGGCCAGCGAGACTGGTCTCGGTTGGAGGAGTTTTTTGAAAAGATGGGGCCACTCCAAGAAGGGGAGAAAATTCCGGTAGCTCTGATGCGGGCCGATTTGCTGACCAAACAAGGCAAACTCGCTGAGGCCCGCTCTTTAATAGAACAATTCTTCCAGCAGCATCCGAATCATCCTGGTCTGGCCAGTGCGTTAATAGGCTTGGTAGCAGCCCAGGAAGGTCCAGAATCTGCGCTAAAGATGTTAGAGGAATTTCAGGGGAAACTAGCTGACGATCGGGCGGTCCGGCTGATGCAGATTTCGTTGGCTGCCCAGCTTGGTGGCCAGAGGGCAAGAGCCATCTTAGCCGAGCTAGAGCAACATGCCGAAAAACTCCCTCAAGCTCACTCCGGAGAGCTTTGGGAACATTTGGGATTGGCCTATTATCTGTTAGGGGCCCGGCCAGAAGCCCAACGGGCTTGGAAAAAGGCAGTTTCCGCTGGTGTTTCCGAACCTCGACTGTTTTTAGCTCTTTTTGAACTATCGCGGGAAATGGACGACGGCCGAGGAATGCAGGAGGCGGCCGATCAGTTGGCTGAGGCACTTGGACGGCGAAGTGCCGAATGGAACTATGCGGAAGCGGCTCGATTAGTCTGGGCGGTTCGCAAAGGACAGTTGGAACACCGTTCTTTGGTCCGGGCGAAACAACACTTGCACGAAGCGCGCCAATCCCGGCCAACCTGGCATAAATTGCTTTTATTGGAAGGCGAGATCGCCCTGATGGAGAATCGGCCCGACGATGCCATTCGACTTTATCAGGAGGCCAGTAATCTGGCACCCCTGGATCCCTTACATTTGCAGCAGTTGGTGCAGTTGCTTTACGCCCGGGGGCGGTTTGAGGAGGCCAAACAGCAGTTGGATCGGTTGGGCCAACAGGCCATGTCGCCCCAGATGGAACGGCTTCGGATTGAACTGGACGAACGTACCGGTCAACTGGAACGGGCCTTGGAGCTGGCCGCCCAGACCGTGGCAAAATCGAACCAGGCTACCGATTTTCTTTGGTATGGGCATTTGCTCTCTCGGGCAGGAAAACTATCGGAAGCTGAACAAGCTTTCCGACGGGCGATCGAATTGGCCCCTGCTTTGACAGAGGCCTGGCTGGCATGTGTGGCAGCACTGATGGCACAAAATAAACCCAGCGAGGCTGAAAAACTACTCCGTCAGGCTCAAGTGCAATTGCCTCAAGACCAAGCTCCCTTGTTTTTGGCCCATGCCTATGAGTTGATCGGTCAACCGGTTCGGGCTGCTGAACAGTACGAACTGCTTCTTCAAAGCCGTCCAAACGAGATCGACCTATTGGATCGGGCTGCGGCATTTTATTTCCGAACTGGCCAACTGGAAAAAGCAGCAAAAACGCTCAACGAGCTATTAGAACTGGCTCAGAAAGATCCGAAAAAATACCAAGCCCAGATTCTTGGCGCTCGGCGTGCTTTGGCCCGGACCTTGGCTGCCATGGGCGATTACCGCCGACATCTGCATGCCCTCCGACTAGTAGACGAAAATATCCACCAGGAAAAAGATAGTCTTGTGGATCTTCAACTGAAGGCCTTGATTTTGGCCAAACGACCTGAACGGGCCGCCCAACAACAAGCCATCGAAATTCTGGAAACGGTGCAAAAGCAGCTTCAAATCAAAGGACAACGTCTTTCGCCCGAAGAACAATTTTTGCTAGCCCAACTATACGACAGTGTGGGCCAATGGACCATGGCCCGAGAACAGATGCTGGATTTATTAGCCCAAAGGGGCGTGGGCGACCGATTTGTCGAAGCCTATTTGGAGATGCTCTTTCGCCATGCTGTGCCTGCCAGCGAGATCAAGGTTTGGCTGAATCGCTTGGAAAAGATTGCTCCGAATGCGCCGCCCACTGTAGCGATGAAGGCTCGCTATCTGGTATTGGTCCGCCAACCCCAAGAAGCCGTGGAATTAGTGAAAAAATCTATCCCACGCCCGTTGCCGCCAGAGCAAGTAGCCAGGCTCCGGGATGCTGCCGCCTTGCTGGAAGAGCTCAACCAATATGAAGCAGCTCGGCAACTTTACCAAGAGTTTGCAGAAACTGCGCCGGGCGGAAGCATTGTCTTGGCCGAATTCTTAGGCAGACACGGCACTCTAGACGAAGCCCTGGCCCAGTGCGAAGCCGCCATCGGAACCCTCAAAATGGAAGCTATTATCACTTCGGCCGTCAATATCCTTACGGCCCAACGAAAACGAGCCACCCAACAGCATTTCCGAAAAGTGGAAGGCTGGATTCTCCAAGCCTTGGAAGAAAATCCCCTGTCCCGGGTCGCCCCCTTCCAACTGGCCCGGCTTCTGGACTTGCAAGGGCGATATGATGAATTGATACGTATCTATCGGGAACTCATGGGCCGGAGCGATTTGAGCGAATTTGAGCGGGCTGCCGCAGCAAATAATCTGGCCTATGTGTTGGCCGTGAGCGGCAAAAATCCTAAAGAAGCCTTAGAATATGTCCAGCAAGCAATCGCCATATTAGGCCCTATGCCTTATCTATTAGACACCCAGGCGATGGCCTATTTCGGCTTAGGAGAGCCAGGCAAAGCAGTGGCCTTGTTGCGGGAAGCCATCAGCATGGACCCGACTGGATTGCGTTATTTCCACTTGGCCTTGGCCCATATGGCTGCCAATGACCAGCAAGCCGCTGCTAAGGCGCTCCAAGTGGCTAAAGACGCCCATGCGCTTTCCATCGACCAAATCCCTGAACTGGAACGAGCCTTATACCAAGAACTTGTCAAAAAAGTAGGTTCCTTCTAAGCTCGACTTTTGCCATTTTCAGGCTCCTGCCGAAGGGGGAAAGTTCTAACTGCCCGAAATTATTGGTCTTGGGAAAATGTGTGAACAAACAGAGGCTTCGTCCTAATTCTTGGAGTCAAACCAAGTTAGGAAAAATGGCAAAAGTCGAGCTAAGAGGCCGTCCGAAAAAGGCATTTTCTATGATGAAAGGAGGTTTCCTTTCTCAATTTCCCAGAATCCCAAAATCCCTGTTTTTTAAGGACTCTGAAGGATAGGAGCCGGTCGGCCAAAACCCATTGGAAACCAATCAAATCCCCATTGTAGGACAGCCTCTAAGCCCTGTTTTGTCATTTTGGTTTCCTGTCGAAAGGGAATGCCCTAAATCTTTGGTATTATTGGACTTAGAGACTGTTCTGACATTGGAATTCGGAAGGAACCTCTGCATAATGTTAGGGAGATACTTTTATACCATTTTGGCTTTTCCTCCCCCTACCACAACATATAAAGGGTGCTAGGATTGTTTGCACCCAATAAATAGTAGGTGTCTAGGTAGGACAAGCAAAGGGGAATATAATCCAAAGTTCACATAGCTCACTATGTGTTCAGGATTTGGCAGAGCTCCCCCTTTAAAAATATTGGCATTGGAAATTTGCTCACCCAAGAGACTTCAACGTCTAACTACCTGAAATAAAAGAAGTTATAAAAACAGCAAACGTCCAGCTAAGTAAGGCTTTTGCGTTCAGCAAACGGTAGTTCCCTACCCTTTTGAACGCTAAAATAGAAAGCGTTCTCAATTATTCTTCCCTCTTTTTGGCTTCCTAGTTCCAAGGAAATGTTCCGATGCAACTGTGCTTGGCAGAGTGTGGAGGTTTTGCTCGCTATTTGAAAGGAATGGCCTTGTGTATGGGTATCTTGCTAGGGATGCCTAGTATTCTGTCGGCCGACCAAGGTACTACTGTCCGTTGGGAGGGGTACTATCTTCCAGCGGCAGAGCTTGGGCCGGAAAATCCGCTTCCGATGTTTCGGGGGCCGAGGGAGGACGAAACCATTCGGCTGGACCCGGCTATTCCCCTAGAAGAACGGCGGTATCTGGGTTGGCGGGTGGCTTGGCGATGTTTGCCTTACCGAATCCAGGACGGATATAACCGCAAAAAGCAGCTCCGATGTTTTGACGCCCTGGTATTGGAAAATGAAACGTTACGGGCAGTCTTTTTACCCAACCTAGGCGGCCGGTTGGTGTCTCTGATCCATAAACCGACTCAGCGAGAGCTCTTGGCCCGGAATCCGGTCTTTCAGCCTGCTAATCTGGCTCTACGGAATGCCTGGTTTAGCGGCGGCATCGAATGGAATACGACACTCCGAGGCCATTATTATTTGACCTGTTCGCCGGTCTTTGCGGCCCAGGTTCGCGGCAGACAAGGGGAACCGGTGCTTCGACTGTACGAATGGGACCGGGTACGGTGTTTTCCGTGGCAGATTGATTTCCACCTGCCGCCGGGCAGTTCGGTCCTTTTTGCCCACGTGCGTATCCTAAACCCACATGAGGTAGAAATACCAATGTACTGGTGGACAAATATTGCCGTACCCGAACGAAAGGATGTACGGGTGCTGGTGCCCACTGAAACTGGCCTGACCCATAGTTATGAGCGGGGGGAACTAACCATCGCCCGACTGCCCCATTATGAAGGCCGGGATATGACCTATACAACCCAATCGCAGCGGGCCTATGATTTTTTTGCCCGGATCCCGGACGGTCAGCGGCGTTGGATTGCCGCTCTGGACGGGCAAGGTCGGGGCCTGTTTGAAGTATCCACCGATCAGCTTCGAGGAAGAAAAATCTTCGCCTGGGGGATGAGCCAGGGTGGACGCCGTTGGCAAGAATTCTTAGCTCAGCCGGGATTCGCCTATCTGGAAATCCAAGCCGGCCTGGCCCAAACCCAAATGGAATGCATCCCCATGCCGCCAAAGACCGCCTGGGCTTGGACCGAAGCCTTCGGCCTGCTGGAAGTGGAGCCGAAGCTCGTACATGGTCCTGATTGGACTGCTGCCTGGAAGGCGGCAGATGCATGCCTGGAAAAAATCCTACCACGTGCAGAAATGGCTCAATGGCATCAAAAGTTCACCCAAATCAGTACCCGTGCACCAGAACGGCTCTTGCAGATGGGTTCTGGCTGGGCAGCTCTGGAACGTCGGCGCTGCCAGGCCCAAAATCTACCCGATCCTCTGCCAGAGCATTTGCCCTTCCCGCCCGAATCTCTGGGTCCGGAACAAGCCCCTTGGTTAGCTTTACTGGAAAAGGGTGTCTTACCGCCGGTGGAACCCACCATCACCGATCCAGGGGCCCTGATGACTCAGTGCGAATGGGCCCCGCTTTTAGAAAAAAGCGCCCAGACTGCCGATGGTAACCATTGGCTCACCTGGTGGCATTTAGGCAATATCCGCATGGAGGCCCTGGATCTGGAGGGTGCCGAAAAGGCCTGGCAGGCCTCGCTTGCTTGCCAAAAAAGCGGTTGGGCGCTCCGAAACCTGGCCGTCTTGGCCGACCGTCGAGGCGATCGGCAAAAGGCTTGCCAACTGCTACTTCAGGCCTGGCACACCGGCCCCCAAATCGCTCCCTTGGCCATCGAATATCTTCAGATGCTCACCCAGAGCCGCCGATTTGCCGAGGTTTATGATTTTGTCGCTACCTTGCCGGAGAAAATCCGACAGCATGAGCGGGTGCAATTGCTTTGGGCCAGGGCAGCCATCGAACTTGGCCGTCTGGAAGGGGTGGAGAAAATCTTCCACTACGAGTTTGCCACTATCCAGGAAGGAGAAGTTTCGCTGACGGACCTATGGTTTGCTTGGCACGAGAAGCGATTGGCCGCCGCCGAGAATGTGCCGATCGATGAGAAATTGCGCCAGCGGGTACGCCGCCAATTTCCGCCACCACGGCAGATCGACTTCCGAATGTTTGTCCCCGCTGAAAAGTAACGCCAATCCTCCCGCTGCAAGTGAGTGCTTCCTGTAGGGGTGCTTTGGCGTTCCCACATTCCGGGAATACACTGTACTTTCTAAAAAATGCCTTTCCCGGGGCGAGGCTATAGACCGAGGCCAACTTGGGCCAGCTATGCCCGAAGGACATTTTCGGCTCCTAAGCCCTCCCCGCAACAGTCCCCCAAAATTGCTCCTCCAACGTATGACCTTTCACCAGGTGAGGCTGTTAGGGATCACAAAGTACAGGCAGGCAGCCGTTTCAGCAACACCCGGGCCAGAACGGTTTCATCCCACCCTCGCCTCATAAAGGGAGAATTTTGAGAAAGTCAGGGAAAAGGAAACCATCTGGTAATTTCGGGAAGCTAATCGGCCTTTATAGCGGCTTTTTCTTGGGGATTAGGTTGGGATGATAGAACTAATGTCAATTAGGTACATCTGTCGGCCGGCTTCGTGCACGGAATCGATGCAAATATAGCGGCCGGTGCGCCTGATGCGAGGATGCAAATCGCAGCGCCATTCATGGAACGGGGGTTGCCGGTACTCTGGCCCCTGATAAAAAACGCTCAACGGCATCCGTTCTTTGCGCTCGATATCATAAAGATAAAGGTGCTGGTTTCGTTGCTGGTCCGGATAGGTATCCCAGACGAACCAACGGGAGTTGGGCAGGTAGTTGCAGTTGCCGTCGCCGGTCATCAGCACTTCTTCAACGGTGCCGCCGGGTTTATCTTCTACCAGGAGGAACCCGTCCCGTTTTAATTTCCGCGTCCAAACCAGCAGATGTTTTGGGTCCCGCCAGATGAAATGGCTTGTTAGGCCGTTATCATCGATAATGCGGAGATCGGAGCCGTCCGGTGCAGAGGTGATCATTCGTATTGTATGCCCCGGCTTTTCCGGTAAGCGCCATCGGTGCAGAAAAACAAATCGGCTTCCGTCGGGATTGACTAGCAGATGGTTGAACCAATGTTTCGATTGGCCGAATTCCCCGTGTGGGAAGGGTATTTTTGCTACATCTGCGTAGCTGATGATAAGCTCTGTTTTACCGGTTTGCAGATCGACCCGCCAAATGCCAGTCTCTTTGGGCGCCAACTGGGGGGCATAAGGGTCGGGGATGCCGTTATAGCCGTAGCCGGGCCGCATGTCCGCCAAACGGCGAAAGTCGGTTGTTACTGCCCATCGGCGGGCTAACCGCATAAATGGCCATCGGCACAGTTCGCTTCTGGCCGGTCTTGATATCCAAGAGATGGCAAACGTAGTGGTCCTTTTGTCGATCGTTCCAGAGGATTTGGTCGGGAAAACTAGGCCGCCACTGCAGCATACAGCCTTGCTGCCAACACCAAGCCGTGCTGGTACCCAGTTCGGTCCATCGGTCGCCGTCGGCCAGGTCAATCATGCCAATCCGGACCATGTCGTCCGGCTTGGGCGAACGATGTTCAAAATCCACCTCCATGCCCAGGACATATCGATCCGTTAGATCGAATTGCCATTTGTCATAGTAACCGAACCAGTGAAACTTCGGCCCCTTGGTAATCGCTTGGCAAGGAGGCAGTTTCGAGGCAGGTTGGGCCGCTCGAAGATGGTGGGAACCCAAGAGGCTGCCGACGGTCAATGTCCCCGTCAACCGAAGCCAATCTCGCCGCGTCTGTTTGCCAGAGCTGACCATTGCTAGGTCTCCTATCCGTTGCCGATCTCGTATCGCACGCACATGGTTACTGGCCTATTGGATTTCATAGGCCGCTCCCTTATGGTGGCGGCTCGGGTCCAGGACATAGGAATCTACATAACGGTTTTCTTCTCCAGATATAGTGTTCTTGCTGAGCAGTTTACCCCAACATATTGTGGGTCCGAAAAGCTGTGTAGATACCGATGGTGCCAGCAATCGTAGGCCTGTCGCCCGAATCCTCCGCCCTCAGCCTTCTGCCTTCTCCCCGCCACTCCCACCCCCGCACCCTCCACTGCCTACCCGCACCTTCGAGTACCGACTTTCCAAGATAATTACAGCAGTTTCCACTTGGCCTGGCGGAGCACCGCCCGGGGATTGCCTTTCATCACTTCGTACCAAACCGTTAGCAGCGAGCCATCCGAAAGTTGTACCGTGCTGGGATAGCCTAGATCGGCGCCGATACCGTCCTGGGCGATCAGGATCGGTTTGGACCAGTGTTGGCCGTGGTCTTCGCTCAACCGGGCCTGCACACCAAACGGCGGCCGACGATGGCCGTAGGTCATCAGCAGCCGATCATCTCGGAGCCTGAGCAGGTGCGAAGGCAATCCCCAGACTCCGATTTCATACGGCATAGCCCATGTTTTACCGCCGTCGATCGAATGGGTTTGGAGGGTTTCACCAGAATTGGCTTTGTTGTGGTTTCGGATTTGGACAACCAAGCGGCCATCGGCGGCTTCGACACCGTGAAGCTCATGATACTGGCGGTGGTCATCGCCAGGCCGAGTGGGAATGGTAGCTAGCCAGCTCCATGTTTGTCCATCATCCATCGATTCGCACACGCCGATCCGTTGTTCTTTGGCGTGCCAGAGTTCTTTGCCGGCGTAGAGCAATCGTCCATTTTGGAGCTGGAACGGCCCATGAGGGCTATTGATCGGCACTCGATACGGAGCGGACCATGTAGCGCCGCCGTCGGTGGATCGGAGCATCCATTGGCCGAGCATAGTGTCTCGCTTTTCTGCGGGGAGGCGTCGATGGGCGGCCTGCCAACGGCGTAGGCGCTCCGGGGCCCAGGTAGGCTTTCCTTCCACCACACGGCGCTCCTCTTCGGTTAAGATCGCCTCATAGGCCAGAGAGGTAAACGTTGTTACCAGGATGCTGCCTTGGGCGGTTTCCAGCACACCACTATCACGGTCGTCGATTTCCGTATCCATCAGCACACATGGCCATCCCCAGGACCGGCCCTCGTCGTCGGACCGCATTAGTTCGACCCGACCGAACGGACAAACATGTTCTTCCCTGCCTCCGGAATAGACCAAAAGCAATTGGCCAGTGCGTCGGCGGGCCACGGTCGGCCAACCATGATAAAGATCCGATTGGTGCGAAATGACTTTGGTTTCCAGCAATTCGATCTTCGGCGCCGCCTGCGCCCGTCCGATCCAAACCCAGCCAAAGTTCCACGTTGCGGTGGCTGCCACTGCACCAGCCGTTCGCAAGAATTGCCGACGTGAAATTTGCCCATCCATCAAGAGCTTCCTCCAAAAAGGAGAAAAGGCAACATTTTTTCCCTAAAAGAGGCAACCCGAAGCCATCCATAGGGCTGTTCCCAGGCAACACCCCCAGCATGGCTAAGGCACCTTTCAGGCTCCTCGAATCCGGAGGCAAGTGCAAGCCACTTTCCAGAATCGTTTAGGCTTCTCCCATTGGTCCGACTGTGCCTAGGGATTGGGAGCGGGTCATGGCGTAAAGGAAAATTCCGGCGGCTACGCCGACGTTAAGCGAATCCATCGGGTTATGCATGGGGATAGTAAGCCTGGCGTCACAAAGCCGCTCGATATACGCCGGCAACCCCTCAAACTCGTTGCCCATAAGCACAGCGGCCCGCGACGGCCAGC
The DNA here is from genome assembly GCA_025062105.1 of Thermoguttaceae bacterium. Classification (GTDB taxonomy): domain Bacteria; phylum Planctomycetota; class Planctomycetia; order Pirellulales; family Thermoguttaceae; genus JANXAQ01. The sequence goes on from JANXAQ010000294.1 coordinate 28,443, forward strand.
AGAACTGTTCCAGGGGAGTAGCTGCCGAATCGACCACGGCTGCCACCCGAACCACCTGCCAGCGCTGACCTAGCTGCCGAAGATCATAAACCAAATGTTCTGTTCTGGCCCACCGGATGTGTAGCACACCGCCCATCGAAAGCCGTAAAACACGCCGCGAAAGCGGATCCACAGTCTGCGGCCCCAAAAGCACGCCATCCAGTCCCAACGCACAAGCACTCCGGAAGATCAAGCCCAGATTTTCCGGCTGATTGATGGCTGGCAAAACCACCAGGCGCAGATCCTGGCTGAGAGAAAATTGTTCTAACAATTCTGACCAGGTCGGCGTGTGTGCTGGTCGCCGGCCCAAGGCCAACACACCTCGATGAAACGGATAACCCACAATCTGCTGCACCAGCTCTTCCGTAGCAACATACAGCGGCGCCCGATCGCCGACAATCTTGGCCATCTGCTCGGCATGGATATCGGCCGCTAAGACCGACTCCACTTGATAGGGACTGTCCAAAAGCCGAAGGACCACCAATTTCCCCTCGGCAATAAAGATATTTTCCCCCCGTAAGGTTCGATCCGGCAGGTTCCGATAGCCGGCAACCCGGGGATCCTCAAGTGAACTGATACGTTCCACCACTAAGAAAGCCTTAAACGATTCAGAAAAACGAGAGCAGGGAATGGTTTAACGCGATTTTAGCTATTTTCTCTAACTTGTTTCATTTCCAGTAGTTATGGCGAAAACCCTTGTGTTCACTCAATCTCCCATAGTCCAATAGTTACAAGCGGTTAGACCATTACTCCTCCAAAACTAAGCCCCAAATGGCAAAAGTGGAGTTTAGAACCTCTAAGGTTCTGTTGAAAGGTTGTATGCAATCTGGGGAAGTTTTGCCCATGCTGGGTCGGTTTTGCTTCAGTTTTGGTGGGTTTAGGCCTCCGACCGGAAATGGTTTCAACAGAGCCAACCTCTAACAAAATGAAAATCCAAAAAGGTTCGGAGGTGCTACCTGACCCCTAGAGGATGATAGGAAAGCACATTTTGTTCGCGTCGCTTACTTTTTCGACGGTTCGGGGATAGCATTGGCCGGGTTGACATCGAAATACCGAGATAAAAAGGCATAGATTTCCTTCCGAACCGGTTCCGGAAAATCGTGGCCGCAGTCCGGATGAAAGGCTATCAGGTGTTCTGGCACACCGTAGAGCTGGTAAATTTTTTTGGCTTCGACAATGACCTTCTTGACACCGCCGACGTCAAAATTGGCATCGTGTAAGGGGGAGTTGGTCAAAAAAGGCCGAGGCGCCAACGCCCCGATCAATTCATAATAATCCCATGGAACCCGATCCGGGTCCTTGCCAAACCGCCTGCCAATCAGAGGCATATACCGATCTTGCACATAACCGTCTAACCGGCCCCCGTAATAATCATGAAAAGGCGTGAACCCACAACTGGAAACAATCACCTTTAGGCGAGGTTCAAACACAGCCGTGTAAATAGCATTGTGTCCCCCCAGAGAATGGCCGATGCAGCCAATTCGCTTTGGATCCACTTCCGGCCGGGTCTCCAAAAGATCGACGGCACGGATATTGTTCCAGATGGCTTTCATAGTGCCGCTGGCGTAGTGGGCGCCTTGGGTGCGGAAGTTATACGGATACTCGCCGAACGAGGGATAATCTGGCGCCAGACACACAAAGCCAAGCAGGGCCAACTCATGAGCATAGTGCAAAGAGGCAGAACCGCCCAAGCCGACTGGCTCATCTTTGCCAATCGAAATGGTCTGATGCAGACAAAGCATGGCAGCGGTTCGGCCTCGCAACTGCTTGGGGATCAAAAGCCACGCCGGTACCCGGTCACCAGGCTCCGGCTGATAACTGAGTTTTATCCGGCGATAAACCGGCGTTTCTTCGGTTTTCAAAATCTGCACATCCAGAGGCGTTTGGCGGAATTTTTCTGGCAGCGGTCCGGCAGTCTCCTGAAAGCCTCGCAAGATATCGGCCCGACGCCGCTGCCAGTCCTGCACCGTACGGACCGGAAGCTCCCGGCCCTGTTCATCCCAATAGATGAGCAGATTTTTATGATCTTTCTTTGGCGTCAACCTTTCGGCAGTAGCGTCTTGCGAAACGGTGGACTTCGATGCGCCTTTTTCTTTGGTGGTCTGCTGGGCCAAGGCCAATCCCCACCTCCAAGATGAAACTACCCGCAAAACCAAACTCCCCTCTTGCCCAGCCACTAAAAACACTATTGCCAGAAAAGTATTCCTCCATACCAAAAACCGTTTCTTCCCAAAAGTTGCTTTCATCCAAAGACCTCCTGAAAAAATCTGCAAGAAGTTGTCCTGACATGCACTTTCTACGATGAAAGCGGGTTCACACCTAAATTCTCTCAAATCTCCAAAATCTCTATTTTTAAGGAGTGTCCAGCGAAGGAACCAGTGGGCCAAAATCCATTAAGAAGCCAGCAAAATCCCAATTTCAGTACACCCTCTGAGCAGGCAAAGCCCAGCTAGAAAAACTAGGAGCCTCTGCATAATGTAAAGGATATGTTTTTACCCTGTTTTGGTGTCCTCCATCTCTACCCTAATATAAGAGTTGCTAGCATTGCTAGTACCCTACATATGGTAGGGCTTTGAATGGGGCAGGGCCATTCTGACCGAATCAAAAGTTCATGAAGTTCACTATTATCAGGATTTTGACGAGATTCCACTATTTATTCGCACGACCACCAGGCCAAAAGACTAAGCAGCAGCACCCAACCAGCTAATAGGGCCGTCATGATCCATAGAAATAGCCGTTGGGCAGCCGTGGGAAGCGAAGCCTTCCGGGAAGACGGTAGAGGGTTGGAAGTGGCAGGGTTTTCCCAACCAGCAGTTGGAGAATTTTTGCCTTCTGATCGAGATGTTCGCCCCATACAAGCAACGCTTTCTTCCTGGGTACCGACAGCCTCCAACAGCCTCTCCAAAGCTATACCTTGCCAGAGCGTTGAGCATCCTGCAACTCGAAACGAAACTGATCTACAAAAACAGTCTGAAAGTCATACACGTTATCAAAATCTTCGATCCGGTCCTGAGGGGTTTTCCGCATCTGACCAATTCGGATCAAATTGAACACGATCTCTCCGAAATCTCGCGTCGTATAGACACCCCAGCTATTCAGTACCGTTTTGGCCATGTAACCGTATTGCTGTATCGCATATTGTCGGATCGCCTCGCAGAGTTCCTGGCCGGTTACATGCCGGCCTTTAGGATTCTCTTCTTTTTCCGGTGTTTCGCCAGGTAACGGTTCACTGGGGGCCTCCCGACCCATGCGCAGCTGTTCCTGCGCAAAGCGGAGCGCTTCAAACACGAATAAATATGCATCGAGTTTGTAGCGTTTGTCTTCCTTGGCTAATTGGACAATCGCGCTCAACGGGTCAAACATAGTAGCAACCGAACACACCAACTTTCTACAGACTAAATGAACATAATCACCCTTACATGGCATCCCTGCAAAAACCCAAATCCTACGGTTCTGAGAAGCTATCCTAAAATGAGGATTTGGCTGGTTTCCCATGGGTTTTGGCCGACCGGCTCCTATCCTTCCGACTCCTTAAAAACAGGGATTTTGGGGATTCTGGGGCATTGAGGAAGGAAACCACGTTTCATCATAGAAAATGCTTTTTCAGACAGCCTCTGATACCTGCTAGGTACAATAGGATGGTAGCAGGTTATTCTGGCGTAGTCTCCTCAGAGGATTCCGTACTCGGGCCTTCCGCCACTACCGTAATTTCCTCTGGTGTAAAATAGCGTTGGTAACCATCCTCGGTTTGGACCAGCACCCGACGGGCCAAAATTTCCTGGCCAATCACTCGACCAGTTCCCGAAGGGGTACGGACCTGGGCTCCGATAGAAGGTAATTGTTGAACGATCTCCGCATAGGTTGGATACTCGTATCGCAGACAACATTTCAACCGGCCACAGCGGCCAGAAATCTTCGTTGGATCCAAAGTGGATTTTTGCAACTTGGCCATCTTCATGGACACCGGCGGCATTGTAACCAAATGGGTATTGCAACAGACCGGCTGACCACAATCGCCGTAATCAGCCAAAAGCTTGGCCTCATCCCGAACTCCGATCTGGCGCATTTCGATACGTGTTTTAAACTCAGCTGCCAAAAGACGCACTAGCTCCCGAAAATCCACCCGGCCGTCCGCCAGATAATAAACAATGATCCGCTCCCCCCCAAACAAATGCTCCACATCCACTAGTTTCATTTGCAGACCGAGTTGATCCACATACCGTTGGCAGATTTGCATCTCCTGCTGTTCATGGGCCTGGATTCGTCGCAACTCGTTGGCATCTTCTGAGGTCATCAAGCGAAGGATTTGGCCTTGGGGCGCAGAAGCCAATTGCTCTTCAATGGTTTGGTCGGCCTCCCGAAGGACCTGCCCAACCTCCAGACCCCGTTCGGTACATACAATCACCTTATCCCCTCGGGTAAATTGGGTATTTTCAGGCCCGCTGAACAGGCCCAACAACCGCATCGCCCCAAATCGAACTATATATTTGGCCATCAGCCCACCTTCAGCCTACCAAAGTTTTCCCTTGTCTTCTGTTCCGAATCGCGACCCTTTTGCCCAGCCCGCCGACCCCCCCAGGACAAAGGCCGACGGTCTCTTCGGTGCGAATGTTTTAACACGTCTCCGATTAATATATCCGTTTTCTCCCTCTTTGCGAACTAAGACTCTTTCGCACTTCTGGTGTCCGGGGGATTTTTAAAATAGGTAAAATAGGGAAACTGTAGAGGGCAAATGAAAGGTCCACAGTTCCTACCTCGACTTTTGCCACTTTGGGCCTCATCCCGAAAGAGAAACATCTAACTGCTTGTAACTATTGGAGTTAGGAAATTGTTAGAACCGCAGGGGGGTACCTTTATGCCTCCTGGAGGTAGAAGCAGTTCGGAGAATGGCAAAAGTCGACCTATTTCAGGTAATCAGCCTGGATTTGGTACAGCAAGCCGGGTTCTTTGTCTTCAGGAGAGCGGATGTGGAAGATGCCGCCCACACCCCGACGTCGGTTGGTAAAGCGGGTTTTCAAGCCGTGGACCAGTTTGACATCGATCATCTCGGTGGGTTTTATTTGGGGCATACAGAATTGGCAATGCGTTAGAGACGGCACCAGAGTAAAGCGTTCGATGCCGATGGTCTGTCGGCCTGGGTACATATATCCCTTGATAAATACTCGTTTTCCTTCCAGTTGGCGAGCTGCCGGCGGGGGATCGTCCTGGGCTGCACCTGGCAGTGGTTTGAGCATATCATAGTTGATCATATAGTAGCCGGGCGGGGCGGCGGCAAAATAAAGATATCCATGCCAGCTGAAACAAACCACTGCGAAAACTCCTGAAAGTCCAATGCCCAATTTGGCCACCACGCTACCAGTCAGCTCATCAGGAAACCGGTCGATACGGGTCAGGGCCGCCAGTCCCAACCCGATGCCCACCATCGGTAGCACCAAGAGCCATTCAAAATAGGCTCCTAACCACGACAAAGCTCCACAGACCAGGCTACCGACCGCCAAGGCAGAAACATGGCGGTAAGGATGGGCTCCAGGTTCGACATCTTCTGGCAAATAAAAAGATTCTTGAGAAGCAAATGTCGTCATGGGAAGTTCCTAGAAATGGCAGGCACTACCCAGTGCCTGGAACTGTTCCAAGCCAAAAGCAACTTAAAGGATGTCCAGAAATTGGTTTTTCGGGTTTGCTGATGAATTTTAGGGTGAGCGGTTTTTTCCATTTACGGTCCGTAAAACAGCCCGTTTGGGATTCTGGATGATTCGGAAGAGTTAAGGAACCTCTGCATAATTCAAAAGGGATATTTTTATACCATATTGTCCTCCTTCTAACCCAACATAAGGGTTACTAGCATTGTTAGTTCCCAATATGCAGTACGGATATCCATAGAAGAACCAAACAGCTATATGATTATAAAATTCACAATGTTCACTATATGTTCAGTATTATCATAGGGTCCGTAAACGGTTTTTCTTAGGGAAATCCGTTTCAGAACAGCCCTGAGCTCGACTTTTACCATTTTTCCTAAAGTTGGTTTGTCCTCCGCAGTTACAACCTATCCTCCTTCTGTTTGTCCGATTAATTTCCTAAGTCCAATATTTCCAAGGATTTTTCTTTGGGTAGGAGACTAAAAATGGCAAAAGTCGAGCTTAGGGGGAAGCAGCTAAAGCTTTGGCCACATCCGTCCGGTAAGCGGCCACCGCCGGCAGATACCCTACAATGGAAGCTAAAATCACCAGACCAGGAATCAACACCAGCTCGCTTATCTGAAAATGCAGGGCACTAATCTGCACACCGGTATGTTCGGTAATAATCGGCGCCAAAAGGCCGATCAGCCCATGAGACATTACCACTCCTACCGCACCGCCGCCTAAGGAAAGCAGGATCGACTCCAACAAGATGACCATCATGACGGTCAGCCGACTTGCACCCAGCGCCCGCATAATGGCGATGTCCCGTTTACGTTCGTTCATTGAATTATAGATGCTCACCAAAATCCCCACGCCTGCTACCACCACCACTAGGACCGCCAGAATCAAAAGTACCAGTTGCACATTGCCGATGATGCCCTCCAGCAGTTTTGCAACTTCCACCGAAGGATGCACTGCCTGGAACACCTGTACTCCGCCAATCCGATAGTCTTCAATAAGGCGGGGCAAAGCCACATTTAAGGTGGGATCCGATTCATCCAACCGAATCAGCACCGCCGAGATAAACCGTTCTGGCGCATGGTGGGGGCTTTGCTCTGGGGAACCGTTGGCGGACGGCTGGCTTTGGGAGGAAGAAGAACTTGGCTGAGGTTGAGAGTGCGAGGCGGCTCCGTCTGCCGGATCAGGGGAAGCTGTCCTGCGAGGAGAAACTTCACTCGGAGAAGCAGAAGGGTCCGAGCGGTGTTCGTGCATCCGCCAGAAACCTTCGATATTGACGAAGATAGCTCGGTCGTTGGGCGTGCCGGTAGGTGCAAAAATCCCTACCACTGTGAACGGATGATGCTCTTCGGGACATTCTTCTTCGATGCCAGTCGTATGTCGGGGTTGGAATTGGTCGCCTACTTTGAGGTTGGCGGCTTTGGCCACGGTCGGTCCGATGACCGCCTCCCAAAAATTACCGATCTCCATATTTCGGCCCTGGCCCCCATGCTGAGTAAACTCGTAATGCTGACCTTCCATGAACGAAAGTTCAAAAAACTCGGGTGTTGTGCCTACCAGCGGAAATCCCAAATAGCTGCCGCCCATGCAAACGGGAATGCACTTAGCAAACGGGGGAGCTACCCGGCCATCCGGAAGCTGAAATCGATGGGAAATAAGCTCCATATAGTGCTCATAGGGAATTTTGCCCACGGGTTCGCCCAAATAATAGACCGTGTTAAGCACCAGTTGCATGGGACTGCCCTTAGGGCCAACTACCAGATCATATCCCTGAGCACCGCGGCGAAAACTCCGTTCGATTACCCCATGGATAACTAAAACGGCCGCCACCAACGCTACCCCTAAGGCCATTGAAAGGGCCGTCAAGCTGGAGGCCAGCGACCGCTGTTGAATATTTCGCCAAGCGATAAACCACAAACTCATCCTCAATTTCCTTCACTGATTGAAACCGGATTGCCTTATGATTTTCCCCAGAAATTTCCTTGTCGCGGAGGAAACTTCCGAAGACCTGTTAAAAATCTGCGGGAAAGAGTTTGACTCTTGAGGTAATCTGTAGATTTTACCCTGCTTAGGAAGATTCTTTATAGGGCTTTTTGAGCACCAGATTAAAATCTTCCAAACGATCCACACGAGGAAACTGTCGGGCCACCTCCATATTGTGGGTTACGATGAGCAGGGCAACCTGTTCTTCCTGGCATGTTTCCCGCAGCAGATCGACGATCTGCTGCTGATGGCCGGCATCGACGTTAGCTGTGGGTTCGTCGGCTAGGATTAGCTTCGGACGATTGGCCAATGCCCGGGCCACCGAAACCCGCTGCTGTTCGCCCACCGAAAGCGCGGTCGGTTTGTGATGCAAACGATGGCCTAGGCCAACCCGCTCTAACAGGTATTTGGCCCGATTTCGATCCACCCGGCCGCGGCCAAACCGCATCCCTAACATCACATTTTCCAAGGCCGTAAAACCTGGCAGTAGATTAAACGTTTGAAATACATATCCAATATTCTCCGCCCGAAAGCGATCCACCTCTGCTTCCGTCATCAAGGTGATGTCCCAGCCGTTGACCTTTACATGGCCGCTATCAGGTCGGCTGATACCAGCAATGACATGAAGCAGGGTGGTTTTGCCGCAGCCACTCGGCCCCACCAACACCATCTGTTCGCCCGCACCTAATTCAAACCAGGGAATGTCCAAAATCGGCAAAGGCGAACCGTCCGGCTCGGTGAACGACTTTTTTACATCTTTAAGCTGAAGCACCATGAGACAGCTGCCGTCGGTACTCTAAAAAAGGAAATTCACCTTGGTTTTCCAGAAAGGGCCAAACAGGGCTGGAGGAACCAAACCCTACCCCTCATTTATGGAGGATATGTTAGAAACGCTCGCCCCAAATCCCCCCAAATTGAGGGTATTGAGTCTGATCCTTTCTTTGTCGCTCGGTTATATCCGTTACGGAATCCTTGCCAGAGAAGTTCAGATTCTTTTGGGGTTTTCAACCCAAAAAGGGGAGGTATCTGCTGGTGAAGTTCTTCTTTGCTGGCTATAAGGATCCGAGAGCTGTACCTTTGCTGGGCTGAAGCCCGACCGCCTTCTTCCAACCGACTGAACAGGGGAGGCTATTTTTGGCCCATTGGGCCTCTTTTCTGAGTGTCCCGGCAACAAGCCAATGAAGCTTGTTGCCCCCGCAGGCCGCTGTGCAAAGTACAAACGCCCCCGATTCCTCCCTATGCAGAAAGGCCTTCCTGCGTCATTGCCTGAAATAATTATTTAGCGTGGTTTTGCTGAACTTGAATCCGGGCTTTCCCAGGAGATTCCTCAGATGAATTCTTCATTCTGCTGAAGTTGTGGGGCTGATAATTTAGTAAAAATTGGTAAGCCAGGTCGGAAGTTTGCAATATAGGGAAAATAGATAATTTAGAGAATCATCTTAGGAATATCTCGGTTATTCTTACATGGAAAATTCCCATCGACCTGATGTCGAGAAGAGGGGTACAATTCTGGCTGGGTTTGTCCCACGGGGGACATCCCATAAACATCCCATAAAAGGAGGTATTCTCCCTTGAAGCTACTGAGTATTTTGCTGTGTGAAGAAACTGGTATCTGCTCACCGGATAAGAGGTTAGCCTGTGGAAGGCAATGACCTCTGCGAGGAAAAAACGCCTGTGGACCATATATTTTCCCCTTCCTCCCACCCTCCCTTGGTGCCGCTCGTTGGAACTCAGAGTTAAAATATACATCCATCTCTTTTAGGCAGATCCGAAAACGTGTTGAAGAGTCCAGAATGGATAACATAGGCCAGAGATGTGAAATAGTTTCCGAAAGCAAACTTTTCCAGATTCCCAAATCATCTTTCCTAAATGCTGTCATTGTTCCAAACTAACTGTTGGCTTCTTTTGAGAAGTCCGTTATTCCCCTATATGGGGCAATCATTTTTCCCAATGGGATGGCAATTTCCTCCTAAGCTCCACTTTTGCCATTTTGGGCCTTTCGTCGAAAGAAAAAACATAACTGCCTGGAATTACTGGAGTTAGGAAATTGTGTGAACAAAAGGAAGGTCTGCCATAACTCCTGAGGTAAAAAGCAGTTTGGAAAATTGGCAAAAGTCGAACTTAGAGGCTGTCCTAAAATGGGGATTGGGCTGGTTTCCCATGGGTTTTGGCCGACCGGCTCCTG